>NZ_CP072392.1:3495694-3826294 GCF_017742835.1 Aquabacter sp. L1I39
CCCCAGCGCTTCAGCCTCCAGCCAGACCACTTGACCTCGGGACTGAACACCTAGGACTTCACGTCATCCACCAAACGCCGCAAGGCGTTCTTCGCCGGAGGGGTACCCTTCAGCATCCCGATAATTTGTTCCTCTGTGAACCGTGAGGCTCGCATCGTCCGTCTCCATGGTCGAGGGACACTGCCAAAATCGGGAGGGGGATCAGGGTCTCAAGTCAGATCTAATTCCCGCGATTGTTGCAACACCATTTTGCCACATATGAACCAGATGTTGTTTTATGAACGTGCCGATGAGATCGGGCGTGGATGGGATAAGGTGAGAAGACGAAGATGCTTCGGCATTTTAACTTAGATGTAATGCGACGTATTCCATCCACACTTGGTGGCGTCATTCGTGTTATATTCAAATGTCTGCAAGGATTACGCAACATGGTAAAAAAAATGCGGTTGCCGTGTGGATTGCGGGTCGCATTTATTTTTATAACTGCATTAGTCTTTGGATCTGATCAGACATTTTCTTTTGAGAGCAACCCGCCCGCCTACACGTATCGCGACGTTAATATTCGAAAGAACGAAATTTTAAATCATCAGATACACGAACCTTTTCCAGAAACGCAATGCCGAACGGAGGATTATAGGGATCCTTGCATTCTCGGACTTTTAAATGGTGCTTTGACATTGTTTTATGAGGAGCCGAGCGCATCAAACGTGAGGACCGCGAACGGTTACCTACGCGCCGCCGTAACGCGGCTTTCAACGAGCGCTGGTCTTACGGAGTTTCATGGAGTGCGCGCCGGACTGCTTTTCAGAACTCTCATGTTCTTCGGAAAAAATGGAGAAAAGCAAGCCGGATTGATCGACCCAGAAATCGAAGCTGCAGCAATACGAATATTTCAAAAATGGGCAGGCCCCACTTGTAAAATTAAAGAGGCCAGCCGCGAAGACGTTTGGTCGATTTGGGGGTCTGAGAATCACGGCGCTCAGCGCGACGCCACATGCTGGTCTGCCGCGCGCCTCTCCATGATGTATCCGGAAATAGGGGAATTCAAATATGAAGACAATTCAAATGCTCAAGAGCAAAAAGATGCGTGGTCTAAATACTTGAAAATTTACATAAAATCACGAGCAAGAAATGGAGTTTTGATTGAATATTTTTCTCCGACTTATGCGCAGTACACATTGTCGCCCTTTTATAATTATTTTGATTTCGCAGATGATAGCGATCTTAGACGCCTCTCGCAAAATTTTCTCGATCTATGGTGGGCGACATGGGCGCAGGAGCAGATTGATGGGACGCATGGTGGCAGCAAAACACGCGCTTATCCTTCCGTGCTGGCAAACGGTTCCCCAATGCGCCTGGCGGCATTCATGTATTTTGGTTTCAGGACTGAGATTAAGCTGGCTCCGGGCCAAACGCCGGCAATTACGAGTGCCTATCGCCCTCCGACGGTGGTCGCCGACATTGCAATAGACAAGAAGGGCCGCGGCACGTACGAAGTACGAACACGTGCACCTGGGCACCAATACGTTCCTTTTTATAATAATTGGTACGACATTGACCCGGATGCTCACGATATCGTCCGTATCGCCTACGTCACTCCATCCTTCATTATGGGAAGTGCATTGTACCCAAAGAAGGACGTAAAATATTGGTCTTCTATTAGCTGCCAAAATAGATGGGCTGGTGTCGTATTTGAAGGCGACGGAAGTCAGAGGGTTTCAATTTCGCCAGGCTCCAGTCAGAGCAATCGAAGCAATTGCAATTCCTTTTGGAGTGTCCAGTACAAATCAATGCTGATCGCTCAGCGCCTTTCTTCTCCTTATGGAGTGAATGTGGGCCCAATGAGAATATGGGTAGGCCCCTCTTTTCGCACTTCAAAGTGTTCCACCTGGACCATCCTCGAAGGAAATGGCTACGTGGCGATTGAGCCTGCTTGGGGTTCTATGTTTCCTGACGAAAAGAACCCCAATTTTCTTGCGCTGTCCGATTCTGAAGCGCCTGTGATCCTACAGGCCGCCGAACGCTCCGAATATCGTACAAGTGAAGATTTTTGCGCGGACTTGGCGAATCTTACACTTCGCATCAGCGATGGCGGGATTGAAATATCACACAAGGTAGAGAACCGAAGTGTAATTTTTTACACACGTTCGCAGCGACTACCTAAAATCGATGGCGTCGAGATTTCATTAAATGAAGATTTTGTATTTCGTAGTCCTTTTATTCGGTTGTCGCGAGGGGGGGCGATTGTGCGCATTGCTAAGGATGGCAAAGTGCTCGATCTTAACTTTGAATAGATCATGAATGTACACTGGTATTAAATGTGTGGATTTTGTCATGTTGCCTCTTCGGCCGAGGTGTTTGATCCCGGATTTTGATGGTGCAGCCGCTCACTCGTCCGAGTGCGTCGAAGAGCTTGAACCGATCCTTCCATCGAAAATTGATCTGAGACCCTGATCCTCCTCCAGATTTAGGTAGAGTCCGTCGATCATGGAGACGGACGATGGGGGCTTACGGTTCACAGAGGAGATGGGGTATTCGGTCCTGATCTCCTGACCCGTTTGCGGCCTTTCGCGGCGCAGAGGACGATCGGGGTCCGAACCCAGCGCCGGGAGGTCCCCATGGTGTACGTCGGTCTTGATGTCTCTCTGAACTCGGTAGCCATCTGTGTCATCGACCGGGAAGGACAAATCCTGAAGGAGGCGAGCGTGGCGTCGGAGGCGTCCGCCATCTCACAGTGTCTCCAGCCCTGGCGGGATCGGATCGCGAGGATTGGGCTTTAGGTTGGGTCGATGTCGGAATGGCTGACTGCGGGTCTGACGGAGCTTGGTTTTCCCGCCATCAGTCTGGAGGCGCGGCAGGTGAAGGCGGCGTTGGCAGCAATGCCCGTCAAGACCGATCGGAACGACGCGCGCGGCATTGCCCAGGTGGTCAGGGCTGGCTGGTACAAGGTCGTGCACGTGAAGAGCATTGGCAGCCAGCATGCCCGAACGCTGGTGGCGGCACGCAAGCATCTGATCCGCTCCATCGCCGCGTCAGAGCAGACACTTCGCGGATTGCTCCGTCCCTTCGGCTTGAAGGTCGGAATCGTGTCGCGTGCCGGATTTGCCTCCCGTGTCCGAGATCTAATTGGAAACAACGTCATCCTGGCTGAGGTGATGGCTCCCCTATTGGCAGCCCGGGACGCACTGATGCAGGAGTACCAGCGCCTTCACCGCCTGGTCGTTCAGGCTGTCCGGAATGATCCGGTCTGCCGCCTGTTGACGACCATGCCCGGGATCGGGCCGGTTTCCGCCCTGACATTCAGGGCAACGATCGATGCGCCCGAGCGTTTCGCCCGTTCCCGGTCCGTCGGGGCTTATCTCGGGCTCACACCTCGGCGGTATCAATCGGGCGAGATCGATCGGACCGGATGGATCACCAAAGTGGGCGACGGGGAGACACGAACTGCGCTGTTCGAGGCCGCCAACGTCATCCTGCGACCGAGCACACGCTGGTCACCGATGAAGGCCTGGGCGGTGCGTATCGCTCAGCGTCAGGGCAACAAGCGGGCGAAGGTCGCTCGGGCTCGCAAGATGGCGGTCGTCCTTCACAGCATGTGGCGGAGCGGCACGGAATTTCGATGGACTGCGACCGGGGCGTGATCGACCCGGCTGAGGTTCCCTGAACGCCCGTCGCGGGGCGTGGGATGATTGAGTTCGCATGATCTGTCGTCGCAGCCGCTGACGCGGCCGAGCACGCCGAAGAGCTTGAACCGGTCATTCCATCGAACACCATCATGTGGCGATCCTCGACCACGGACAGAAGCAAAGAACCCGCGACGTGCCATCATCTGGGTTGACGACACCGGACCGAATACAGAAGCAGGAGGCGGGCGTGAAGACCGCTGACGTCTGCCGCAAGCACGGCATCTCCTCGGCGACCTTCTACAAGTTCAAGGCCAAGTACGGGGGGCATGGATGTGTCCGATGCGCCCCGGCTGAGGGCGCTCGAGGAAGAGAACGCGCGACTGAAGAAGCGGCTGCCCGAGCAGATGCTCGACAACGCCATCCTGAGGGATGTCAGCTCAAAAAATGATGACGCCCGATGCAAGGCGTAAAGCCGTGGCTCATGCCTGTGCCAGGCACGGGGTGAGCCAGCGTTGGGCGTGTCAGGCGCTGGGCGTCGATCGCACCAGCGTGCGCTACCGGAGTGTACGCCCGACGATGCAAGTCTGCGGGAAGCCATGCGGGCCGTGGCCGGCGAACGCCGCCGCTTCGGCTATCGGCGGATCCACGTCATGCTGAGGCGCCAGGGCATCGTCATGAACCAGAAGAAGCTCCCCCGGCTGTATCGGGAAGAGAAGCTGGAGGTCCGCCGCCGCGGAGGGCGCAAGCGCGCGCTTGGCACCCGGCGTCCCATGCTGACCCCGGATCGGGTCAACGTCCGATGGAGCCTCGACTTCGTGTCGGACGCCTTCACGGACGGTCGGCGTTTCGGGGTGCTGGCCGTTGTCGACGACTTCAGCCGGGAGTGCCTGGCGCTGGTCGCTGACACCTCGCTGTCCGGCCTTCGGGCGACGCGCGAGCTGGATGCGCTGCTCGCCATTCGTGGCAGGCCTGCGACCATCGTTTCCCACAACGGCACCGAGCTGACGTCGATGGCGGTTCTCAAATGGTGCCAGCAGAGCGGCGTCGAATGGCACTACATCGCTCCCGGCAAGCCGATGCAGAACGGCTTCGTCGAGAGCTTCAACGGCCGCTTCCGGGACGAATGCTTGAATGAGGCCCTGTTCTCGAGCCTGGCGCAGGCACGCGCCACCATCGGCTCATGGAAGGAGGACTACAACCTCAACCGACCTCACTCGGCGCTGGGTCATCGATCCCCAGCCGAGTTTGTCGCAACAATCAAACTGGAAGCCGTGGCCGCTTGAGGCCACAAAACCAACATGCGGACTCTCTCCTGAACCGGAGGAGAAATGGGGCTCAGGTCACTCGAGTATCCTGGTGCCATGGGAGTTCGCTTGATTTCTTGGGCATATAATGCCGGGCGACACCACCACCGAGGTTTACGCCCACGGCGGCCCGGCCTATATCGCTATCTGCCGTGAAGCTTTGCAAAATTGGTCCCTGCCATTCTCGCGCCAGTGAGAAAAAAGCGGGAACCAGAAAAGCAAGCTGCTTGAAGGCGTTGGGCGGTTAGCTCAGTTGGTAGAGCATCTCGTTTACACCGAGAGGGTCGGCGGTTCGAGCCCGTCACCGCCCACCACGCCTTTTCCGGCAGAATGGCCGGGCTTTCCGTATTTTTGCGATAGGCAGGGTATTGCCAGGGCCGTCTGCCTGGCTCATCCGCCACCATTGCCACCATGCAATGCGTTCGCGCGTCGCCTGGGGCTGCACTGAATGCCGCTTGTTTCGTCTGCAGGTCGTCCGGGAGGTGATTCATCTCCGGGGCAGGGGGGGCTTCTCTTGCGGATTGAGGTGCGGCCATGCCTGGGGAGAGTGGGTAGAGGTATCTCGCACTTGCGTTGCGTAAGGTGTGCGAAATGGCCGCCTGCGGTCATAAAATCTTACCGATTCGCTCAAAATCGCGATCTATCATTGCGCGGTTGTGCTGCGCTGCGGTAAACTTTATCAGCGGGATTGGCTTACAATAATACCAGCAAAAGGTCGCTGCTCGTGGATGGCTATTTCTTCGATGCCGAGCAAAGCCTGTTGTTCGGGCGTGTCCCATTGCCCGATGGGGTGTCGGATGCCTGGGTGACGATCGAATGCGCAGGCAAGATGTTCGCGACCCTTCCGGCGCGCGAGGCGGTTCACCCGACGCTGGGGCTCGAAGAGGGGTTTCGCGGCTTCTCCTGCACCATTCCCGCTCTGATTCGTGGCGCGGCGGGCTGTTCCATCACCATTTGGGATCTGGGCACGGGCGAGCGTTTGTTTGGCGCGGGACAGCTTCCGCCGGCGCCATCGGTCTCGGCTGCCACTGAGGCGGATGGCGTCATCCCCGGCGCCGAGCCGGGCCGATGGCCGCTTGGCCTTGCGGGTGTGGTGAAGGCGGGCCTTCACGAGCTCGCGGAAAACCTGTGGTGCCATATCGATGCGGCGGCGGGCGGGGCCCAGTTCGACCGCATCGACGGCGCCAAATTCTCTGATGCGCCCAGCTGGGCGCTGCGCGTGCGCACCGGGCAGGTGGCGCCTCTCGTCTTCTATCTGAAGGTGCCGCGCGTGCTCTCGGATGCGCGGGCGGACCTTCGCCTTTATGCGCGCCTGCCCAAGGCCGAGACCGATGCAGCCCATGTGCAGGGGGATTTCATCCTCACGCGCTGGACCGGCACCGAGTTCCAGCGCGTGCGGATGCTGAAGCGCGCCCGCGTTTTCCGCCCGTTCGGGGCGGTTGATTTTCCCTTGCGCGCCGCCGACGGCACGTTCGAATTTGAGCCGGGCGAGGATGTCTATCTCACCGTCGCCTGCAGCGGTGCGGGCCTCGTGCTGTGCCCGCCGGTGGCGGCGCCCTCGCCGTTCGGCGGGGAGACGTTCGAGGATAACCGCCTCAACGGCGCCCTCTCCGCCTGCCGTATTCTCGGGGAGGTCCATGAGCGCGGTCTCGACGAGAAAGTCATGCCGGGCGTGGTGGGTCCGTCTCCCGCAGTGCCGAAAAGCGGTCAAAATATACCCTTCACCCAGATCATCATACCCGTATACAACGGCGCCGACGTGGTAGTGGACTGCGTCGAAGCGGTCAGGGACCGTACCGACACACCGTTTCAAATCCTGCTGATGGATGATGGCAGCCGTGGATATACAGCAGAACTTCTGCGGCAGCTCGCGGCGTCCGACCCTCGGATCGTGCTGTATCGGCGCGACATCAACCGCGGCTACACCAAGTCCATCAATGAGGCGGTCAAGCTCACCAGCGCGGAATGGGTGGTGATCTTGAACTCCGACACGGTGGTTTCCCAGGGCTGGCTGCGCAAGCTTCATGCTGCGGTGCACGTTGTGCCCAATACCGGCATGGTGGGCGCGCTATCCAATGCCGCCACCTGGCAGTCCATTCCCCATGCCAAGAAGCCGGACGGCTCCTGGTCCAACAACGATTTCATCGAAAGCCGGCACGTCCCCCAGATCCAGGCCATCGTGGAGGCGAACACCGAGCGCGCCTACCCGACCGCGCCGGTGCTGAACGGCTTCTGCACGCTCATCGCGCGCGCCGTGTTCGAGCAGTGCGATATCTATGACGAAGACGCCTTCCCCATGGGCTATGGCGAGGAGACGGATCTTTGCCTGCGCGCCCGGCGTGCCGGCTTCAAGCTGGTCATTGCCGACGATTGCTTCGTCTATCACGAGAAAAGCGTGAGCTTCGGCTCCGCCACCCGTTCCAAGCTGACCCGCGCCGGTGGCTTCGAGCTGCGCAACAAGCATCTCGGCGTCACAATTCCTGCCCTTGAGCAGCAGATGCAGCGGGAACCGGCCATGACCCGTCTTCGGGCCAAGCTGTCTCAGCTTGAGGGGATGCTGTCATGAGCGGTCCTCGTGTCATCTTCATCCTGCCGGTGCGCGGCGGCAGCGGCGGCGCGCATTCGGTGATGCAGGAAGTCACCGCCTTGCGGGACCTGTCGGTGGATGCCTGCATCGCGGTGAATGAGCGCAACGTGGCGTCCTTCCGCTCGGTCTATGAACGGTTCGACTGGATCGAGCAGGGGGTGCTCTCCTTCGTCGGTCCCAAGGATCTGTCGAAGATCACGGTCGGGGCGGATCTCGTCATCGCCACCACCAACACGTCGGCGCACACCATCGCGGAATCGCTGGAGGGTGTGCGCTCTCCGTCCTTCCGTGTCGGCTATTACGTGCAGGATTACGAGCCGCTCTTCTATGATGCGGCCAGCATCGAGCACACCATTGCGGTGGGCAGCTTTGCGGTGCTGAAGAACTGCACCTATTTCGCCAAGACGCGCTGGCTGTGCGACATCGTGCAGATGGCCCACGCCCACGATGTGGCGCAGGTGGTGCCGTCCATCGACCACACCATCTATAAGCCGGGCGCGCGGCCGAAGGGCGGCCGCCGCCGTCTGTGCGCCATGGTCCGCCCGGACACGCCCCGGCGCGCCCCGCGCCGCACCATCGATGTGCTGACCCGGGCCGCCGCCGGCGAATTCGGGCCCATGGACGTGCTTACCTTCGGTGTGGACGCCGAAGATCTGGCCCATGCGGGCTTCACTCTTCCAGATGGCGTGGAACTGATCGGCAAGCTCAAGCAGCCCCAGGTGGCCGAGCTTCTTCAGTCCTGCGACTTCTTTCTCGATTTGTCGGACTACCAGGCGTTCGGCCGCACGGCGGCCGAGGCCATGGCATGCGGCTGTATTTCGCTCGCGCCCATTCTGGGCGGGGCGCCAGAATTCATAGAAGACGGCGTGTCCTCCTTCCTGGCGGACACGACCAGTCCGGATTCGGTGACCTCCGCGCTGCAGCGGATGGTGTCCATGTCGGACGCCGAGGTGCGCAGCGTGAGGTTTGCAGGATTGGAGGCAGTTTCCGGATTTACTCCGGTGCGGGCGGCTGTCTCCGAACTCAAGGCCTGGGGCTTCGGCTGAACGCTCTTGGTCCTCAATAGGAGGGTCGTCCGCAGCAGCACAAGATTGGGAAGGGGTTGACTGTTATGAAGTATGAAAACCTGTCATTTATCGATTTCGGGGCCGGCACGGGCAAGTCCTTCGGCTTTGCCTCCACCTATGCGCCGGGCAATGGCCTCGCCATCGACATCCAGGAAGCGGCCGTCGCCGCCTGCCGGGAGAAGGACATTCCGGCCGAGGTGGGCGACATCCTCACGTTCGAGGGCCGCAGCGTCAGCCAGGCGACCTTCGCCATCAACGTGCTCCAGGAGCTCCCGGGCCGCGCGGCGTTCCGTCAGGCGATGATCAACCTGCTGCGGGCGGCGAGCTCCTACAGCGTGATCCAGCACAACTATTTCGACGCGGACGGCGAACTGGGTCGTAACGGCCTGTTCCTGAAGGGGAATTACGACAAGAAGTACCTCTTCAAGCCCACTGTCGGTGACTATGTCGAGTTCCTCAACACCCACAAGGCTGCGCTGAACATCTCGGGCATGGCCATCTTTGCCGCCGGTTCGGTGGCTCCGGAGGCCTATGCGCTCGGCAGCGGGCTGAATGGCGCCGAGGGTGCCAAGCCGCAGCCGCGCACCCTGCGTGTTGTCTTCGGCCGCAAGAACGTCAACCGCTTCCGTCCCGCCGTGGTGCGCATGCAGTACGGCAACCGCATCTTCATGTGGGAAGACATGGCGCAGGACGCGGACGGCGAAGCCTGATCCGCTTCCGTCCCCTTGGCCGCTCGTGCACCTGCACGGGCGGCCGGGCGCGGGCTTTTATCGTCGACTGAGTTGTGTGAGTGTGTCGGACCCGCGTCGGCTTCGTCGGCGATGGGGAGACGCCGACGGCGCCGGGCTGGCGCGTGGCGCACTGGAGCGACCCGCCGTCCGGGCGAAGGGGAGACATGCGAGGGCCGATCGAGATCGTCTTCTCCGACACGCAGCGCGTGCCAGAGACCCCGAATGAGCGTCCCCGCTCCACGCCCGCCCTCCGTTCGCCTGCATCGGCCCCGCCGCCGCCCGCGCCAGTTGCGCCCGGGCCGGCATTTTCGCCCGCATCGGGCTCTGCGCGTCAGACGCGGACCATTTCTTTTTCCCGCACGTCCGAGCCGTCTCCGGCTCATCGTGCGCCTGCCCAAATGGCGCCTTCCCAGTTGTCACCCGCCCAAGTGTCACCCGCCCAAGTGTCACCCGCCCAAGTGTCGCCTGCTCAAGTGGCGTTGCCGCCGCAGGTGAAGGAGCCGGAGCCGTTTGGCGCGCCGTTCGATGCCGCGACGCAGCTGACCTCGCCTGAAAGCATTGCGCCGGAGCGCGCGCAGTCGCAGGTCGTCCCCTCCTTCCAGGGGCGGCGCGTCTTTCGGGCGGGTTCTGTCCCCGCCCGCGATCTCGACCTCGGGCGCGACGTGGGCACCGCTCCGTCGAGCGTCGCTGACGACCTTGCCTCTGAGAACCTCACCCAGGTGATGGACGAGGCGACCGAAAGTTCGCCCGTTCCCGTTCCGCCCCGCGAACTCAATGGCTGGCTGGAAGGCTTTTCAGGGGGCGAGTGCCGGGGCTGGGTGCTCGACACCCAGGATCCCCAGTCCCGCGTCGACGTCGAGGCGGTGTGGGGTGGCGAAGTGGTGGCGACCGCCACCGCCGATGAATATCGCACAAGTCTTGTCAGCGCCCGGATCGGGGATGGGTCCCACGGGTTCGTCCTGACCATCCCGCCCAATTTGCCTGAGCCAGCAGCGCCGGGGCAGGTGCTGGTCATCCGCACCGCCCCCGATCACGTGACCATCGGGACCGTGCGCCTGCCCCGCAGAGAGAGCCTTGATGCCCTTGTGGAGCAGGCCCGGGCCTGCGAACGGGAGGGTGACCTCGCCGGCGCCTTGGCCTGCATCGAGGACGTGCTGTCGATCGATCCCAGCCTGGTCAAGGCGCTCTGGATCGGCGCCCGTGTGGCGTACAATCTGAAGGATCAGGAAAAGGCGCGCATTCTGGCTGAGCGTGCGGCCTATCTTGATCCGAGCAACCCGCGCCCTGCCGTGATCCTGGCCCGCATTGCCGACAATGAGGGGCGAGCGGAAGATGCGCTGCGCCTATGGCAGACCATACCGGAGGGCGACACCGCCTATCGCGAAAGCCTGATCAAGTCGTCGCGGCATCTGCTTGCCTTCGGCCGGCATCTGGATGCGCTTCAGCCGGCGCTCAAGGCGCTGCGCCTCGATCCGGACGAGAAGACGGTGCTGAAGGTGGCGGCCGAGTGCTACACGGCGCTTGGGGCGGTGACCCTTGCCTTGCCCATGTGGCGCCGCTTCCTGGAACAGGCGCCTGGGGACAAGACCGGCAACGCCCGCGTGAAGACGCTGGAAGGATCCGCCGCAGCCGGTGGGCCGGCGCAGGACGATCCCGATTTCCTGGCCAATTCCTCGCTGCGCACCTGGACGGGCGGGAGCCGGGGTGAGATCCGTGAGCGCGTCGAGCTTACGGCCGGGGTCTTCGCCGGTCCGCTCGCACCGGGCGAGGCGGTGGCCTACCAAGTGCGCGCCCCGCAGGAGGTGCGCTTTGATCGGCTACCCCATTACGGGCTGCGACTGGAAACCGAAGGAGCGGGGAGCGAGCTGGCATTCCGCATGGATCCACAGGCGGCAGAGCGCGTGGGGCGTGGGTGGCGGGTGTCCTTCGAAGCCCGCAGCACCGTGGTCACAGCCCCCCACATGCCCCTTCAATGGAGCTTCGTGAGCGATCTCGACGACGCCAATGCCTATCGGCGCATCGTCTGGTCCGGCCATTCGACGCCCCGTGCCCGCCTCCTGCCGTTCGACCTGATTCTCTCTCCTGAAGAAGGCGAGATGGCCGCCCAAGGCGCTCTTTACCTCGTCCTGACCGTGGAGGGGGCTGGTGGCGTGATGGTTCATGCGCCGCGCAAGGTTCAGAGCCTGTTCGTTCCGTCCGACGCGCCCGCAGGGGGCGAGGACCTGGTGGCCTTGCGCAATCTCGGCCTGCTTGGAGCGCGCGCTGCGGCAAACCGGCCCACGGGGTCGGTGCAGGAAGTTCCCCCGATTCGTCTGGGCTATCCCTTTTTCGACATCGTGCTGTGGGCCCCGCAGCCCGCTTCATTGAGCGAAGGAGTTGCGGCTGCGGTTCTGCGGACGGTTGCGCCTTTCGCCGCCTTCCAAGTGGGCCTTGCCAGGGAGGCGAACGGGGAGGGAGGCGATGGTGTTCTCCCACGGTTCGCGCGGGATTCCCGCGTCCAGTGGGAGGCCGTGTGGGACCCGCACGGCTCGTCAGCGGAGTGGATCGCGTTTGTTCGGTGCGACGCTGAGGTTTCGGGCGAGAATTGGCTGACGGAACTCTACGATTTTGCAGCAACCACGCATTCCAGCGTCGTTGTCTACCGCTCGGGAGCCACAGACTGCATTCTTGTGTTGAAGGACGATCTGTTGCGGTGGTGGGGGGAGCGGGAAAATTCTGTTCCCGGCGAAGCTGCATCCAGCCGGATCAGTGCATTTGCTAAGAAAATGTGCCTCTAGGACAACTTGCTTGAAGGGTGAGAAGACTTGGAGCCTGCGGCCTCCTGTCATGTAGGTGTAGGAAAGTTACCGTTGTACCTCTGGATAATGCTGTGCGAGATCACGTAAATGTGGTCATTTCCAAGATCGCGATGTTCAGTTAGCATCGGACGTTGAAAGCCGTCCGGGCAGGGAGATCGCATCGTGACGCCCAGGGTGACAGTGTTTGGAAGTTGCCGTGTTTATACACCCTGTGACCTTCTGCAGAAGAAGGGCTTGGTGAAGCTGAACCAGAAGAACATCTTCGGGTACACGCACTATGCCAAGGAGATCTACCAGCAGTTTTTGTTCGTGTCCGGGGCGCGGCCGGTTCCCGAGCGGCTTAGGCCGTTCTTGAATGTCCCGTCGAATTGGGTGGCGCCGCCTGAAGCGGAACTTTCACATTTCCATGCTCTATTTAGCGACACGGATGTCTTCGTGGTCGAGGTGTCCTCCATACGCGAAGTGGTGTTCAAATCGATCCTGCTGCAAATCAATCGCGTTCAGGAACTGCTTGCCTCTGACCCGGCGGTGCTTGCCAATTGGTGGAAACCGATGTTGCGCACTGGCGTGAATGACGTTTCCGCCTATCCCCTCGATAAGGTGACGCCTGTCGATGCCGAAGTGGTGAACTCCCTTGTGATTCGCGAGCAGACCACTGACCAGCTTGAGTCCGATATCCGCCGGATCATGACCTTCCTGGACAAGCCCATCGTCTTCGTGTCTCACTTCGACACGGATTATGATCGGACCTCCATTCCTCAGCGGCGCATGATTATCGACACTCTGGGACGGGTGTGCCGCCGGCGGGGAGTCCATGTGTTCGATCCCACCAGCGAAGTGCTTGATGCCGGCCTAGACGTGGCGATCACCGACCTGGGCCATTACAAGCCCTCGTTCGAGCCGCGTATTGCAGAGTGCATGGAGCAGTGCATCCAGAAAGTACTTATGCCGAAGGAGCCCGTTGCCATGCGGGCCTGATGGTGAAGGCAGCGTTCCTGTTGCCTCGCCGCACGCGGGCGGGAGCCTTGAAGGGTGCCTATTCGGCACCCTTTTTCGTGCTCCCTTCCCGCCTTTCGCTGACGGTCGAACATCCCGCTAAATCGGCTATTGCATAGGCAATGACAACGTGTGCCAAAGCCTGCGGGCTGGGGGAGGGCACCCAGCCGTCGCGACACGTGGCTTACCCTGCGCTAGGGTTTCACGGGGGAATCGGGGATGGCGCGGTCGTCGACATGAGGCGGCAGGGGAGGTGAGATGGAGCGGGGGGGCGAGGACATCGGGCGCACGTGGAGCGGCAAGGCGCCGGTGGCGGCGCTCCTGCTGCTGGGGCCGCTCCTTTCCGGCTGCGATCGGCCACTGAGCCCGTCTTTCCCGCTGTTTGGCGCCTACTTTCCCGCCTGGCTGGCCTGTACGGCGTTCGGGATCGTGGGGGCGTTGGTGGTGCGGGTGGTGTTCATCCGCATTGGGGTGGACGATGCACTGCCCTGGCGGCTTCTGGTCTATACCTGCCTCGGCGCCGGCATCGCCTTTGCGCTGGCGCTTTTGGTCTATGGGCGCTGAGCCATGGCGCGCTCCGCCTATTCGTCCCGCAAGAGCCTGGTTGGAACCACGGTCGCGGCGCTCATCATCGCCGTTGGCGTGGGGCTCGGCTGGCTCTACTTCCACAAAGCGGATCTCAATCCGCTCTCCGAAGACGCAGTCCTCACTGCCAATGTGGTGCATGTGGCGGCCTCGGTGCCCGGCCGCATCGTCACCATCGCGGTCGCCGAGAATGGATCGGTGCGCAAGGGTGAGCTTGTCTTTGCGGTGGATGACACGCCCTATCGCCTCGGGGCACAGCAGGCGGCCGCCGACCTTGCCATTGCCGAGGCGGCGCTCGAGACGCAGCGCCGCACCATCGCCGCTGAGAAGTCCAACGCGCAGATCGCCGGCGAGCAGGTGACGCGCGCCCGCACCAATCTGGCTTTGGCCGAGCAGACCTTGACGCGTCTCTCCGCTTTGCTGCCCAAGGGCTATGTGACCGCCCAGCAGGTGGATGATGCCCGCACCGCCCGCGACGATGCCCGCGTCAGCCTCACCCAGGCGCTGAAGCAAGCGGAAGCCGCGGACGTGCTGGTGAGCACGCTGGATGGCGCCAAGGCGTTGGTGGATGCGCGACGGGCGGCGCTGGCCATTGCCGAGCGCAATCTTGAGAACACGCAGGTGCGCGCGCCCCATGATGGCCGCGTGGTGGGCCTCACGGTCGCCACCGGCGAGGTGGTGGCGCCGGGCCAGTCTCTGTTCACCCTGGTGGTGACAGAAGCCTGGTACGCCTCCGCCTCTTTCCTTGAGACCGAGCTGGACCGCATCGCGGTGGGCGATTGCGCCCGCATCTATGTGCTGGCCAACCGCTCGGTGCCCATTGAAGGGCGGGTGGAGGGCATCGGCTGGGGTGTGACGTCGGAGGACCTGCTCAACATTCCCCGGGCGCTGCCCTATCTGCCCAAATCGCTGAACTGGGTGCGCATTTCCCAGCGCTTCCCGGTGCGCATCCGCCTCATCGACCCGCCGGCCGATCTGATGCGCGTGGGGGCTTCCGCGGTGGCGGTGGTGCGCCATGGCGACCGCTGCTGAGCCGGCCAGCCGGGGCCTTTTCCGGCAGATCATCGCGGATCTGGCGCCCTTTCCGGGAAGGGCGGGGCTGACCTGGCGCACGGCGCTGCTGTGCGCCATCGTTTCGGCGGTGGCCATGGCCTATGAGATCCCGGAAGCGGCCATCTCCTGCTATCTCGTCATCTTCATCATGAAGCCCGATGGCAGCGAGAGCATGCTCACCGCCGTCGGGCTCATCGTGCTGGTGACGCTGGTGGTGGCCTTCGTGGTGATGCTCGCCCGCTGGACGGCCGATGCGCCCATGTTGCGCTTGGCCGCCATGGCCTTCACCTCTTTCTGCCTTCTGTTCCTGGGGGCCGCCAGCAAGTTGGGGGAGGTGGGTGGCGTGATCGCACTGGTCATCGCCTTCGCCCTGACGCTGGTGGATCAGGTGCCGGTGGGCGACGTGATCACGGTCGGCCTGCGCTATGCCTGGGACATGGCGGTGATGCCCATGGCGCTCATGGTGGCGTTCACCCTGGTGCTGGGGCGCTTTCCCGTGACCCTGTTGCGGGAGATGCTGCGGCACCGCCTCGCGGTGGTGGCAGACGTGCTGGAGAGCGGGGACGCGGAAGCGGCGGCCGAACTCCGGGACCTGCTGCGCGAGGGCAATGGCAAGGCGGAGCAGCGCGCGGGGCGGGTGCGCCTGTTGCATCTGGTCTCCTCCGATGCGGCGCGTCAGATCGCCCGCGACGTGGACGCCTCCTACCTCCTCCTGCTGGCTGCCGCCGGGGCCAAGGCATTGCCGGGGGACACGCGCGTCGCCCTTGCCGCCCAGGTGCGCGCGGCGCTTGTTGCGCTCGATGCGAGCGAGGCCATGCCGGTGCCACCGCCCACTTCACCGGAAGCAGGGCCGGCGGAGCGGGACACGCGCCTGGCGCTCGCAATCATGGCCGGGGCGGAGCCGCCCCTTCCACAGGCGGCGGGGCCGAAGGAGGGCTTCCTCGCCGCCGATGCCTGGACCAATCCCGACTATCAACGCTTCGCCCTGAAGACGACGCTGGCGGCCATGGTCTGCTACATCGTCTATGCGGGCATGGACTGGCAGGGCATCCACACGGCCATGATCACCTGCTACGTGGCGGCGCTCGGCACCACCGGCGAGACCGTGCACAAGCTGGCCCTGCGCATCGGCGGGTGCCTCGTGGGCGCGGCGCTGGGTGTGTCGGCCATCCTGTTCGTGGTGCCCCATCTTCAGGGCATTGGCGGGCTCATGGCGCTCGTTTTCGCGGGCACGCTGGTGGGAGCGTGGGTGTCCTCCGGCAATGAGCGCATCGCCTATGCGGGGGTGCAGATCGCGCTGGCCTTCCTCCTGACCATCCTGCAGGGCTTTGGGCCGAGCCTCGATCTCGGCACGGCGCGAGATCGCATCATCGGCATCCTGCTGGGCAATCTGGTCATCTATCTCATCTTCACCCGCATCTGGCCGGCACCCATCGAGCCCATGGTGCGCGCGCGCCTCTCCGAGGCGATGGCGGGGCTGGCACGGATCGCGCAGGTGCCCGCGGCGCTGCGGGCGGGGGCGGTGGCGCAGACGGCCCTTGTGAACGCGCGCCTGACGCAGGCGGACGAGGCCCTCGCGCTCCTGCCTTTCGAGCCGCCGGCCTTGCGTCCGCCGCCGGAGGGCGAGGCGCGGCTGCGGGAGGTGTCGCACGATCTTGGGGCGCTCAATCGCGACCTGCTGCTGACCGATGCGGACGTCTCCCCCATTGCCGGGGAGCTTGCGGCCCTCGCGGATGCGGTGCGCGCGCCGGCCTCCGTACCCGCGCTGCCGGAACATGCCGCCATTCCTGAAACCATCCGCGCGCGGCTCGACCGCCTGCGGGCCGCTGTCACGGGGTGAGTGTCATGGCGGCATTGAATGTCCGGGGGCGAGGGGCGGGGATCGCGCTGGCGATCGCGCTCATTCTGGGCGGGTGCGCTACCAATGCGGTCAACATGGCACCCTCCGCGCCGGACCAGCCCTGGAACGGGCGGACAGGGGAGGGCGACCTCTATCTGGCGCAGGCGGAACCCGCCGCGCCGGCCGCCGCAGCGGTGGATGGGCGCCCGGCAGCGCCCGACTTCCGCGTCGCCCCTAATCCCGCCCTGTCGGACCTCGCGCCGCCTCCGGCGCTGGATCCCAGCCATGCCTACAAGCTGCCGGAACTCATCGACATCGCCCAGCGCAACAATCCGGCCACCAAGTCCGCCTGGGAGCGGGCGCGGCAGGCGGCGCTGGCGGTGGGCATGGTGGAAGCGACCTATCTGCCCCTCATCACCGCCAATGTGGTGGGCGGCTATCAGAACACGTCCAATGCCTTGCCCGTGCCGCTGGGCACACAGCGCTATTTCGAGACCACAGCAGAGGGCGTCGCCCCCTCCATCGCGCTTCAATGGCTCATCTTCGATTTCGGCCAGCGCATGGCGGTGGCGGGGGCAGCCAAGCAGGCGAGCGTTGCTGCCAATGTGCTGTTCAACGGAGCGCACCAGAAACTCATCTTCGATGTGACGCGCACCTATTATGCCTATGGCGCCGCCCGGGCCCGCACCCGCATCGCCGGCGAGGCGCTGGCCAATGCGCAGGCCATCCGCGCGGCTGCGGAGGGGCGCTTGGGCGAGGGGCTCGCCACCACGGTGGAGGTGGCCCAGGCGCGCCAGCAGGTGGCGCAATCGGAATTGCGGCGGGTGCAGGCGGAAGGGCAGGAGCGGGACGCCTATCAGGGGCTTCTCAACGCCATGGGCGTGACCGCTACCTTGCGCATGAAGGTGGCCGATAGTGCCGGCCGCCGGCTTCCGGACGTGTCCTCCGTGCCTACCGACGCCATGATCCGCCTGGCGCTTGCCCAGCGTCCGGACGTGATGGCGAGCTATGCGGCGGTCAAGGCGAGCCAGGCGGGCATTGATGCCGCCAAGGCAGAATTGCTGCCCAAGGTGTTCGTGGCGGGGGCGGTGGCCACCGGCAATGGCTCCTTCAACGCCAACGGCCTGCCCACCATCGGCCAACAGGCCAGCGGCACCGGCGTGCTGGTGGGCGCGACCGTGCCGCTCTATGACGCCGGCCTTCGGGCGGCTCAGGTGAAGCAGGCGGAATCCCGCGCAGCGACGGCCGAGGGCACCTTCAGAAAGGTGCAGAGCGATGCGGTGGCCGAGATCGTGGCCGCCGGCAATGCGCTGCGCACGGCGCTGGAATCCTACAAGGCCGCCACCGCCTTGGCGTCCGCCGCCGCCACCACCTATGACGCGGCCTTCGATGCCTACAAGAACGGCCTTGGCACGGTGACGGCCGCCACAGCCGCCGATACGGGCCTGCTGGACGCCCGGCAGGCCCAGGCGGAGACTCACGCCGCCTCCCTCATTGCCGCCGCAAACCTTGCTTTCGTGGTGGGGGCCATGACCTCCAGCCAGAATGTGCCGTATCTGCTGTCGCAATAGGTGCAAGGCACGCAGAGACTCGGGGGGCGGGAATCGCGGGCACAGCAACCTTAACCGGCCGTCAACCGCGCCTTGCTAGAAAGGCGGCATGCAAGCTCGCTCTCGCCTCCGCGCTTTCTTGTCCATTCTCCTCCTCTACACCGTGTCGGGGAGCGCCATCGCCTACTTTGCCTATCACGCCTATAATGGCGACCATGGGCTGATGGCGAAGCGCAACTATGAGCAGGAGGCCGCGCAGCTCGAAGCCGAGCTTGCCGCCTTGAAGGCGCAGCGGCGTGCGATCGAGCACAAGGTCTCCCTCCTTGATCCCCGCAATCTGGACCCCGATCTCCTGGACGAAGAGGGGCGCCGGCAGCTGGATTTCGTGAATGCCAAGGACCTGGTGCTTTTAAAAAGATGGAATTGAACTCAGATTTGGTTCACGCGTTCTGTGAACTGAATATAAGTTCAATATAATAGAATCAAGCGTTTGCAACGTGTTGCGGTGCAGCATGATGCATTTCGCGCTTTGCGGCCATTTCGAGGTGCGCTAGAGACTCTGTGGTTGCAGAGACGCCTCGAGGAAAAGATGGCCGCGAGAAAAACCGCCGCGAAGCCCGCCGCACGGTCTGAGACCGTATCGGGTGGCGTACCCGCCTTCACCAAGGACCAGGAGCTCGTCGCCTATCGCGAGATGCTGCTGATCCGCCGCTTCGAGGAAAAGGCCGGCCAGATGTATGGCATGGGCCTCATCGGCGGCTTCTGCCACCTTTATATCGGCCAGGAGGCCGTGGTGGTGGGCATGCAGATGGCCATGAAGAAGGGCGATCAGGTCATCACCGGCTATCGCGACCATGGCCACATGCTCGCCACCGGGATGGAATCCAAGGGCGTCATGGCCGAATTGACCGGCCGGCGCGGCGGATATTCCAAGGGCAAGGGCGGCTCGATGCATATGTTCAGCATCGAGAAGCAGTTCTTCGGCGGCCACGGCATCGTCGGCGCCCAGGTCTCGCTCGGCACAGGCCTCGCCTTCGCCAACCATTATCGCGACAATGGCGCGGTCTCCGTCACCTATTTCGGCGACGGCGCGGCCAATCAGGGCCAGGTCTATGAGAGCTTCAACATGGCGGAGCTCTGGAAGCTGCCCGTCGTGTATGTGATCGAGAACAACAAGTATGCCATGGGCACCGCGGTCACCCGCGCCTCCGCCCAGACCGACTTCTCGAAGCGCGGCACCTCCTTCAACATCCCCGGCGAGCAGGTGGATGGCATGGACGTGCGCGCCGTGAAGGCGGCGGCCGAGCGGGCGCTGGCCTTCGCCCGCGAAGGCAACGGCCCCTACATCCTGGAAATGCAGACCTACCGCTATCGCGGGCACTCCATGTCGGACCCGGCCAAGTACCGGTCCAAGGAGGAAGTCCAGAAGATGCGGACTGAGCACGATCCCATCGAGCAGGTGCGTGCCCGTCTCCTGGAAGGGGGCCTGGCCACCGAGGAAGAGCTCAAGAAGATCGATGCCGAGATCCGCGACATCGTGAACGAGGCGGCGGACTTCGCCAGCCACGATCCCGAGCCCGACGCATCCGAACTCTATACCGACATCCTGCGCTGACCCGTCGGCCCGACCGCACGGAGCGACATCATGGCCGAGTTGAGCCTCCTTCTCATCGTGGTCTCCATTGTCGGCATCGCCGGCAGCTGGGGCCTGGCGGTCTATGAAGGGACCCTGGCCGAGGAAGCGGCGGGACGGGTGACCCTCGTCCGCCGCCTCGCCCTCATCGTCTGGCCGTTCGCCGCCAGCGGGCGCATCGACCCGAACAATGTGCACGGGAAGCGGGCCAACAAGGCGCGCATTGCCCTCATCGCCTCCGTCATGGTCGCGGCCGCCGCGGCCTCCGTCTACACCAATCTCACCCATGTGCGTCCGGTGAAGGCCGCTTCCGCGGTTGCGCCCGCACCGAGCAAGAGCTGACAGCCATGCCCATCGACATTCTCATGCCGGCGCTCTCTCCCACCATGGAGAAGGGCAACCTGACGAAATGGGTCAAGAAGGAAGGCGACACCGTCAAGTCCGGTGACGTGATCGCCGAGATCGAGACCGACAAAGCCACCATGGAAGTGGAAGCGGTCGACGAGGGCATCCTCGGCAAGATCCTGGTGCCCGAGGGCACCCAGGACGTGGCCGTGAACACGCCCATCGCCGTCATCGTCGCCGAGGGCGAGGATGTGAACGCCGCCCCCGCCCCGCAGCAGAAGGCCGCCGAGAGCGCGCCGCCCGCCGCGCCCCAGCCCTCGCCGGTGGCCGCGGCCGCCCCGGCCCAGCAGGCCGCCGTGCCCTCCGCCGTCGCCAACCCGCCGGTGGTCACCGCCCAGCCCGATCCGGAAGTCCCGGCCGGCACCGAATTCGTCACCATGACCGTGCGCGAGGCCCTGCGCGACGCCATGGCCGAGGAAATGCGCCGCGACGGCGACGTCTTCGTCATGGGCGAGGAAGTGGCCGAGTATCAGGGCGCCTACAAGATCACTCAAGGGTTGCTCCAGGAGTTCGGCGCCAAGCGCGTGGTGGACACCCCCATCACCGAGCACGGCTTTGCCGGCATGGGTGTCGGCGCCGCCATGGCGGGCCTGAAGCCCATCGTGGAGTTCATGACCTTCAACTTCGCCATGCAGGCGATCGACCAAATCATCAACTCGGCCGCCAAGACCCTCTACATGTCCGGCGGCCAGGTGCAGTGCTCCATCGTCTTCCGCGGCCCGAACGGCGCCGCTGCCCGCGTGGCCGCCCAGCACAGCCAGGATTATTCCTCCTGGTACAGCCACATTCCCGGCCTCAAGGTGGTGGCGCCCTATACGGCGTCCGACGCCAAGGGCCTGCTCAAGGCCGCCATCCGCGACCCCAACCCCGTCATCTTCCTTGAGAACGAGATCCTCTACGGCCACTCCTTCGAGGTGCCGAAGCTCGACGATTTCGTGCTGCCCATCGGCAAGGCCCGCATTGCGCGCCCCGGCAAGGACGTGACCCTGGTGGCCTGGTCCATCGGCATGACATATGCGCTGAAGGCGGCGGAAGAGCTGTCCAAGCAGGGCATCGAGGCGGAGGTCATCGACCTGCGCACCATCCGCCCCATGGACGTGCCCACCATCGTGGAAAGCGTGAAGAAGACCGGCCGCTGCGTGACGGTGGAAGAGGGCTGGCCGCAGTCCGGCGTCGGCTCCGAAATCGTCGCCCAGCTGATGGAGAAGGCGTTCGACTATCTCGACGCCCCCGTCCTGCGCGTCACCGGCAAGGACGTGCCCATGCCCTATGCCGCCAACCTTGAGAAGCTGGCCCTGCCGTCGGTCGCCGAGGTGATCGCGGCGGTGCACGCCGTCACCTATCGCTGAGCCCGGGGGAGCGGACCATGCCCATCGAGATCCTGATGCCGGCCCTGTCTCCCACCATGGAGAAGGGCAACCTCGCCAAGTGGCTGAAGAAGGAAGGCGATACGGTCAAGTCCGGCGATGTGATCGCCGAGATCGAGACCGACAAGGCCACCATGGAAGTGGAGGCGGTGGACGAAGGCGTCCTCGCCAAGATCCTGGTGCCCGAGGGCACGCAGGACGTGCCGGTGAACCAGCTCATCGCCGTGCTGGCGGGTGAGGGCGAGGATGTGGCGGCGGCTGCGGCCGGTGCCGGATCCGGCGCCAAGCCTGCACCGGCTGCCGCCCCTGCTGCTCCCGCCGCTCCCCCTGCCGCGGCTGCTCCGGCCCCTGCGGCTGCCCCGGCACCCGCCGCCGCGCCCGCTCCCGCCGCCGCTCCGGCTCCGGCCGCTTCGGGCACCCGCGTGTTCGCCTCGCCGCTCGCCCGCCGGATCGCCAAGGACAAGGGCATCGACATCGCCGCCGTGGCCGGCTCCGGCCCCCATGGCCGCGTGATCGCCCGCGACCTGGACAATGTGCAGCCCGGCGCCAAGCCGGCGGCCGCGCCCACTGCTGCCGCCCCGGCTCCGGCCGCTGCGCCTGCCCCGGCCGCCGCGCCGAAGGCGGCCGCCGCGCCCGTCACCGGCCCCACCGCCGACCAGGTCAAGGCTCTCTTCGAGGCCGGGACCTATGAGGAGATCATGGCCGATGGCATGCGCAAGACCATCGCCCGTCGCCTGGTGGAGAGCGAGCAGCTCACCCCCACCTTCTATCTGTCGGTGGATTGCGACCTCGATGAGCTGATGGCCCTGCGTGAGACGGTGAACGGCACCGCCCCCAAGGACAAGGACGGCAAGCCCGCCTTCCGCGTCTCGGTGAACGACTTCATCATCAAGGCCATGGCGCTGGCGCTCCAGAAGGTGCCCGCCGCCAATGCGGTGTGGGCTGAGGACCGCATCCTGCGGATGAAGCATTCGGATGTGGGCGTGGCGGTGGCCATCGATGGCGGGCTCTATGCGCCGGTCATCAAGAAGGCCGAGACCAAGACACTGTCCGCCATCTCCAACGAGATGCGCGACCTTGCGCTGCGCGCCCGCAACAAGAAGCTGAAGCCGGAGGAATATTCCGGCGGCAGCACCTCCATCTCCAATCTCGGCATGATGGGCATCCGCGATTTCGTCGCGATCATCAACGCGCCCCAGTCCTCCATCCTGGCCATCGGCGCCAGCGAGCAGCGGGCGGTGGTGCGCGGCGGCCAGATCGTGGTGGCCACCCAGATGACCGCCACCATCACCTGCGACCATCGCGTGATGGACGGCGCGCTGGGCGCCGAGCTCCTGACCGCGTTCAAGCAGTTCGTGGAGAAGCCCTTCTCCATGCTGGTGTGAGTGATCGGCGCGCGGGGCCTTGCTCCGCGCGCCGCTTCGTCGGGGGCGCAAACGCTGCGGCAGATCAAACCGCTCGCGGCGGTGAGCGTGTAGCAGGGCGGGGACGCGATGCTTCGGCATCGTGATCGAGCAAGCAAGAGAGCGAGACAGCCCATGAGCCACACGCCCCACCAACTGGCGGCCGACTTTCCCGACTATGCGGGCAAGATCCACGAGCTGCGCCAGTCCGACGCCCATTTCGCCCATCTGGTGTCGCAGTATGACGCCGTGAACGAGATCGTCCACAAGGCCGAGACCAATATCGCGCCCATGGACGACCTGGACCTGGAAGAAAAGCGCAAGGAACGCGTCCGCCTAAAGGACGAGATCTACGCGCTCTTGTCCCGCTGATCGCCAGGCCCGGTGGCGCCCGAACGCCGCCGGGCCGGTTCATCCGCGAGGGCCGCCCGCTTCGCCGGGCCGGCCGCGTCGAGGGTGCAGGCGGGGCCTGACCGTTCCCACCACCCCCTCCCATCGGGACGGAGGGGAGGAGACACCCCATGGCTGATGCATATGATGTGATCGTGATCGGCGGCGGACCGGGCGGCTATGTGGCCGCCATCCGCGCCGCCCAGCTCGGCTTCAAGACCGCGGTGGTGGAGAAATCCCATCTCGGCGGCATCTGCCTGAACTGGGGCTGCATCCCCACCAAGGCCCTGCTGCGCTCGGCCGAAATCTATCACTACATGCAGCACGCCAAGGATTACGGCCTCTCGGCGGACAATGTGACGTTCGATGCGGCTGCCGTGGTGAAGCGCTCGCGCGGGGTGTCGTCCCAGCTCGCCACCGGCGTCGGCTTCCTGATGAAGAAGAACAAGATCGACGTCATCTGGGGCAAGGCCAAGCTCATCGGCGCCGGCAAGATCGAGGTGCAGGCGGCGGAGAACCCCATCAAGGGCGCGCTCGGCGGCGGCACCTATTCGGGCAAGCACATCATCGTCGCCACCGGCGCCCGCCCGCGCGCGCTGCCGGGCCTTGAGCCCGATAAGAAGCTCATCTGGACCTATTTCGAGGCCATGGTACCCGAGAAGATGCCCAAGTCCCTCCTGGTGATGGGTTCGGGCGCCATCGGCATCGAGTTCGCCTCCTTCTACCGCACCATGGGTGCCGAGGTGACCGTGGTGGAGGTTCTGCCGCAGATCCTGCCCGTGGAGGACGAGGAAATCGCGGCGGTGGCCCGCAAGCGGTTCGAGAAGCAGGGCATGAAGATCCTATCCGGCGCCAAGGTGACCGGCGTCACCAAGCATGCCGACAGCCTCACCGCCCATGTGGAAGACGCCAAGGGCGCCAAGCTCGACATCACCGTGGACCGGATGATCTCGGCCGTGGGCGTGGTGGGCAATGTGGATGGCCTCGGCCTTGAGGCGCTGGGCGTGAAGATCGAGCGCGGCATCATCTCGACCGATGGCTATGGCCGCACCAATGTGCCCGGCCTCTATGCCATCGGCGACGTGGCCGGCGCGCCCATGCTGGCTCACAAGGCCGAGCATGAGGGCGTGATCTGCGTGGAGACCATCAAGGGCCTTCACACCCACCCCATGGACAAGAACAAGATCCCCGGCTGCACCTATTGCACGCCGCAGATCGCTTCCGTGGGCCTCACCGAGAAGAAGGCCAAGGAGCAGGGCCGCGAGATCCGCGTCGGCCGCTTCCCCTTCATCGGCAACGGCAAGGCCATCGCGCTGGGCGAGCCGGACGGCCTAGTGAAGACCATCTTCGACAAGAAGACCGGCGAATTGCTGGGCGCCCACATGGTGGGGGCTGAGGTCACCGAGCTGATCCAGGGCTTCGTGGTGGCCATGAACCTGGAGACCACCGAAGAGGAGCTGATGCACACGGTCTTCCCGCATCCCACCCTCTCGGAAATGATGCACGAGGCGGTGCTGGACGCCTATGGCCGGGTGATCCACACCTGAGATAGGTTTCAATTCTTCTATTGGTGGCTAGACTCAAGCGAGGCTAGCCACCAATAAATGCTGCTGGGGGGGGGGTGTGCGTGACTCTGAAATTGGAACAGCGCCAACCGTTGCCTGAATGGCTTGAAGAGTTAAATTTGGAGCGATTTGATGAGGCTCCGCTTTTACTAGATAAAATCACGGAACGGTCCTTATATTATCCGGCGTGCGGTTTTGATGGCCGTCCTGTGCAGTTTTTGAGCGGATTTGTTCACTCCTTTATTTATGCCGATTATGGAGTGCGGAAGCAGGAAGTGTTGTCCGAGCTGAATGAACCCGGTTTCCATGGATATGAAGTCGCCGCGTTTCGAGAGGTTGGGATCGAAGAACTGGCTCTCCAGCCATTTGAAATCCCGGTTGAGCGTCGTTCGGAGAGTGAACGTCGCGCTCAGCTTGCGCATTCGATAATTCAACCATTTTCTGCCTTCTGGCTTATTTTTAGACGGCGGGAAGGATTTGAAGATCAACACGGACCCTCCCTCTTCAGTTTATTGTACTGCATCTACGATGGGGTGGCCGTGTATGAAAATTTATTCTCGGCTCGCAAATCTGCTCCTCTGATACTGGCGATTGTTCAGCCTGGTGATGGATTTGGTGGAAACTACTGCAGTTTCAAGGATGAGGGCGGCCTGCTTGCTGAGCTTGTAAAAGCGGGCAGTGTTTTGCCTGAGTATCTTGTATGCGGTGGCATTGGCCTGGGTTATGTGGAATCGTTCTGGCCCAATATGTTTCCGCAATGTGTTGAGCGTTTTCAGCATGCGACCGGAAATGGCATTTGGCGCCGCCGGGACTTAGGTATGTGAGGTCCGAGTGTCGGGGGCGACGAATGCACTCTGTATCGGAGTGAGGTCGCGCGGCCCTCCTCGCCACAGACGTCACCGCTTCCAACACAGCAGCCCCGCACGCGTCGCCCTCGACGTTCGCGGCCGCGAACGCTACATCTAGGCACGAATGCTCCTGCCGCCGCCGCGGCACGCGCGAAGGTCTTCTTGCTCATGGTCACGGTCGTCAACACCCTGAACAGGCCCCGCCACCCCGAAAAGGCCCACCGGCCCGAGACGGAGGTGCTGCGCAAGCCCGAATGGATCCGCGTCAAGGCGCCGGGGTCCGCCGGCTGGGGCAAGACCGCAGAGATCGTGCGCGCCAATGGCCTGCACACGGTGTGCGAGGAGGCCGGCTGCCCCAATATCGGTGAGTGCTGGGAGAAGAAGCACGCCACCTTCATGATCATGGGCGACACCTGCACCCGGGCCTGCGCCTTCTGCAATGTGCGCACCGGCCTGCCGGCGCCGCTCGACCTGGACGAGCCGCAGAAGGTGGGCGAGGCGGTGGCCAAGCTCGGGCTCTCCCATGTGGTCATCACCTCGGTGGACCGGGACGACCTGGCCGATGGCGGCGGCGCCCATTTCGCCCACACCATCCGCGCCATCCGTGCCGCCAGCCCCGGCACCACCATCGAGATCCTCACCCCCGACTTCCTGCGCAAGCCCGGCGCGCTGGAAGTGGTGGTGGAAGCCCGCCCGGACGTGTTCAACCACAATCTGGAAACGGTGCCGTCCAAGTACCTGACCGTGCGGCCCGGCGCGCGCTATTTCCATTCGCTGCGCCTTCTGCAGCAGGTGAAGGAGCTGGACCCGTCCATCTTCACCAAGTCCGGCATCATGGTGGGCCTGGGCGAAGAGCGGAACGAGGTGCTCCAGCTCATGGACGACCTGCGCTCGGCCGAGGTGGATTTCATCACCATCGGGCAATATCTCCAGCCCACCCGCCGCCACCACAAGGTGGAGCGGTTCGTCACGCCTGACGAGTTCAAGGGCTATGAGACGGTCGCCTATGCCAAGGGCTTCCTGATGGTCTCGGCCAGCCCGCTCACCCGCTCGTCCCACCATGCGGGCGAGGATTTCGCCCGCCTGCGGACGGCGCGCGAGGCCAAGCTCGGGCGGGCCTGACACGTGCCGAGCTTTTCCAGCAGCCGGGTGGTGAACCACGGCGCCGCCGACATGTTCGCGCTGGTGGCGGACGTGGAGCGCTATCCCGAATTCGTGCCGCTCTGCCAGGCCCTGCGTGTGCGCCGGCGGGCGCAGAGCGGGGAGGGCGTGGAGATATTGGTGGCCGACATGACGGTCGCCTACAAGCTCATCCGCGAGACCTTCACCTCCCGCGTGACGCTGGACCGGCCGCGCCTGACCATCCATGTGGAATATCTGGACGGCCCCTTCAGCCGCCTGGACAATCGCTGGACCTTCAAGGACCTGCCGCCCGCCCGCAGCGAGGTGGGCTTCTTCATCTCCTACGAATTCCGCTCGCGCACGCTGGGCCTGCTCATGGGCGCCATGTTCGACGCCGCCTTCCGCCGCTTCGCCGATGCCTTCGAGAAGCGGGCGGACGAGGTGTACGGCCGCGTCTCCTGATCTCACCGCGCGACGGCGGGGCGTGCCCCGCCGCCGGATTGGACCTCAGGCGCCTTTCACCTCAGGCGCTCTTGGCGTTTCAGGCACTCTTGGCGTTTCAGGCACTCTTGGCGTTTCAGGCACTCTTGGCTTCGCCACTCTCGACATAGGCGCGGAAGCCACCGAAAACCGTGATGTCCGTGCAGCCCTGTGTGCCGCTCGCCTCGGCCAGGAAGCCGGTGACAGTCCGGCCGTCCTCAAGCTCGACCGATCCAAGGCCGAGCGGGCCGGGGATGCGGGCGAGAAGCCGGCCGATGCTCTCCACGGGCAAGGACCACACCTCCCCCTCCAGCGCCGCACCGCCCTGTGTCACCCGCAGCACGCCGGGCCGCGCCACCTCGCCCTTCAAGAGCCACATGCGATAGGCGGGGGCCGTGCGGGCCATCGACACGAAGCGTCCGCCCAGCTCCAGGAGCTCGCCATTCAGCTTCATGCCGGAGAGGTGCGCGCCGAATACGCACACCTCCATGCGGCCCTCCTCTTTCGGGGCGGGGAGCGTGGCCATGGCCGGCGGCGGCGCGTCACTCGATCCCAGCGGCAGCGGGGTGGCGGCGACGAAGGCGCGGGCGATGGACGCCACCTGTCCGTCCCGTCCCGCTGGCGCCAGGAGCGTGATGCCATAGGGAACGCCTTCGGCGGAGATGTGGGCGGGCACGGCGGTGCCGCACAGGTCCATGAGGTTGACGAAATTGGTGTAGGTGCCGTTTCGAGAGTTCAGGCGGATGTTGTCGGCCACCACCTCGTCCACGCTATAGGCCGTCGGCGCGGTGGGCAGGACGATGGCATCGAGGCCGGCCAGAACCGGCTTCACCTTGGCGGTCAGCTCCTTCAGCCGATAGAGGGCGCGGAAGGCATCCGCCGCGCTCGCCCGGCCGCCGGGCTCGGTGATGGCGCGGGTGACGGGGTGCACTTCGTCGGGCCGGGTGGTGAGGAGAGGCTCGGCCACGATCCAGCGCTCGGCCACCCACGGGCCTTCATAGAGAAGGCGGGCGGTCTCGGCGAAGGGGCCAAAGTCGAACTCCACCAGGGTGGCGCCGATCCCCCTGAGGCGCTCCAGGGCAGCCTCATAGGCGGCGGCGGCTTCCGCATCGCCGAAGAACTCCCGCTGGGCGGGGGGCAGGATGCCGAGCCGCAAGGCGGGCGGGGCGGTGGTGAGCGGTGCAAGCGGCAGGGGGCGGGAATAGGCGTCTTCCGGATCAAAGCCCGCCATCACCTCCAGCGCCGCCATGGCGTCGTCCACGGTCAGCGCGAAGACGGAGATGCAGTCCAGCGTCCGGCACGCGGGCACGAGGCCCGTATTGGGCACGAGGCCGAGGGAGGGCTTCACGCCCACGATGTTCTGAAGCATGGCCGGCACCCGGCCGGAGCCGGCGGTGTCGGTGCCGAGCGCGATGGGCACGAGCCCGGCGGACACCGCGCTGGCCGAGCCGGACGAGGAGCCGCCCGGCACCAGCTTGGCATTGAAGGCGTTGCGGGGCACGCCATAAGGCGAGCGGGTGCCCACGAGGCCGGTGGCGAACTGGTCCAGATTGGTCTTGCCGATGATGAGCGCGCCGGCCGCCTTGAGGCGCGCGACCACGGTGGCGTCCTTGGCCGGATCATAGGCGAAGGCGGGGCAGGCGGCGGTGGTGGGCAGGCCCGCCACATCGATATTGTCCTTCACCGCCACCGGGATGCCATAGAGTGGCAGGTCGGTGTGGCCCTTCGCCTCCAGCTCTGCCGCCTCCGCCAGCATCTCCGCCTCGGGCCGCAGGCTGATGAAGATGGCGGGATCATCATGGGCGGCAATGCGCGCATAGGTCGCCCGCACGGTGTCGCGGGGCGTGGCGGCGCCGCTGCGGTGGGCGGAAAGGAGCGAGGCAAGCGTTTCCATGACAACTCCGGAGCGGGCAACGGGCTGCCTTGGAGCGCCCGTCTTGGACAAGGTGGGGGCCCGTGGCGCACCGCGGGGATAAGCCCCTCAAGCACGAACCGCGCCAGGAGGCGGGGCCCTCCGGAGGCCTGGAGAAATGCCGGAAATGCGTGGCTTTTGGGACCTCGGTGGGGCGCGGGAGGCACAAAGCTGACCGGCAGTCGCTCGCCTAATTTGCCTGAAATTATATCACTGAGACTATAATATAGTCAGTATTGGCGTCATTGCATGCACCTGAGCGGGTGGTCTGCAGATGCGCGACGCCGTTCGTGTCCCGGCAGAAGGGGGCGCCTGCTGTGTCTCTGGCATGGAATGGCGCGTCCCCGAGGGGCCGGGGAGTCTGTCCCTGTGGAGATGCGCGGCGGCAGGGGCAGGCGCGCCCTTTGGCTGGCCCTCGGCCAACCGGGTCCGGGTGTTGGCCTGTCACACGGTCAGCGCGCGGCGGGCGTGCTCGTCCCGGCGGGCGCCGGCTCGGCCGGCGGGCTACGGCGCTCGGCGGTGTAATAGGAGGCGGCGAAGGCAGCCGAGAAGATGAGGGCGCCGATGAGAAGGCGGAGCTTGGGGTCCATGATCTTAACCTTGCGTCACGTAGCGAGGGTAATGAATCCGGCGCCCAAACGAAAGCGCCCGGATCTCTCCGGGCGCCAGACGCGATGAAGCGATCTCAGTCGCGGAAGACCACCGTCTTGTGGCCATTGGGGATCACCCGGTCCTGCAGGTGCCAGGCCAGCGCCCGAGCCAGAACCCGGCGCTCGATGTCGCGACCCTTGCGCACCAGGTCATCGGGGCTGTCCTGGTGGCTGATGCGCTCCACATCCTGCTCGATGATCGGGCCTTCATCCAGGTCCGAGGTCACATAGTGCGCGGTAGCGCCGATCAGCTTCACGCCGCGCATATGGGCCTGATGGTAGGGCTTGGCGCCCTTGAAGCCCGGCAGGAAGGAGTGGTGGATGTTGATGCACTTGCCCGACAGCTTGGCGGACAACCCGTCCGAGAGCACCTGCATGTAGCGCGCCAGCACCGCCACTTCCGAGCCGGTGGACTGGAACAGGTTCCACACCTCCGTCTCCTGCTCCAGCTTGGTGGCCTTGGTCACCGGCAAATGGTGGAAGGGGATGCCGTCAAAGTCGAGATGGGCATAGGTCTCGCGCGGGTGGTTGGAGACGATGCCGGTGATCTCCATGGGGATCTCGCCGATGCGCCAGCGATAGAGCAGGTCGGCCAGGCAATGGTCGAACTTGGAGGCGAGCAGCAGCACCCGGCGCTTCTCGGCCTTGTCGCGCAGGCTCCAGGTGAGGCCGAAGCCCTGCGCCACCTCGGCAAATCCCGCGCGGATCTCGGCGGCGCTGGCCTCGCCGATCGCCACGTTGAACACCACGCGCATGAAGAAGCGCTTGCTCTCCGTGTCGTCGAACTGCTGCGCCTCCAGGATATTGCAGCCCTTCTCGAACAGGAAGGTGGAGACGCCGGCGACGATGCCGGGGCGGTTGGGGCAGGACAGGGTGAGGATGAACTGGTCGGACGGCGTGGTCATGGCGGTTCGTGTCCCGAATTTGGGCGATCGCGAAAAGGGGTGAAAGGTGCGATGGCGGCGCGCGACGCGCTGCCGTCAACCTCGGCCGGTGCCGATCAGCTCGAAGCCCAGCGGCGCCGCCGCCGCCGTCAGCGCCCGCAGGATCGCCGGCGCAAAGGACCGGGAAATCGCAAAGCGATAGCGCGGGCTGCCATCCACCTGCCAGAACAGGATCGGGATCAGCGCCACCGCCGTCGCCGCGGCGCTGCCGGGGCCGAAGACGGAGGGGTGCAGGTCAACAGCCACCAGCTTTTCCAGCGCCGCGCCCACTTGCGGGCCGGTGAGGTCCAGCACCAGATTGGCGTCCGACTGGTCGGTCAGGGAGGCAAGGCCCGCAAACGCTTCGCCGAGGCGCGCCAGCAGGTCATCGCCGCTGGCGCCGGGAAGGCCGACCAGCCAGCGGTCGGGCGCCGTGCCGACGGCGAACAGTCCGCCGCCTTCCGCCACGCGCGGGCCTTCCGGCAGGTCGAGCCCGAAGGCGCTCAAGGCGGCGGCGCGCAGATCCGCGCCTTTGCCCTTGCGCGCGGCGAGGGTGGCCAGCGCCAGGCCCTCCACCACGGTTGCGGTCACGCCGGGAAACCCGGCGACGGACCCATAGATGCCGGCGGGAACGAGCCGCGTCGGGGCGATGTGCGCCAAGAGGTCAGACACGGAGCCGCTCTCCTTCAGGATCCACGAAGCCCGGATGGCAGATTTCCACCTCGATGTCGCCGCCGCGCACCGGGTCATAGGCGCGCACGCGCTCGCCGATGCGCTCCGGGCCGCGCTTGATGAGGCCGAGGCCGATCCAGGTGTTGAGATGGGGGGAGAAGGTGACCGAGGTCATGTAGCCCTCGTCATTCTCCACCTTGGGTTCGGCGCCAACCGCTAGGAAGTGCGCCCCGGCCCGAAGCCGCGCGGTCGGGTCCACCGGCTTGAAGCCGACAAAGGTGGGCCGGTCGGGATCCAGGAAGCCCGGCCGCTGGGACAGGACGCGGCCGATATAGTCCTTCTTGGTGGACGCCATCTTGCCGAGACCGAGGTCGCGGGCGGAGGTCTGCCCGTTCAGCTCGCTGCCGGAGACGTGACCCTTCTCGATGCGCATCATGGCCAGCGCCTCGGTGCCATAGGGCGTGATGCCGAAGGGCGCGCCCGCCGCCATCAGCGCCCGGGTGAGCGCCTCGCCATGGCGGGCGGGGACGGCGATCTCAAAGCCCAGCTCGCCGGAGAAGGAGAGGCGAAAGATGCGCGCCTTCACCCCACCGAGCACGCTGCCCTGGAGCACGCCCATGAAGGGCAGGCCCGCATTGGAGACATCGTGCGGCGCGTCCACCACCTTGGCCAACACGTCGCGGGCGCGGGGGCCGGCAATGGAAATCTGCGCCCATTGCTCGGAGACGGAGGCCAGTTGCACGTCCAGCTCCGGCCACAGCACCTGGAGGCAGAATTCCAGGTGCTGGAAGACCTTGGCTGCATTGGCCGTGGTCGTGGTCATCACATAGTGCTCGGGGCCGAGGCGGGCTGTGGTGCCGTCATCCATGACGATCCCGTCCTCGCGCAGCATCACCCCATAGCGCGCCTTGCCCACCGCCAGGGTGGAGAAGGTGTTGATATAGACCCGGTCCAGGAAGGCGCCCACGTCCGGTCCCTGGAGGTCGATCTTGCCGAAGGTGGACACGTCGATGAGGCCGACGGAGCTGCGGGTCGCCTTCACCTCGCGGGTGACGGTCTCCAGCCAGTCCTTCTCGCCGGGTTTCGGGAAATACTGCGCCCGCATCCACAGGCCCGTCTCCACGAACACCGCGCCCTGCTCCTGCGCCCAGGCATGGGTGGGTGTGGGCCGCACGGCGCGGAAGTCCTTGTCGCGATGGTGACCGGCCAGCGCGCCCAGCGCGACGGGGGAATAAGGCGGCCGGAACATGGTGGTCCCGGTCTCGGAGATGGGCTTGCCGGTCAGCTCCGCCATGATGGCAAGGCCGGTGACGTTGGACGACTTGCCCTGGTCGGTGGCCATGCCCAGCGTGGTGTAGCGCTTCAACAGCTCTACCGCGCGGAAGCCTTCCTTATGGGCGATGGCCACGTCCTTGGCGCTGACATCGTTCTGGAAGTCGACGAAGGCCAAGCCCTTGCTGTCCTTCACATGCCAGAAGGGCGAGAGCGTCACGGGCCGATCCTCGGCCTGCGGCACCGGGGTGGCCTGTGCGGAAAAGCCGAGGTCGCCAACGGCTTCCGCCGCCCGCGCGGCACCGCTTGCCAGCGCCCGCGCCAGGGAGAAGTCCGCCGCCGCTGCGCCCGCGACCGTCATGCCAGGCGGGTTGGTGCCGGGCACGAAGGCGGCGATGTCAGGCCGATAGACCGGCTTGCCGCCGAAATGGCAGGTCAGCGCCACATTGGGATTGGAGCCCCCCGACATGGCCAGCACGTCGCAGGCGATGGTCTCGGTGCCCTTGGGGCTGCGCACGGTGACGGAGGAAAGCACCTTGCCGGAGGTGGCGATGATCTCGCCGCCGGCGATCACGCGCACGCCGCGCTTCTTCGCCCGCTCCATCTGGACCGCCGGCGGCTCGGGCCGAACGTCCACGATGGCCGCGATCTTGAGGCCCGCCGCCGCCGCGTCAAAGGCCGCCGACCAGGCATAGCCATTGTTGGCGAACACCACGACGGAGGAACCGGGCGCCGCCGCATAGCGCACCGCATAGGTGCGCAGCGCCTGGGCGGACATGACGCCCGGGCGGTCATTGCCGCCGAACACGATGGGCCGATCCAGCGCCCCGGCGCACAGCACCGCCCGCTTGGCGACGATCTTCCAATAGCGCTGGCGCGGCATGTGGGGCGCCGGCACGGCCAGATGGTCGCTCACCCGCTCGATGGCGCCATAGGTGCCGCCGTCATAGACGCCGAACACGGTGGTGCGGGGCAGGATGCGCACATTGGGAAGCGACGCCAGCTCCGCCTCCGCCGACGCCAGGAAAGCGCGGGCGGGGGCGTCGTCGATGCTGACCATCTCGGAGGTGAGGCGGCCGCCCAGCCGGAAGTCCTCGTCGGCGAGGATCACGCGGGCCCCGGAGCGCCCGGCGGTGAGCGCCGCCATGAGGCCGGCGGCGCCGCCGCCGATCACCAGGAGGTCACAGAAGGCAAAGGCCTTCTCGTAGGAATCCGGGTCCGGCAGACCGGAGGCCGAGCCAAGGCCCGCCGCGCGGCGAATGGCCGGCTCATACACCTTCTCCCAGAAGGACGCCGGCCACATGAAGGTCTTGTAGTAGAAGCCCGCGCCCAGGAAGGGGGAGAGCCACTGGTTCACCGACAGCACGTCGAAGTCGAGCGAGGGCCAGCGATTCTGGCTGGTGGCGTCGAGCCCGTCATAAAGCTCGGCCATGGTGGCGCGCGTGTTGGGCTCGCGCCGATCGCCGGAGCGCAGTTCCACCAGCGCGTTCGGCTCTTCCGAGCCGGCGGTGAGGATGCCGCGAGGCCGGTGATACTTGAATGAGCGGCCGACCAGACGCACGTCATTGGCCAAGAGCGCCGAGGCGAGGGTATCGCCGGCGAAGCCCTTCAGGCTGCGGCCATCGAATGTGAAGGAGAGCGGGCGGGAGCGGTCGATCAGGCCCCCGGTGGCAAGGCGGCTCATGGGATCACCTCCGCGCTTTCCGGGGCGGGACGCGCGAATTCAGTCGCGAGGATTTCGTGGGTGCGGGTGTCGCGGGTTACCACCAGCCAGCGGCGGCAGCCGGCGCCGTGATACCAGAGCTCCCGGTGGGGGCCGGCGGGATTGTCCCGCAGATAGACATAGTCATGGAAGGCGTCGGCAGCGCCGGGCGCGTTCGGGTCGGGGCGAACCGGATTGGCGTCGCCCAGATAGGAGAATTCGTGGGCGTCTCGGACGCCGCAGAAGGGGCAGGGGATGCGCATGGTTCAGCGACCGTTCTTCAGTGCAGGTTCGGCTGCGCGCCGACCCCCTTTTCATCGATGATGTGGCCGGTGCGGAACCGGTCCAGCCGATAGGCGGCGTTGAAGGCGTGGGGGGCGTCCTTGGCGATGGTCCAGGCGAAGCACCAGCCCGAGGCGGGCGTCGCCTTGAAGCCCCCGTAATTCCATCCGGTGTTTAGATAGAGGCCCGGCAGCGGACCCACATCGATGATGGGGGAGCCGTCCATGGACATGTCCATGATGCCGCCCCAGGTGCGCAGCACCCGCAGGCGCCCCACCAGCGGCATCAGCGCCATGCCGGCTTCCGCCACATCCTCCACCACGGGAAGGTTGCCGCGCTGGGCATAGGAATTGTAGCCGTCAATGTCGCCGCCGAAGACGAGGCCGCCTTTGTCCGACTGGCTGACATAGAAATGGCCGGCGCCGAAGGTGATGACGCCCGGCACCAGCGGCTTCAGGCCTTCGGAGACGAAGGCGGTGAGCACGTGGCTCTCAATGGGCAGGCGCAAATCCAGATGCCGGGTCAGGCGCGAGGTGGAGCCGGCCACCGCCAGCGCCACCTTGCCGGCGCGGATGGGGCCGCGATTGGTCTCCACCCCCACCACCTTGCCGTTCTCGCGCAGGAAGCCCACCACTTCGCAATTCTGCACGATGTCGACGCCGAGCCGGTCGGCGCCGCGGGCATAGCCCCACACCACCGCGTCATGGCGGGCCGTGCCGCCGCGCCGCTGCAGGAGGCCGCCCTGGATGGGGAAGCGGGAATTCTCGAAATCCAGGAAGGGCGCCATGGCCCGCACCTGCTCGCGGTCCAGAAGCTCGCTGTCCGCGCCATTGATGCGCATGGCATTGGCGCGCCGGGCATAGGCGTCGCGCTGGGCGTCGGAATGGCACAGATTCAGCACGCCGCGCTGGCTGACCATGGCATTGTAGTTGAAGTCCTGCTCCAGGCCCTCCCACAGCTTCATGGACCATTCGTAGAAGGGCTCATTGCCGGGAAGCAGATAGTTGGAGCGGATGATCGTGGTGTTGCGCCCGGCATTGCCGGAGCCCACATGGCCCTTTTCCAGCACCGCCACATTGCGGATGCCGTGTTCCTTGGCGAGATAATAGGCGGTGGCAAGGCCATGCCCGCCGCCGCCCACGATCACCACGTCATAGGAGGGCTTGGGCGCCGCATCGCGCCAGGCCGGCGTCCAGCCCTTCTGGCCGCTGAACGCGTTGGCGATGAGGCTGAAGACCGAATAACCCTTTGACATGCCCGTCGGCTCGCTCTCGGAAGGGGAGGAGTGACCCCTCGGACGAACTTAATATCTCACCCAGGAGACGGGGATGATATAAATGTTACTTATAGTGTGACGTGTGGCACCGCTGGAGCTTGTCATGGCCGTTCGGGGAGAGGCGCTGCCCTTCGATCTGCGCACCCTGGAGATCTTCCTCGCCGTGTGCGACGTGGGCGCAATGGCGGGTGCGGCGCGGCAATTGGGCCTCACCCAGCCGGCGGTCTCCCAGGCGGTGGCGGACCTCGAGGCAAAGACCGGCGCCGTGCTGTTCGACCGCTCCGTGCGCCCCATCGGCCTCACCCCGGCCGGCGGCGTGCTGCGCCAGCGGGCGAGCGCGCTGCTCTCGGAAGCCCGCCAGATCGCGCCCATGCTGCGCGAGACGGAGAACAGCCGCTTTCCCCTGCTGCGGGCAGGGCTTGTGGATTCGCTCTCCCGCGTGCTCGCAGCGCCGCTGGGCGTCCGCCTGATGGGGCTGGCGGACGAGGTCTCGGTGCTGGCCGGCCTCACCTCCTCCCATGCCAGCGCCCTGTTGACGCGTCAGCTGGACCTGCTGCTGGGGGTGGACGAACTGGAGGAGATTGCGGGCCTGGAGCGCTTTCCCATCATCTCCGAGCCCTACATCCTGCTGCTGCCCGCGGGCCGCCCGCGCCCCGCGCGGCTCGACGACATTGCCCGTCTCGCCCAGGACCTGCCCATGGTGCGCTTTTCCGCGCGCTCCAAGACCGGCATCGAGGTGGAGCGGCATTTCCGGCGGCTGAAGCTGGATCTGCCCCACCGGCTGGAATTCGACACGCCCCAGGGCGTAACGGAAGTGGTTGCGCGGGGGGAGGGCTTTGCGGTCTCGACGCCGCTCTGCATCCTGGAGGCGGGCATCGACATGGCGCGCCTAGCCTGCTGGCCCATGCCGGGGCCCGCCTTCCTGCGCGGCCTCACTTTGGTGGCGCGACGGCAGGAATTGGGGCGTGCGCCGCGGGAGCTCGCCGCCTTCTGCCGCGCGGAACTGGCGCAGCGCGCCGTGCCGGACCTGCGCGCCTGGATGCCCTGGCTCGGCGAGGCGTTGTCAATCCAGCCGTGACAGGCGTGTCGCAGGACGATTGGGTCACGGATCGGGAGAGGACGATGAGGCTGGATCGGCGTCGGTTTGTATCGTGCGTCGTCTGCACGGCCATGGGCTATGTGGCGTTGGGAGGGGAGGCGGACGCCCAGTCGGCACCTCCCGGCGGCGGGATCGCGCGGGCTGTCCTGGACAAGACCCCATTTCCCGGCGAGGCCCACATGACCCTGCTCGTCACGGCGGATCTCGAACCGGGCGCGGTGATCGCCCGCCACACCCATCCCGGTGTGGAGAGCGTCTATGTGGTCAAGGGCGGCGGGGTGGTGCGGCTGGAAGGAAGGCCGGACCGGTCCATGACGGCTGGGGAAGGCCTGATCATTCCCGCCGGCCTGCCGCACCTGTTCGAGAACGGGACGGATGCCACGCGCATCGCCATTACCTATGTGGTGGAGAAGGACAAGCCGCTGGTCACCTCCGCGCCACTCTGAGGCGCCGCATCGCCCATTCTGCGGCACCTTTGCCCCAAACGCGCCGACGGGCGCGGCATCACCGATGCCACGCCCGTCGGTTCAGATGGAGGGGGCTCTCACTCCGCCGGGGCAGGGAGGGCTTCGGAGGTATGGTCGAGCATTTCCTCGTGCATCTCCTTTTCCATGGCGATCTGCCTGACGATGAAGACCACGAAGAAGGCGCCCGCCAAGGCCGCGAACAGATATTCGAAGCCGTGGAAGGGGTAGATCTCCGCCATTTCGGAGACCTTGGCGAGAGAGGTCACACCGGTATTCATGATCGATAGTCTCCTTGTGCTCTAAGGCGTGAGGATCAGAGCTTGGCTTCCTTGCGCTGGATCGCCTCGAAGGCGGCTTCCATGCCGGAGGCGGCGGGGTAGGTGACGGGGATGTGCTTGCCGTCGAGGCCGTGGATTTCCACGGCAGGCGCCACCCGCAGCAGGCCGGCCATCTTCAGCAGCTTGCCGATGATGAGGCCGGGGATGAGGCCGAAGCCCAGCGCAAACACCAGCGAGCCGATGATGTTGCCGATGGGGGTGACAACCGGGAGCCCTTCGGCGTTGCGGCCGAACCAGCCGGCGCCTTCGGACAGGGCAATGAGCGTCCCGTCCGAGGGCATGATGGCCGGGTAGCCCCACAGGGCGAAGCCCGCCACGATGCCGCCGAACAGGCCGCAATAGCCATGCACGGCCACCGCTCCCACCGCGTCGTCGATCTTGTACTTCCGCTCCACCCAATAGTGCAGCTTGTAGGCCATGATGGTGCCGGCGATGGCGATGATCATGGCGACCACGGGATGGTAAAGGTCGTTGCCGGACGAGGCGCTGATCAGCCCGGTGAGGCCGCCGGAATAGGTCCAGTAGGCATTGCCGTTGCTGATCAGGTAGGCCGTGACCATGCCGCCGAACAGGGCCATGAGGAAGTTCATGGTGACGCCGGACAGCGTGATCGGAACGCCATAGATGTTGGTGGCGGTCCAATAGGGCGCCGCTTCCGTGCCCACGTTCGCGATCGGGATGTGGCAGGCGGCATAGAAGCCCCAGAAGCCCACATAGATCATGAACAGGCCGATGGTGATGAGCCAGGGATTGTGCGCAGGGATTTCCCGCGGCGTGCCATCGGGGGCGAACTTCCCGATGCGCGGACCCACATGGATGAGAATGCCGAGCGTCGCAAAGCCGGCAACCGAGTGGAGGATGGCCGAGCAATACTGGTCATGATAGCCCAGATACTGTGCCATCCAGCCATTGCCGGCCCAGGCCCAGGCGGCGGGGACGACCCACGCAATGGCGCCCACATAGACGGCGATGATGAAGAAACCCGAGGTCTTGGTGCGCTCAATGAGGGCGCCGGAGACAATGGAGGCCGCCGTCATGCCGAACAGGGCGAAGGCCGCCCAGAACACGCCGGAGATGCGGTCCGTGAGGTTGGGCGCGATCTTCGTGGACCAGGGCTCGAAGCCGGTCTCAAAGCTGAGCGCCGTGGACGACACCGGCCAGCCCTGGAAGGCGATGTAGATCCACATGCCGAACAGGAAGAAGGCAAGACCGACCAGCGGAATCGCCATCGTGTTCTTCAAAAGCGTGTGCTGGACATTCTTAACCCGCGCAGCGCCGACTTCGTACATGCAGAAGCCGACATGGATGAAGAACATGAGGACGACCGTCAGGAAGAAATAGAATTCCGTGAATATGGTCGTCAGGGCTGTCAATTGATCTGTCATGCTGATCCCCAAACCCGTTGCCCTCAGCCGGTGGGCCTGCGCCAGATGTTTGCGAGAACATCGGCCTCGGCCAGATCACAGGCATTTCACTCTGGAGCAACTTTTATGCCAGAGAGGTGACGCGAGGGGCTGAGCCGCAGCGCCATGCCGATGGGGCAGACCCTGGGACAGGAGACGTGGCTCTAAGTCATTCGGGACGCGATGATTTCCTGCTCGCGCCCCATTACTTAACGGCCTTTGGGGCAGCATCAATAAAAGGGCGATGTGGCAGATTGCTCGTCAATGGTCGCGTCATCTGCACAAAGAACAATCTGTCATAGAGGCCGGCTGCCTGCCGAACGGGCGGAAAACGGTGCTGTCCAACAAAAAGGCCCCGGACAGATGTCCGGGGCCCAAGGCAGAGGAAGAGAAAGAAGGCAGGCGCGCCGCCGGTCAGATGTCCAGCGTGTTGTCCCGCTCCCACTGGGTGAGATGGCGGGAATAGGCGTTCCATTCCTCGGTCTTGAGCTTGAGGTAACCGGCGACGAAGCTCTCGCCGAGGCTGTCCTTCAGCACCTTGGACTTCTCCAGCGCACGCATGGCGTCCAGCATGTTGAGGGGCAGCTTCTTGGCGCCCTTCACCTTGTGGCCGTCCGTATACATGTTGATGTCGAGGCGCTTGCCGGGATCACGGGCATTGGTGATGCCGTCGAGGCCCGACGCCAGGACGCCCGCCTGGAGCAGATAGGGGTTGGCCGCGCCGTCGGCGAGGCGGAACTCGAACCGGCCGGCATCGGGGATGCGGATCATGTGGGTGCGGTTATTGCCCGTATAGGTCACCGTATTGGGCGCCCAGGTGGCGCCCGAAATGGTGCGCGGGGCGTTGATGCGCTTGTAGGAATTCACCGTCGGATTGGTGATGGCGCACAGCGCGTCTGCATTGTGGATGAGGCCGCCGATGAAGTTATAGCCGAGCGAAGAAACCCCCAGCTCGCCTTTGGGATCGGAGAAGGCGTTCTTGCCCTTGTTCCAGAGCGAGACATGCACATGGCAGCCGGAGCCCGTCAGATTGATAAAGGGCTTCGGCATGAAGGTGGCGCGCAGCCCGTGCTTCTCGGCGATGGACTTGACCATGAATTTGAAGAAAACGTGCCGGTCGGCGGTCAGCAGGGCGGCATCATAGTTCCAGTTCATCTCGAACTGGCCGTTGGCGTCCTCATGGTCGTTCTGGTAGGCGCCCCAGCCAAGCGTCAGCATGGCATCGCAAATTTCCTTGATGACCTCGTAGCGGCGCATCAAGGCGGACTGGTCGTAGCAGGGCTTTTCGGCGCGGTCGGAGCCGTCCGAGATGGCGGTGCCGTCGGCGGAGATGAGGAAGTATTCGCACTCGACGCCGGTCTTCATCTCGTAGCCGAGGCTGGAGGCAGCCGCGAGCTGCTTCTTCAGCACCGTGCGCGGCGCCTGCGCCACTTCCTGGCCGTCCATATAGAGGTCGGAGGCGAGCCAGCCGATTTCCGGCTTCCAGGGCAGCTGGATGAGGGAAGAGGCGTCCGGCACCGCGAACAGGTCGGGATCGGCCGGGCTCATGTCGAGCCAGGTGGCAAAGCCCGCAAAGCCCGCGCCCGCCTTCTGCATGTCGCCGATGGCGGAGGCGGGCACCAGCTTGGCGCGCAGGCCGCCGAACAGGTCCACATAGGAGATGAGGAAATATTTGATGCCCTTCTCCTGCGCGACCTTTTCAAGGTCGGCGGAGGCGGCGATGGAGGCGCGGCCTTCGGCTTCGCGCGGCAGGTCGAACGAACGGGTCATGTGCTGTCCCCTGGAAGGTCTTCGTTTTCGTTACGCAAAACCGCGCCGGTCGTGCCCGGCGCGGCTGGATACTGAGGTCAGAAGCCGGTGCGGCCCGGGATCCAGTTGGTGCCCGCCAGCGGCACGCCGGCCATAGCGGCGGCCTCGATGGTGAGCGAGACCAGGTCCTCCGGCTCCAGATTGTGCAGGTGGCTCTTGCCGCAGGCGCGGGCGATGGTCTGGGCTTCCAGGGTCATCACGCCCAAGTAATTGGCGAGGCGACGGCCGGCCTTGATGGGGTCGAGGCGCGACCACAGTTCGGGATCCTGGGTGGTGATGCCCGCCGGATCGCGGCCCTCGTGCCAGTCATCATAGGCCCCCGCCGTGGTGCCCAGTGCCTGGTATTCTTCCTCATATTGCGGGTCATTGTCGCCCAGCGCCACCAGGGCCGCCGTGCCGATGGCCACTGCGTCGGCGCCGAGCGCCAGGGCTTTGGCCACGTCCGCGCCATTGCGGATGCCGCCGGAGACGATGAGCTGCACCTTGCGATGCATGCCGAGATCCTGCAGCGCCTGCACCGCCGGGCGGATGGCGGAGAGGATCGGAATGCCCACATGCTCGATGAACACGTCCTGCGTGGCAGCCGTGCCCCCCTGCATGCCGTCCAGCACCACCACGTCGGCACCGGACTTCACGGCGAGGGAGATGTCGTAATAGGGACGGGAGGCGCCGACCTTCACATAGATGGGCTTTTCCCAGTCGGTGATCTCGCGCAGCTCCTCGATTTTGATTTCGAGGTCGTCCGGGCCGGTCCAGTCGGGATGGCGGCAGGCGGAGCGCTGGTCGATGCCCTTGGGCAAGGTGCGCATGGCGGCGACGCGATCCGAGATCTTCTGGCCGAGGAGCATGCCGCCGCCGCCGGGCTTGGCACCCTGGCCGATCACCACCTCGATGGCATCGGCCTTGCGCAGGTCGTCCGGGTTCATGCCATAGCGGGACGGAAGATACTGGTAGACCAGGGTGGAGGAATGGCCGCGCTCTTCCGGCGTCATGCCGCCATCGCCCGTGGTGGTGGAGGTGCCCATGGCCGAGGCGCCGCGCCCGAGCGCTTCCTTGGCGGGGGCCGAGAGGGCACCGAAGCTCATGCCGGCAATGGTCACCGGGGTCTTCAGATGGATGGGCTTCTTGGCAAAGCGGGTGCCGAGCACCACGTCGGTGCCGCACTTCTCGCGATAGCCTTCCAGCGGATAGCGCGAGACCGAGGCGCCCAAGAACAAGAGGTCGTCGAAATGGGGCAGCTTGCGCTTGGTGCCGCCGCCGCGAATGTCATAGATGCCGGTTGCCGCGGCGCGACGGATCTCGGCCAGCGTGTGCGGATCGAAGGTGGACGAGAAGCGCGGCAAGGTGCGCGGGACATTGGTGTGGGAGGTCATCTGATCCTCACGCGAGAAAAGACGTTTGACGGGGCGCGGCAGGCGTCCTCTCCCGCAGGCGGGAGAGGGGAGGGCGCTCAGTAGGCGCCGGCATTGTCGATGTGGAAATTGTAGAGCTGACGGGCGGAGCCGTAGCGCTTGAACTCGGACACATCGACGGTGCCCGCGAGGCCCGCGGCCGTGAGCTTCTCGTGCAGATGCAGCTTGTGCTCCTCGCGCAGCTCCTTCTCGATGCAGTCAGCACCGAGGCTCTTCACCGAGCCGCGCACGAAGAGCTTGGCCTCATAGAGGCTGTCGCCCAGCGCATCGCCCGCATCGCCGAACACGATCAGCGAGCCGGCTTGGCCCATGAAGGCGCTCATATGGCCCACCGAGCCCTGCACGATGATGTCGATGCCCTTCATGGAAATGCCGCAGCGGGCCGAAGCATTGCCGTCGATCCGAAGCATGCCGCCATGGGCGGTGGCCCCCGCCGACTGGCTGGCATCGCCCCGCACATGGACGAAGCCGCTCATCATGTTCTCGGCCACGCCCACCCCGGCATTGCCGTGAATGATGACGTTGGCCTGCTGGTTCATGCCGGCGCAATAATAGCCCACATGCCCGTCCACCTCGATGGTGAGGGGCGCCTTGACGCCGGCGGCGAGGGCATGGCGGCCATTGGGGTTGAGCACCCGCCAGTGCCGGGTGTTGCTTTCGCCTGTGGCCTTGTGGAGCGCGGCGTTCAGTTCGCGCAGGGGGGTCTCTGCGAGGTCGAACGTGACGTCGGGATTGAAGGCGTTCATGCGGCGCGGTCCCAGAAATAGACGGTGGCGGGTTCGGGCTCGAAGACGCGGGCCTTGGAGATGCCCGGCAGATCCACGAGCGCGCGGTATTCGGAGCCGAAGGCGACATATTGGTCAGTCTCGGCCATCACGGCGGGCTTGCAGGCGATGGGGTCGCGCAGGACGCCGAAGCCGCTTTCCGTGCCCACCACGAAGGTGAAGAAGCCGTCGAGGTCGCCAAGGCCGGCTTCCAGCGCCTCGCCCAGGGACTTGCCCTGCTGCATGCGCCAGGTGAGGTAGCCGGCCGCCACTTCGCTGTCATTCTCGGTGGCGAACGAAATGCCCTCGCGGCGCAGATTGCGGCGCAGGTCATTGTGGTTGGACAGCGAGCCGTTGTGCACCAGGCACTGGTCGGCGCCGGTGGAGAAGGGGTGGGCGCCGGCGGTGGTCACCGCGCTCTCGGTGGCCATGCGGGTGTGGCCGATGCCATGGGTGCCGGACATGCGGGGCAGGTCGAAGCGCTCCGCCACTTGGCGGGGCAGGCCCACTTCCTTGAAAATTTCCATGCGCGAGCCGGTACCGACGATGGCCACCTCAGGGTGGCGCTCGGCGAGCGCCGCGCGCACCGCGCTTTCATGGGCCTTGGGCACCTCGATGACCGCATGGGTGGAGCGCACCACCAGCTTGGGCGCGCCGCCGGACGTCAGCGAGATGGAATTGGCCAGCGCCTCGAAATCATAGCCTTCAACCGCGCGGAGCGAGAGCTTCACATGGTCCTTCTCGCCCGATCCGTAGATGGCGAAGCCGGCGCTGTCCGGCCCGCGATCCGTCATGACGCAGAGCATGGAAGAGAGCATGGCGCCGAGGTCCGGCTCCAGCTTGGGGTCCTTCAGGAAGATACCAACGATGCCACACATGGCGCACTCCGGGCCGGTCAGAAACCTTGACCAAAGTGGTACGCCGCCCAACGCCTCCCGTCAACGATCTAGAATAAAATTTTCTTGGCAGGAAAAGATGGTGGACGGAGCCGTCAGCGCGTGTCGCGGGCGTAGACGATGACGGACAGGTAGGTCATCGGCCGCACGATGAGCTCTTCCGGGCCATGGGCGGCGCCGGAATCGAACATCAGCGAATCGCCTGGCCGCAGGTGATAGGTGCGGTCGGCATGGCGATACATGACCTCGCCCGACAGCATGTAGAGGAACTCCACCCCCGCATGACGGAAGCCCGTATAAGGCGTCGCCTCTTCCGACAGGGTGATGAGATAGGGCTCCACCACGATGTCACCGCCAAGGCCATGGCCGAGCAATTCGTATTGGTGGCCGACCTTGGTGCCCCGCCGCTCGATGATGACGCCCTGGTGGGCGCGCACGAAGGAGCAGTCGCGCCGCTCCTCGAAGGCGGAGAACAGCGTGGTAATGGGGACGTTCAGCGCCTTGGCGATGGATTGCAGCGTCGCCAGAGACGGCGAGATCTGGCCGTTCTCGATCTTGGACAGCATGCCCACGGAAATGCTGGCCGCGCCCGCAAGGTCGGAGACGGTGAGGTCCAGTTGCCGGCGGATGGAGCGCACCTGCACGCCGAGGGCATGTTCCAGGGTGCTCGCGCTTGCCGCCGGTGCGTTCGATCCGGTCACATAATCGACCGCCTCGCTCTGATCGGCGACCTTCGCCTTGCGCTCCGCCACCCTCGTCCCTCCCTGGCCAAGACCCCTTTAGGCAGCTTGCCAGTTTCTGGAGAAGAAAAAACCCCCTTTCGTGCGCCGTTATGCGACGAAAGGCGGATTTGGCGTGATCAGTCGGATTTGTCCGCGCCGGAGAGGTTGTCCAGGTGCATTCGGATGTGGGCGGCCTCGGCCGGGGTGCGGGCAAGCGCAATGGCACGCACAAATGCCTCCCGTGCCTCGGCCGCGCGCCCCAGTTGTTTCAGGAAGGCACCTTTCACTCCGAAGAAATGAAAGTAGCCCGATAGGGGTCCGGCGAGAGGCTCGATCAGCGCCAGGGCCGCCTGCGCACCCGAGACCTTGGACACGGCCACCGCGCGGTTCAACGTGACAATGGGGGAGGGCTGCATGCGCTCCAGGGCCCCATAGAGGAAGGCGATCTGCGGCCAGTCGGTCTCGGCCGGAGTGGCGGCGCGGGCGTGCAAGGCGGCGATGGCCGCCTGCACCTGATAGGCGCCAGGCACGCAATGGCGCATGGCCTTGTCGATGAGGGCCAGCCCCTCCGCGATCATGGGCCGGCTCCACAAGGCCCGGTCCTGGTCCTCCAGCAGCACCGTGCCGCCGTCGGCGGCGAAACGCGCGGGGGCGCGGGCGTGCTGGAGCAGCATGAGGGCGGCAAGGCCCATGATTTCCGGCTCGGCCGGATAAAGACGCAGCAGCAGCCGGGCGAGGCGGATCGCCTCGTCGCACAACGGCCCGCGTCCCGCGCTCTCCGAAGGGCCAGCGGAATAGCCCTCGTTGAACAAGAGATAGACCATGGCCGCCACCGCCCCGAGGCGCTCCGCCCGCTCCACCGGGCCGGGCGGCTCGAAGGGCACGCCGGCTCCCGCCACCTTGCTCTTGGCGCGCGTGATGCGCTGTTCCATGGCGCTCTCCGAGACCAGGAAGGCGCGGGCGATTTGTGGCACGCTCATGCCGCAGACCACCCGCAGCGCCAGCGCGATCTGCTGCGTGGCGGGCAGGTCGGGATGGCAGCAGATGAAGAGCAGCCGCAGGATGTCGTCGCGATAGTCGGCGCCATCAAGCCGCTCGGCCATGCGATCCTCGGCGTCGTCAAGGTCCGAGACGTCTTCCTCGGGCGGCAGTTCCGCCTGCCGGCTGCGGCGGCGCACATGGTCAAGCGCCGCATTGCGCCCTACCAGGATCAGCCAGGCGGCGGGATCGCGCGGCGGGCCGTTCTTGGGCCAGTGGGAGAGCGCCCGGAGCGAGGCTTCCTGGAAGGCTTCCTCGGCGAGGTCCAGGTCGCGAAAATAGCGCAGGAGGGCCGCCACCGCCTGCGGCCGCGCTCCGGCGAGCGTGGAGGCGATGAAGTCCAGCTCGCTCACGCCGTTGCGCCGCCGGGATAGAAGAGCCCGATGGGCCGGATCTCATAGGAGCCGCCGGGATTGGCCTTGCCCAGCGCCCGGGCAATGTCGAGGGCTTCCTCCAGATCCGCGCACTCAATCACATAGAAGCCGAGCAGTTGCTCCTTGGTCTCCGCAAAGGGGCCGTCGAGCACGAGGGGCGGATCGCGGTCCTTGCGCAAGGTGGTGGCGGCGGTGGTGGGCAGGAGGCGCACCACAGGACCGAGCTTGCCGGCGCGGGCAAGCTCCTCCTGAACCACCGCGAGGCGCGCCATCACGGCCTCGTCCTCCTCCTTGGACCAGGCGCAGACCACATCCTCCTGGTGGTAGCAAAGAATGGCATATTGCATGGAACGCTCCCCTCCTGGGCTTAGGCCCGGCCATGCCGAAGGAACGCGCGGCGCGGTCCTGCGCCGACAGCCGGGCTGCATTTTTTCTCAGGCGCCGCGCGCCAGTGTCAGACCGGCAGGCGCAAGGTGGCGCGAAGGCCCCCCATGGGGCTGTCGGACAGGATGATATCGCCGCCATGGGCGCGGGCGATGTCGCGGGCGATGGACAGGCCCAGGCCCGAGCCGCCCGCATCCTGGTTGCGGGCATCGTCCAGCCGCAGGAAGGGGCGGAACACCTCGTCCCGCTTCTCGGCGGGAATGCCGGGGCCGTCATCGTCCACGTTCACGATCAGCCAGCGGGCATCGCGGGTGCCGGAAATCTCCAGACTTTTGGCGTAGCGCACCGCATTGCCCACCAGATTGCCGATGCAGCGGCGCAGCGAATCCGCCTTCACCTCCACCAATGGCGGCCCAAGGAAGCTGGCCCGTGCCACCGCGCCGGACCGCTCCGCATTGGCGCGCAGGTCCTCGATGAGCTGGGCCATGTCGGTGAGCGCCGACTGCTCGCCGGGGTCACCGCGCGCGAAGGCGAGATAGGCTTCCAGCATGCCCTGCAATTCGTCCACATCCTTGCGCAGGGCGTCCACTTCCGGTCCTTCGGGCAGGAAGGCCAGCTCCAGGCGGAAGCGGGTGAGGATGGTGCGCATGTCGTGGGAGACGCCCGCAAGCATGGTGGTGCGCTGCTCGATCTGCCGCTCGATGCGCCGCTTCATTTCCAGGAAGGCCACCGCCGCACGCCGCACTTCGCGGGCGCCACGGGGGCGGAAATTCTCCACATCGCGCCCCTTGCCGAAGGCTTCGGCCGCGTCCGCAAGCATCACGATGGGGCGAATCTGGTTGCGCAGGAACAGGATGGCCACCGCCAGCAGCACCAGCGAGGTGCCCACCATCCACAAGAGGAAGATGTGGGAATTGGAGGCATAGGCGAGACCGCGCGAGGCAAAGACGCGCAGCACCGCATTGGGCATCTTGATGCGCACCTCCAGCAGATCGGAGCGGCCCACCGTATCCATCCAATAAGGCTGCTTCAGCCGCCGGCTCAGCTCGCGCGAGAGCACGCCGTCCAGGATGGAGAAGAAGGGCCGCGCGCTAGGGGCGGGGAGGGGGTCGGGCGGCAGCACGTCGACGGTGAGCTGCAAGTTCTGCCAGGCGATGCGCCGCAGCACCGCCGCATCCTTCTCCGTGGGGAAGGCGGAATAGAGCGCCACCACGGCGGCGATGTCCTGGCTGACGGCGGCGGAGAGGCGGCGGGTGACGGAATTGTAGTGGCGCTCCATGAACACGAAGGCCACCACCGATTGCAGCAGCACCATGGGCATGACGATGATGAGCAGCGAGCGCGGATAGAGGCCCTTGGGGGTGATGCTGTTGAACCACGCCCCGAAGCGGCTGTTCACCGCCCCGAGCCGCGACAGGAAGCCCCGCATCCCGGACCGGCCCGCCGCCATCATGGTCATGGGGTCACCACCAGCCGATAGCCGACGCCACGGACCGTCTGCACAAAGATCGGATTGGCGGGATCGCGTTCCACCTTGCGGCGCAGGCGGTTGACCTGGACGTCCACCGCCCGCTCGCTGGCCGCCCCGTTTCCGGCGAGCGCAAGGCGGGGCACGGTCTCGCCCGGCTCTTCGGCCAGGATGCGCAGCATGTCGCGTTCGCGCTCGGTGATGCGCACGATCTCGCCGCCCTTGGCCAATTCTCCCCGGCCGAGATGGAAGACGAAGTCACCGAAGCGCACTTCCTCGATGGCCTTGGGCGGGGGCGGCGCGGCGCGCTTGAGGATGGAGCCCACCCGCAGCAGCAATTCGCGCGGCTCGAACGGCTTGCCCAGATAGTCGTCCACCCCCGCTTCAAGGCCAGCGATGCGGTCCGGCGTGTCCGAGCGGGCGGTGAGCATGAGGATGGGGACGGGATTGGTGCGGCGGATGTCACGGGCGAGATCCAGACCCGACTCGCCGGGCATCATCACGTCGAGGATCAGCAGGTCGAAGGTCAGCCCCTCCATGCGGCTGCGCGCATCCGCCGCCGAGGCGGCCATGGTGATGCGATAGCCGTGCCCGGTGAGGAAGCGGGACAACAGCGTGCGGATGCGGCTGTCGTCGTCCACCACGAGGAGATGGGGCGCATCGTCCGGGACGGCGGCGGCGGGAAGGTCGGTGGCGGTCTCGGGGCTCATGGTCAGGCCGTCTGCGATCGGAGGAAAGGGCACTTATGGCTCAGGCGGAGCGACCGCGCTCGGCCTTCTGGATCAGGTTTTCCACCTCGGCCCGATCTTCGGGGTCGATCATGGCCACAAGAAAGCGGCGCACCGTCTCCCGCGAGCCCGGCCCGCAGGCCTGCAGCGCCTTGTGGATGCGCCGGCTCTGCACCGCCATGAAGGCTCGGGCCAGGGCCTCGCCCTTGGGGGTGGGATAGAGCAGGCGCTGGCGGCGGTCGGACGCGCCAGCCCGGCTGTCCACGAAGCCCTCGTCTACCAGTTCGCGCAGCACCCGGCCCAGCGATTGCTTGGTGATGCGCAGGATATCCAGCAGGTCGGTGACCCGCATGCCGGGATGCCGGTTCACGAAATGGAGAACACGATGGTGCGCGCGGCCGAAGCCGAGTGGGGCCAGCGCCTCGTCGGGATCGGCGACGAAATCCCGATACGCAAAGAAAAACAATTCGATGAGGTCCACCATGGGGGGGCCTTCCGCCGGCGCGGCGGGGGAATGCGCTTCTGCCAGAGGCGGCGCAATGAGAGGATTTATGTCAGCCATGTTGACTTTTTTCGATCCGATCATTACTCACACAGTCGCGGTGGCGAAAGGATCGGTCTCGAACCGAGGTTCTGGAGTTCGATCATTGCGCTCTTGCCGTCTGTGACCATATTTCAGACGGAAAGTACCCGTACCGGGCATGGCTGCAAAGTCGCGGCCGCCAGGGAGGCAAAGGCCGTCTTAAAGGAACGGCCGCATAGGAGTGAAGACCATGAGTGGTGGAGAGCCTTTCGACAAACGTGACGGTTGGATCTGGTATGACGGGGCCATGGTGCCCTGGCAGGACGCCAAGGTGCACGTACTCTCCCACGGTCTTCATTATGCCAGCTGCGTGTTTGAAGGCGAGCGCGCTTATGGCGGCCGCATCTTCAAGAGCGCGGCCCATTCCGAGCGCCTGCGTCTCTCCGCCGAGATGCTGGACTTCACCATTCCCTATTCCATCGAGGAGATCTGCGCGGCCAAGCAGCAGACGCTCGAGAAGAACGGGCTGGTGGATGCTTATGTGCGTCCCGTCGCGTGGCGCGGCAGCGAGATGATGGGCGTCTCCGCTCAGAGCAATAAAATCCACCTCGCCATCGCGGTGTGGGAATGGCCGAGCTATTTCGACCCCGAGCAGCGCCTGAAGGGCCTGCGCCTGGATCTTGCGGAGTTCCGTCGCCCCGATCCGGCGACCATTCCCTGCAAGGCGAAGGCGTCCGGCCTCTACATGATCTGCACCATCTCCAAGCATAAGGCGGAGCGTCGCGGCTACGCCGATGCCTTGATGCTGGACTATCGGGGCCTGGTGGCCGAGTGCACGGGCGCCAACATCTTCTTCGTGAAGGATGGCGTCATCCACACCCCGAAGCCCGACTGCTTCCTCGACGGCATCACCCGCCGCACCGTGATCGACCTCGCGCGGCGCCATGGCCTTGAGGTGGTCGAGCGGGCGATCAAGCCCGAGGAGCTGGCTGACTTCAGCGAGTGCTTCATCACCGGAACGGCGGCGGAAGTCACTCCGGTGGGCCAGATCGCCGATTGGCATTTCGCGCCGTCGGGCATCACCCATCAGCTGATGGATGCCTATACGGCCGAGGTGCGTCCCAAGCAGGCGGCGGCCTGACCCTCGTCCTTGCGGACCAGATCAGACAGACGGGCGCCGGCCGGAAGGTCGGCGCCCGTTCTCGTTCCGGAGGCGCCCGGGCCGGTACGCCGCGCCCTTTAAGGGCGTGCCCTAACGTCAGATTGGACATCGGTGCGCGCGAAGTAGGTGCAGGCCCGGGAAGCCGTTGTTTTTCCGTGACGTGCGCCCTCTAATGTCGCGCAGTGGCAGGAATTTACCGCGCGCCGTGGGGGCAAGATGCGTCGTCCGCTTTACAAGATCCTCTATGTCCAAGTCCTCGCGGCGGTGGTCGTGGGCGTGATGGTCGGGACCCTGTTCCCTCATCTTGGCGAGGCCATGAAGCCGCTGGGCGATGGCTTCATCAAGCTGGTGAAGATGATCATCGCGCCTGTCGTCTTCTGCACGGTGGTGGTGGGCATCGCCAATATGGGCGATGTGAAGCGGGTGGGGCGGGTCGGCGGCAAGGCGCTGTTGTATTTCGAGGTGGTGTCCACCTTCGCGCTGGTGATCGGCCTCATGGTGGGCAAGATGCTTCAGCCCGGCGCCGGCTTCAATGTAGACCCTGCCACCTTGAATGCTGCCGCGGTGGGCCAGTTCGCCACCGCCGCAAAGCACACCTCCATGGTGGACTTCTTCCTCAACATCATCCCCGACACCCTGGTGGGGGCGCTGGCCAAGGGGGAGATCCTCCAGGTTCTGTTCGTCGCCATCATCACCGGCTTCGCGCTCTCCGCCCTCGGCCCGCGCGGCGAGCCCATCCTCGAAGCCATCCGAAAGGTGGAGGAACTGGTCTTCTCCATCGTGGCCATTGTCATGCGCGCGGCGCCGGTGGGCGCCTTCGGGGCCATGGCCTTCACCATCGGCGCCTATGGCCTCGCCGCCATCGGCAACCTGCTGGAACTGATCGCCACCTTCTACCTGACGGCCACGCTCTTCGTGCTGCTGGTACTGGGCACCATTGCGCGCCTTGCCGGCTTCAGCATCCTCAAGCTCCTGCGCTACATCCGCGAGGACCTGTTGATCGTCCTCGGCACCTCGTCGTCGGAGAGCGCCCTGCCGAGCCTGATGCGCAAGCTGGAGGCGGCCGGTGCCTCGCGCGGCGTGGTCTCGCTGGTGGTTCCCACCGGCTATTCGTTCAACCTGGACGGCACCAACATTTACATGACCCTGGCGACGCTCTTCATCGCCCAGGCCACCAACACGCCGCTCACCATGGGCCATGAATTGGCGATCCTGGCGGTGGCCATGCTCACCTCCAAGGGCGCGGGCGCCGTGGCCGGGGGCGGCTTCATCACCCTGGCGGCGACGCTGGAGGTGGTGCCGGAAATCCCCATTGCCGGCATGGCGCTGCTGCTGGGCGTCGACCGCTTCATGTCCGAATGCCGCTCGTTGACCAATTTCGTCGGCAATGCGGTGGCGACCCTGGTGATCGCGCGCTGGGAAGGCGAACTCGACCGGCCGCGACTGGCCCGCGTGCTGGATGGCGAAACCGATGTCCCGGCGACCGGGCAAGCCCACGCCGGTTGACCATGACCACGACTGCCGAGGAGTCCTTGCCGGAACCAGCCAGCGGTCGCCGTACGCCGCGCTGGCGCAGCCTTCCGGTTCTTGTGCTGGTGGGGGCCGCCGCGGGCGCGCTGACCGGGGCGGCCTTTCCCTCAGTGGGGGCGGCGCTTGGGCCGCTGGCGGACCTGTTCGTGCGCCTGCTCCATCTGGTTGTGGCGCCAGTGGTCTTCTGCACGCTGACGCTGGGCATTGCGGACCTGCGTGACGGGCGCCGGGTGGGTCGCCTCGGGGGCGGGGCACTCGTCTATTTCGAGGCCATGTCCACCCTTGCGCTGATCCTCGGCCTCGCCGCCGGCCTGTTGGTGCGGCCCGGTGAGGGGCTGCACATCCATGCGGCGACGCTCGACCCTACTTTGGCACGGGAGTTTGCCGCCAAGGCCCAGGCGACCGGCCCCGAGGCTTTTCTCCTCGGCATCATCCCCGACACGCTGGTGGGCGCCCTCGCTCAAGGGGGCATGCTCCAGGTGCTGTTCGTCTCGCTGCTCAGCGGATTCGCCCTGTCCCGGATGGGGGAAAAGGCCGCGCCCATGTTGCGGGGCCTGCGCCATCTGCAGGATCTCATCTTCCAACTTGTGACCATGGTCATGCGCGTGGCGCCGGTGGGGGCGTTCGGCGCCATGGCCCTGGTGGTGGGGAAGTATGGCGTCGGCGTGCTGGTGCCCTTCCTCTGGCTGGCGGGCGCCATGTACGGCACGCAGGCCCTGTTCGTGCTGGGGGTGTGTGGTGCCGTCGCGCGGGCGTCCGGCTTCAGCCTGTTCGCGTTGCTGCGCCTTCTGAAGGAGGAATTGTTCGTGGTGCTGGGCACGGCCTGTTCCGAGAGCGCCCTTCCCGGCACCATGCGCCGGCTGGAAGAGGCGGGCCTCTCCAAGGGGGTGGTGAGCCTGGTCGTGCCCGCGGGCTATTCCTTCAACCTGGACGGCACCAACATCTATATGACGCTGGCCATCCTCTTCATCGCCCAGGCCACCGACACGGCGCTCTCCACCGGCCAGATCGTGGCGCTGCTAGCCACGGCCATGCTCACCACGCGGGGCATGCCGGGCATTCCCGGCTCGGTCTTCATCGCGCTCGCCGCCACCTTCGCCATCGTGCCCGCCGTGCCGGCCGCCGGCATCGCCCTGCTGCTGGGCGTCGACCGTTTCCTCAATACCGGCCGCTCGCTCACCAATGTCATCGGCAATGCGGTGGGTGCGGTGGTGGTGGCCCGCTGGGACAAGGGCTACGACCCCGCCCGCTTCGCCGAAGTGCTCGGCGCTCGGAGAGCCACATGAGCGCGCCCCCCGACGTCGCCCTCCGCAAGGACTGGTATCGCTCGCTTTACATCCAGGTGCTGGTGGGAGCGCTGCTCGGGGCCGTGGTGGGCCTGCTGGCGCCGGGCGTCGGCGCCGCCATGGAACCGCTGGGGCAGGCCTTCATCAAGCTGGTGCGGATGATCATCGACCCGCTGGTCTTCTGCACCCTGGTGGTGGGAATCGCCGGCAGCCGGGGCGAGGCGGCCATGGGCCGCATCGGCGGCAAGGCCCTGCTCTATTTCGAGGTCATGTCGACGCTGGCTCTGTTCATTGGGCTTGGCGTCGGCTTCCTGGTCCAGCCTGGGGCGGGCTTCCAGGTGGATCCGCGCACCCTCGATATGGCGGCGGTGGCCCCTTATGTGGACAAGGGCGCCCAGCACACCGTCTCCGGCTTCCTGCTCGGGATCATCCCAGACACGCTGGTGGGCGCCTTCACCTCCGGCGACATGGTGCAGGTGCTGTTCGTCTCGCTCCTCACCGCCTTCGCCTTGCTGCGCCTGGGGCCGACGGGCGAACCTCTGCTGCGGGCCATGGAGAAGCTGGAGGGTTTCGTCTTCGCCCTCGCGCGCCTCGTCATGCTGTCCGCGCCGCTCGGCGCCTTCGGGGCCATGGCCTTCGTGGTGGGTAAGTTCGGCTGGCATGCCATCGGCAGCCTGCTGCTGCTCATCGGCACGCTTTATCTGGCGGAGATCGCCTTCATTGTGCTGGTTCTAGGCACCATGGCGCGGCTGTGCGGCTTCTCCATCTTCAAGCTGCTGCGCTACATCAAGGACGAGATCCTGCTGGTGATCGGCACCTCCTGCGCCGAGAGCGCGCTGCCGGGCCTGATCCCGAAGCTCGAACAAGCTGGCGCGCGGCCGGCGGTGGTGCGCCTGGTGGTGCCCGGCGGCTATGCCTTCAATTCGGATGGAACCAACATCTACCTGACCCTCGCCATCCTCTTCATCGCCCAGGCGACAGGCACGCACCTCTCCTTCGGCCAATTGGCGGGACTGCTGGCGGTGGCCATGCTCACGTCCAAGGGGGCGGGCGGGGTGAGCGGGTCGAGCTTCATCGCCCTTGCGGCCACCTTGAGCGTGGTGCCGGACCTCCCGCTGGCGGGCATCGCCCTCATTCTCGGCATCGACCGCTTCCTCTCCGAGGCCCGCTCCACCACCAACATGATCGGCAATGCGGTGGCGACGCTGGTGGTGGCCAAGTGGGAAGGCGCTCTCGATATGGAGCGCCTCAAGGCGGCGCTGGACGGGGAGAATACGAGTCTAGAGAGATCAATCCCATGTAAGCTTAGATAAAAAGGCTAAAAGAGAGGGGGGAAAATTCCTACACGGATAGGCGGCCGGTCTGACGTATCAGGGCGGGATATGTATTTATTGCAGAATGACGGTCGTTTCTGCTATTATCGCCCGTATTTAACTTCATTTCGTTTAGGAAAGTATTGAATATCCATATTGTTACAGAGTCCTCTGGGGTAAATTTAATCAAATCCTCAAAAGATTTACTCGAAAGATAGATGTATTTTGCCATGACTTGAAATGGGTATGAAATGTTATCATCATCCGAAATCCTCGTTACCTTTTTGAAATGGTAACTTATCATATTCTTTTTTGATCTAGATACGATATTGGCTACTTTGTCCGAATAGGTTAAAGATATGTCGGGGTCTACCCCCTTGTGATAAGCTATAATCATTGGGAATAGTGCTCCAAATTGTATAAGAGAACTTGCGTTCCACGACGTGACGATGCTGTGAAAGTGATCTAAGCACTGTTGTATGTCTCTTAACGATAAGTCGAAGCATGATATGCTCGCCAAGATTGAGTCTTTTGCACTGTAATTGGCTGGCATTTCCAATTGGCTGAGTGGGAGTTTTGCGACTTGCGATTCGACAAATTTCTCTATTGATGGAAGTTCAAGATGATAAGTGCGATCAAAGAATCTTTTTAAATATGATCTAGAATCAAAATTTGCACCGTATATTGACGACACGGAGTGTTGGAGTTGTATACTGTCTGTTGCGATTATGAATACTACATAGTCGGTCTCGAATATGTGCTTTATTCTTTCTAGTAAGAGAATGGCATAGGTGGGTCGGCATCTATCCATCTCGTCTATAACGACAAATAATAGGTCGATTTCACTGTCGTTAGACGTACCTTTTATTGTGTGTGACAGGCCGGATCTGAATTGTTCGATAGTGCGAGATTGTATTTTAAACTTTGATATAAGCTCTTCAGCATTTTTATCGATAATATTCAAAAATGTATCTGATGCATGTTCTGACCCTTCTCTTACAGCCTCTAAATTTTCATTATTGACTACATTGATAACATCTGAAAGTGCATCGCCTGTTCCCTTTTTTATCCAGTGAGAAGCGGCTCCTCTCACAAAAGAATAGGCTATGGACGCACCATTTGCTTTCACTTTTCTCCAGAGCGCTTTCTTCTTTCCGCGGGCAGTGGGGGCAATCACGTCGTCAATCGCCGCCATTACTGGGATCAACGGGTCATCTGCGTAGTCGTTCTGCCATGCGTTTATCTTCGCCACGCGGCGGCCAGATGAAACTAATTGCTCAACAAAGCGGTCCACAAACCAGGTTTTTCCGTACCCCCACGGGGCGTCAATATTGAGAACAAAAGACATTTTTTGACCTGCATGCCCGCGTTCTTCAACTCGCTTAACTAAAAAAAATTCTAAAAATTCAGCGTCTGCTCGCCTGCCGAGAAGGTCTCCTTCCCAAATTCTCTCATGATTGCTCACTGCGATCGCCCTTGTGACCAGTGATAGGATGCCTAGCTAAGTCACCATACAATAAGGAGACGCCGTTTCTAAAGGCTGCCTATTTCCAGCGCGCAGCCGCCATGTCGTCGCTGGCCTTGGCCGCCACCCAGTCTCCGGCAACGCCACGCTCTTCCTTCTTCCAGAAGGGGGCGTCGGTCTTCAGCCAGTCCATCAGGAAGGCGGCGGCGTTGAAGGCGGCTTCGCGATGGGCGGAGGCGGTCACCACCAGCACGATCTGCTCACCCGGCACGATGCGGCCAAAGCGGTGGATCACCCGCGCGCCCTGGAGCGGCCAGCGGGTGCGGGCCTCTTCCACATGACGGGCGATCTCGTCTTCCGCCATGCCCGGATAGTGCTCCAGCACCAAAGCGGTAAGGGGCGCGCCGCCCGTGGCATCCGGCGGATCGGCCCGGCACAGGCCGGTGAAGGAGACGACCGCGCCCACCTCGCCCGTGCCGGACAGCGCGGCGATCTCCGCTGCCGTGTCGAACGGCTCGGCCTGGATGGCGACAGAGAAGGGCTGGGCTGCGGTCACGGGGTCAGCCTCCCGTCATGGGCGGGAAGAAGGCGATTTCCCGCGCCTCGCCGATCAGCGTGTCCGGCTTCACATGCCGCCGGTCGATGGCGGCGCGCACCACGTCGGGCTTTTCGAAGGCGTGGGCATGGGCCTCGTCCCGCCCCGCCAGCCAGCGGGCAAGGTCGGCTACGGTGCGCACTTCGGCGGGAGGGATGACCTCCTCCTGCGCCAGTCCCACCCGCTCGCGCAGCCAGGCGAAATAGAGGATCTTCACGCGTCATCCTCCACCAGATGCCGGGCGCCGGCGCGGAAATAGTCATAACCGGTATAGAGGGTGAGCACGGCGGAGACCCAGAGCAGGCCCAAGCCCACATAGCTGACCCCGGGAAGGATGGCATCGCCCGCCGGTCCCGCCAGCAGGAAGCCCACCGCCACCAATTGCAGCGTCGTCTTCCACTTGGCAAGCCGCGACACCGGCACGGACACCCGCAGCTCCGCCAGGAATTCCCGCAGGCCCGATACCAGGATCTCACGGCACAGGATGACGATCGCCGCCCACAGCGACCACCCCCGGATCGTGCCGTCGGAGGCGAGCATCAGGAGCGAGGTAGAGACCAGCAGCTTGTCGGCGATGGGGTCCAGCATGCGCCCGATGGCCGATTGCTGCGACCAGGCGCGGGCGAGATAACCGTCGAAGAAGTCGGTGACCGCCGCCGCGATGAACAGGCCGAGCGCCACCCAGCGCAGCCATTCTCCGCCATGGAAAATGTCCGACCAGAACAGGCAGGCCGCCACCATGGGCACGGCGGCACAGCGGGCATAGGTGAGGATATTCGGCAGCGACAAGGCCAGCCGGCGCTCGTTGCGGGGCTTGGGGGCGCCAGAGGGGCGGGTCGCGGCTTCGGCCATGGGCTATCAGTCTTCTGGCGTCAAAGGGGCTGCGGCAGGATCGCGGCGTGCCGGACCATGCCGAAGAAAACGGGCGGGGTCGAGGCGCAAGTCACGATGGCGGCTGTTCGTGGAAATAGCCGTAGATGGCCAGGGCCGTCGAGGCGTTGATTCCATCCACCTGCTCGAGATCGGCGAGCGAGGCCCGCTCGATGGCCTTCAAGGTCCCGAAATGGCGCAGCAAAGCGCGCTTCCGGGTGGGGCCGACACCCGGTATGGCCTGGAGGCCTGCATCGGTGATGTCCTTCTTACGCCGCGCCCGGTGCGAACCGATGGCGAAGCGGTGCGCCTCGTCCCGCAGGCGCTGAATGAAATAGAGCACCGGGTCGCGCGGCTCCATGCGGAAGGGCGGCACGCCCTCCACGAAGAACTGCTCGCGCCCGGCCTCGCGATCGACACCCTTGGCGATTCCCACCATGGGCACGTCGGTGATGCCCAACTCCGCCATCACCGCGCGGGCCGCGCTCATCTGGCCCTGCCCGCCATCGATGAGGACAAGGTCCGGCCAGGGGGAGGTTTCCTCTCCGGCGGGTGGCTCCGGCGCCAGTTCGCTGCCGACGGTGGCGGCGGCCGGTTCGGGCACCGGAGCGATGGCGCGGGGGGCTTCCTTCAGGAGGCGGGAGAATCGGCGGGTGAGGACCTCCCGCATCATGCCGAAATCGTCGCCGGGCGTGATGTCGGCCGACTTGATGTTGAACTTGCGGTACTGGCTTTTCAGGAAGCCTTCAGGCCCCGCCACGATCATGCCACCCACCGCATTGGTGCCCATGATGTGGGAATTGTCATAGACCTCGATGCGCCGGGGCGGGCCGGGCAGCCGGAAGGCGGCGGCGACGCCTTCCAGGAGGCGGGTCTGGGTGGCGGTCTCCGACAGCTTGCGGCCCAACGCCTCGCGGGCATTCTGCAAGGCGTGGTCGATGAGGTCCTTCTTCTCGCCGCGCCGGGGGCAGGCCACCTCCACCTTGAAGCCGGACTTTTCCGACAAAGCCTCGGCGATCAGCGCCTGTTCCTCCACCTCGTGGCTGATGAGGACGAGGCGCGGGCACGGCTTGTCGTCATAGAATTGCGACAGGAAGGCGCCCAGCACCTCGGCCTCGGTGAGCGAGCGGTCGGCGCGGGGGTAATAAGCACGGTTGCCCCAATTCTGCCCGGTGCGGAAGAAGAAGACCTCGATGCAGGTGGCGCCGCCCTCCTGGTGGCAGGCGAACACGTCCGCCTCTTCCACCGAGCGGGGATTGATGCCCTGGCTGCCCTGCACGGCGGACAGGGCGGCGAGGCGATCGCGCAGCCGTGCCGCGCGCTCAAATTCCAGCGCCTCGGCGGCCGCTTCCATTTCGTGGGCGAGCTGCTCCTTGATCGCCCTTGACCGACCGGCAAGGAAGGCGCGGGCTTCGTCCACCAACACCTTGTAGTCGGGCGGGGCGATCTCGCCCGTGCACGGCCCGGCGCACCTCTTGATCTGGAACAGCAGGCAGGGGCGGCTGCGATTCTCGTAATAACTGTCGGAGCAGGAGCGCAGCAGGAAGGCGCGCTGGAGCGCGTTGATGGTGCGATCCACCGCCCAGACGCTGGCGAACGGCCCGTAATAGGCGCCCGGCCGGTTGCGCGCGCCGCGATGCTTCAGGATCTGCGGCGCCTCATGGTCGGCGCTGATGAAGATGTAGGGGAAGGACTTGTCGTCCCGCAGCAGCACGTTGAAGCGGGGCTTCAACTGCTTGATGAGGTTGGCCTCCAGCAGCAGCGCTTCCGGCTCGGTGCGGGTGGAGACGAACTCCATGGCCACGGTCGCCGCGATCATGCGGGCGATGCGATTCGTGTGGCCCACCGGGCGGGTGTAGCTGAGCACGCGCTTCTTGATGCTCTTGGCCTTGCCCACATAGAGTACGGCGCCGTCCCCATCGATCATGCGATAGACGCCCGGCCCTGAGGGCGCATGGCGGGCTGCCGCCAGAATCGCCGCGCGGCCCGTGGCGAGCGGACCTTCGGCCACCTCCTCCTCGGGGCCGGAGGGTAGGGAAAGCAGTGCTTCCTCTTCCATGTTCTCCGGCGTGACGATGTCGGGGGGCGTGTCAGGCAGCTCTTTTGCGGATCGCGCGGTCATGGCCGGAAAGTTAGGCATTCGGGCGCGCTGGGGCCAGGGGGGGGCGTGCGGACGCGCGGGAGAGGTGAGGGGATAGGGACAGGAATCGCCATGGGCTTCCGGCGACAGGCGGTTCACCCTTCATTGACCATCTCGAACAATTGGAAGGAGTTCCGCGGGAGCTGCCAGACTTCGTTTGCCATTTCCCCCTAGTGGAAGAGGCAGCGCGCAGTCACGGCTGCGGCAGCGAGCGAGGAGTGTTGAGGATGAAGATCCGAGCCATTGCGGGTTCTGCCGTGGCAGGGCTCGCCATGCTGGGCGCCCTCGCGGTGCCTGCGGGGGCCGCCGACATGAATTCAGGCTACGGCTATGGCTATGCGGCAGCACAGCCGCCCATGTCCTGGACCGGATTCTATATCGGCGCCAATGCGGGATGGGGATGGGGCAGCTCCGGCAGCTATTCCCCGAGCGGTTTCGTCGGTGGCCTCCAGGCCGGCTATAACTGGCAGTTCGCCGGTTCGCCGTTCGTGGTGGGCATCGAGACCGATTTTGACTGGGCCGGTGTCAGTGCCGGGGCTTACAGCACCACGTATCTCGGCACTGTGCGGGCCCGCGCCGGCTTCGCCTTCGAACGTATAATGGCTTATGGAACCTTGGGTTTCGCCTATGGGCAAGGTCAATATGAAGTTTGGGGGCTGAGCAACAGCCAGACTCAGACGGGTTGGACAATCGGGGCAGGGGCGGAATATGCGCTTGACCGCAATTGGAGTGCTCGCGCTGAGTATCTTTATGTGGACATGGGTAGTTCTACTTACTCCTCACTGCTTGGTCCCGCGACACTCGGGTTCGACGGGAGCATCCTTAGGGCAGGTATGAACTATCGTTTCTGAAATCTTAAGCTGCGTCGGTGCGGTAAAAGCCTTGTGATCTCGTCTGGGCCGCGGAACTTGCCTGTAATTGTGTTCCGATGTAGGCTCAATGTCACAATCTCGCCGGGTTTTCTTTCGGCGGTGTTGCAGACGGGTTACAGACGGGCCGCCTGCCCCGATGTATGGTCCTGGTCATCGAGTTTTGTATCGCAATGAAGGGTGTAACCATGTTGAAGCGCGCTCTCGCCGGGGTCTCTGCCCTGGCTCTCCTCGGCGGCGCCGCCTCTGCGGCCGATCTCGCCACGAAGTATCCGGTCAAGGCCGTGGCCCCCGTGGTCCCGGTGTTCTCTTGGACCGGCTTCTACATCGGTGGCAACATCGGCTGGGGCTGGGCTGACAGCTCTCTGAACGTCTCCCCGGTGTTTGGCGCGGCCCCGACCTCCATCGGCGTCGGCAGCGCGAACGGCTTCATCGGCGGTCTGCAGGCTGGCTATAACTACCAGTTCGCCAACAACGTCGTGCTCGGCCTCGAGGCTGACATCGACTGGACGAGCATGGGCTCCAACACCGTCGTGATCTCCAACACGGGCGGCGCTGGCGAGGCTTCGCTCGACTATGTCGGCACGATCCGCGCCCGCCTCGGCTACGCGTTCGACCGCGTGCTGCCCTACATCACCGCTGGTGCGGCTTACGCCAACACCAATTACGGCACGATCTACGGCGTCTCCACCTCCCAGACCAACTGGGGCTGGACCATCGGCGCGGGCGTCGAGTACGCCTTCACCAACAACTGGACTGCCAAGATCGAGTACCTGTACGTCGATCTGCAGGGCAACTCCTACACCATCCCGGCCACCCTGGGTTCGGTCAATGCCGACACCAACCTGAACCTGCTCAAGCTGGGCGTGAACTACAAGTTCTGATCTTCCGATCAGGCTGGTTCTGGGAAGGCCTCGGGCGAAAGCCCGGGGCCTTTCTGTTTTTTGATCCGGCGTTCCGCTACCCCTCCTTGGGCGCCTTCCGTACGGCCGCCGGTGGAGCGGGATGTCAGCCTTCGGGGAGGTCACCTGATCCCTGAGGATGGCCCGGAGCGACAGTGTCATGCCTTCATCACAGTCCCCAATTGGGCCAGGACTGAGGAGCCCGGGAGGAATTCCCGTGGCGGAGAATGGGGCGCCCATTATCGGGCGCCGCCGACATTTGTGCGGTCGGCGCGTCTTCGCGGGATAGTTTCATAAACGACTGATACTAAAAGAGTTTCCATGCGGCATGTCGCGGCGTGAGGGCGGCCCGACGTGCCACTGAGACACCCCAGCTGCGCCATTGGATTGCCTTTTCTCGGTCACCACACAGCCCGTCTTCACCGTCACATTCTCATCGATCAGGAACGCATGCGGGGCCTTCGTCATTGGGACCGCAGGCAGCCTGTGTGGGCATCCCTGGGTCTGACCCCGGATGCCAGAGGTCGTCATGGACGTGGCGCACGGGCGCTTGCCTGTCCGGCCAGTCCGAACGGCCCGCAGAGTGAAGTGAGGTGGACGAAGATGAAGTCGGTTCTCGTTTCCGGCGCCCTCCTGGGCGCGATGGTGGCGGCGCCCGCCATGGCCGCGGATCTCGCGAAGCCGCAGTCCTATCCGGTGAAGGCGCAGGTCGCGGCGCCGGCCCCGGTCTTCTCCTGGACGGGCTTCTATATCGGCGCCAATGCCGGTTATGCCTGGGGGTCCGGCAAGGGGGCGGCCGACTATTACGGCGTGTCTCCCGACGGCTGGTTCGGCGGCGGCCAGGTCGGCTACAACTACCAGTTCCAGAACAACATGCTGGTGGGTGTCGAGGCCGACCTCCAGGGCAGCGACATTTCCGGAAGCGCGAACAACGTCAACAGCAAGCTGGACTATTTCGGCACCGTGCGGGCCCGTCTTGGCTACGCCTATGACCGCTTCCTGCCTTATGTCACGGGCGGTCTCGCCTATGGCAAGAACACCATCAATGATTTCGGCTACAGCGATTCCAACACCCATGTGGGATGGACGGTCGGTGGCGGTCTTGAATACGCCATCACCAACAACTGGACCGCACGCGCCGAATATCTCTACGTGGATCTCGGCAAGAAGACCTACGACAATATCGGCGATGCCGGCATCGCCGCCAGCACCGCCCGCGTGGGCGTGAACTACAAGTTCTGACACAGCGGCGGCGGGCCGCAAGGCCCGGCGAGAGAGACGCGGAACGCGCGGGCGTCCCATCGGGGCCCGCGCGTTTCCGTTTGACGCGCCGCGGCAGGGGCGGCTCGGCCGTAATATGGCGACGCAATTGTTGAAGGCGGGGAGGTATCAGGGTCTTCGGATTGCCTCGCATCCGCCCCATGTCCCGTGATAGACGCGTTCCCGCACATCAGGAGTGAGGCTCAAATGGCGCACGATTCGGCTTCGCTGGATCGCCCCCCGGTGCGGATCGGGGTCACGGGCATCGGCATCATGGGATCCAACCACGCCCGCGTTCTCTCCCAGCTGGCTGGGGTGGAGCTTGTGGCGGTGGCTGACCCCGACCAGGCCCAGGCGGAACGGGTGGCTGGTTTTCTCGGCTGCAAGGCGGTCGGTGACCATCGGGCGCTGCTGGACCTCGGTCTTGACGCCGTGATCGTGGCGGCGCCCACCCATCTGCACCACCCGGTGGCGCTCGACGTCATCAATGCCGGCGTGTCCGTGCTGGTGGAAAAGCCGGTGGCCTCCACCGTGGCGGAGGGCCGCGAGATCGTGTCCGCCGCGCGCGCCAAGGGCGTGACCCTCATGGTCGGCCATGTGGAGCGCTTCAATCCGGCGGTGCAGACGGTCAAGAACGCCATCCGCGACGAGGAGCTTCTCTCCATCGCCATCACGCGCGTCGGCCCCTTCCCGCCCCGCATGTCCAATGTGGGTGTGGTGATCGATCTCGCCGTGCACGACATCGACCTCATCCGCTGGTTCACCGGCTCCGACATCGTGGAGGTGCAGCCCCAGACCTCCAGCGCCATGGCCGAGCGCGAGGACATCGCGCTGCTTCAGTTCCGCACCGCCTCCGGGGTGCTCGCCCACATCAACACCAACTGGCTCACCCCCTTCAAGGCGCGCACGGTGCATGTGGCGACTCGCAAGAAATATGTGATGGGCGACCTCCTCACCCGGCAGGTGACCGAGTGCTTCGACTATCGCCCCGACGGCTCCTATTCCATGCGCCACCTGCCGGTGGCCTATTCCGAGCCGCTGCGCTCGGAGCTGGAGAATTTCGTCGAGGCCGTGCGCACCAAGAAGCCGCCCATGGTGTCCGGCGACGAGGGCGTCGCCAGCCTCGAAATCGCCATCCAGTGCCTGGCCGAACGGGCCGAGGCCACCTTGCGCGCCGACCGCCTGCGGGCGGCCGGTTGATTGCCATTCTCAAGGGACATTTCATGACTTCCCACGTGACCTCGCAGATGGCACCCATCCCCTTCATCGACGTGGCCGCCCAGCGCGCCCGGCTTGGCGCGCGCATCGACCGCGCGGTGTCCTCGGTGCTGGAGAGCTGCCGCTTCATCAATGGGCCGGAAGTGGCGATGCTGGAGGAACAGCTCGCCGCCTTCGCCGGCGCCAAATATGCAGTCTCCTGCTCCAGCGGCACGGATGCGCTGGCCATGCTGCTGATGGCCTGGGGCGTGAAGGCGGGGGACGCGGTCTTCTGCCCGGCCTTCACATTCTGCGCCACCGCCGAGGTGGTGCCGTGGGTGGGCGCCACCGCCGTGTTTGTGGACGTGCTGCCCGACACCTTCAACATGGATGCCGCCTCCCTGGAGCGCGCCATCGGCATCGCCAAGGCCAAGGGCCTGACCCCCAAGGTGGTCATTCCCGTGGACCTGTTCGGCCAAGCGGCGGACTATGACGCCATCCTGCCGGTGGCCGAGGCCCATGGCCTGAAAGTGCTGTGCGACACCGCCCAGGGCTTCGGCGCCACCTGGCGCGGCCAGCGCACCGGCAGCATCGGCCATGCCACCGCCACCTCCTTCTTCCCGGCCAAGCCGCTCGGCTGCTACGGCGATGGCGGCGCCATCTTCACCGATGACGCTGACCTCGTGAGCGTACTCAAGAGCGTGCGCGAGCACGGCCAGGGCACGGACAAGTATGAGAATGTGCGCATCGGCATGACCGCCCGCCTCGACACCATCCAGGCGGCGGTGCTGATCGAGAAGCTGGACATCTTCGAGGACGAGATCGCGGCGCGCGACCGCGTCGCCAAGCGCTACAACGAAATGCTGGGCGATGTGGCCACGGTTCCGGTGGTGGACCCGCGCGCCACCTCCATCTGGGCGCAATACACCATCCGCCTCGCCCCCGGCCGGCGCGATGCCCTCGCCGATGCGCTGAAGAAGGACGGCATCCCCACCGCCGTCTATTATCGCATCCCCATGCATCGCCAGCCGGCTTACAGCCACTTCCCCAGCGATGCCGCCCCCGTGGCGGAGGCGCTCTGCCCGGAAGTGATCAGCCTGCCCATGCATGCCTATCTCGGCCAGGCGACGCAGGATCGAATCGTGACCGCCGTCCGCCGCGCTTTGGCGGGCTGAGCGGGCAAGGCCGCGCACGGCGCGCGGCACGGACATGAAGAGGGCCGGCCGCCATGGCCGGCCCTTTTTCATGGGGGCGACCTGAATGCGGCCCGTGGCCCCGCGGCCTCAGAATGCGGGCCGGGCGAAGCGGGCAGGGGCTGCGGCATCGCCCGGCCTTCCCGCAGATAGCGATACAATCGGACCCGAACGTGCAATAGCCTGCCGCCAGACGCGGCGATAAAGCGGACCCATGTTCAAAAGCATCCTCTCCGTCGGCGGACTGACCCTGCTTTCGCGCCTCGCCGGCTTCGTGCGGGACGTGGTGATGGCGGCCGTACTCGGCGCCGGGCCGGTGGCGGATGCCTTCCTGGTGGCTTTCCGCCTGCCCAATCATTTCCGCGCCATCTTCGCCGAGGGCGCCTTCAACGCCGCCTTCGTGCCCACTTATTCGCGGCTGCGGGAGCAGGGGGGCGTGGCCACGGCCCGGGAGTTTGCCAACGAGATTCTCACCGCCATGGCACTGGTGCACGCCGTGCTGCTGGCTCTGGCGCTGGGCTTTACGGCGGATTTTGTGGGGCTGCTGGCGCCGGGCCTCAAGGAGAATCCCGAGCGGTTCCAACTGGCGGTGTCGCTCACCCGCATCACCTTTCCCTATCTGGCGCTCATTTCGGTCGCCACCCTCATCTCCGGCGCGCTCAACGCCTCCAACCGCTTCGCCATGGCGGCGGCCTCGCCCATTTTGCTGAATGTCTGCATGGTGGGGACGCTGCTTTCGGCGGCCGCCTTTCCCACCGCCGGCCATGCGGCGGCCTGGGGCGTGCTGCTGTCGGGCATCGGGCAGGTGCTGCTGGTGGGATGGGATGCGGAGCGCAGCGGCATCGGCCTGCGCTTCTCCCGGCCCCACCTCAATCCCGGAACGCGGCAATTCCTCAAGGCGCTGGGCCCCGCCATCATCGGCTCGGCCGGGGTGCAGATCGCGCTGTTCGCCGACACCATCATCGCCACTTTCCTGCCCTCGGGCGCGCTCTCAGCGCTTTATTATGCCGATCGCATCAACCAATTGCCCATCGGCGTGGTGGGAATCGCCATTGGCACCGTGCTGCTGCCGGAAATGTCCCGGCGTCTGGCCGCGGGGGATGATGCGGGCGCGGCCCATGCGCAGGCGCGTTCCATCGAGTTCGCGGTGCTGCTCTCGCTGCCTTTCGTTGTGGCGGCGCTCCTCATTCCCGACCTCACCATGCGTGCCCTGTTCGCGCGCGGCGCCTTCACACGGGGTGATGCGGCGGAGGCGGCCGCGACATTGCAGGCCTATGGGGTGGGGCTCATCGCCTTCGTGGTGTTGCGGGCCTTCATCGCGCCGTTCCATGCCCGCGGCGATACGACGACGCCCATGGTCGCCTCGCTGACCGCCGTGGGCATCAATGTGGCGCTGAAATTCGCGCTCATGGGGACGCTGGCGCAGGTGGGCCTTGCGCTGGCCACCGCCATTGGCGGCTGGATCAATCTCGGCCTCCTCATCTTCTTCGCCCACCGGCGCGGGCTGCCGCTTGGCGATGCGCGGCTGCCGGGAAATCTCGGGCGCCTTCTGGTCTGTGGCCTGGTGCTGGCGGGGGTCCTGCTCGGTGCCGACCCGATCGCGCGCCTCCTAACGGCGCACCTTGCCGTCGCGCGGGAGGAACTGGTCTTCCTGGCCGTGGTGCTGACGGGGGGACTTGCCTATCTCGCCACGGTCATCGTGTTTTTCGGCCGACGCTTCCTCGCGCCGCTGCTGCGCCGGCGGGGGACCGCCGCCCCTGCGCCGACGGACAAGGAGCCATGAGGCGCCGGACCGGGCGATGAAGCGGTCGTGACCACCCTCATCACGGTCGCAGCAGCTTGAGCGCCGATACGCGAAGCCCGAGGGCCTGCAGGAGGTTCAATCACACCGCCGTCTGCGCCGAGGCCGCGATTCAGAGGATCTTGGCTTGCCGTTAGGGATTTTGCATTGCACACGTCTGTGCTATGCGAGCGGCTGTGGCAAACGGCTCGTCGGTTGCGGGAAGCGCCGTTCTTCGCCCTGACAATGAAATGGCGCGCCTCAAGTCGCCCTGTCGGAGCACTCTATGTCCGTCCAGCCGCATCGCGTAGCGATCACTGCGTTCGTCCTGTCTGCCCTCGTTGCGCTTGCTGGCTGCGGCCAGCCGCAGCAACAGCAGCAGCAGGCTGCGCCGCCGCCGCCCACGGTCACCGTGGCCAAACCCCAGCCGCGCACCATCACCGATTATGACGAATATGTCGGCCGCTTCGCCGCCATCGACCGGGTGTCGGTCAATGCGCGCGTGTCCGGCTACCTGGATAAGATCAGTTTCACCGACGGCCAGATGGTGAAGGAGGGCGACCTGCTCTTCACCATCGACCAGCGGCCCTACAAGATCGCGCTGCAGCAGGCGGAGGCCAACCTCGCCCAGGCGAAGGCCAATCTGGACTACGCCACCACCGATCTGGAGCGCGCCCGCACCCTGATCGAGGACAAGACGTCCAACGCCATCTCCAAGCAGACCTTCGACCAGCGCACCCAGACCCAGCGCACGGCCGCGGCCACCGTCCAGGCGCAGGAAGCGGCGGTCAACCAAGCCAAGCTCGATCTTCAGTTCACTGAGCTGCGCGCGCCCATCACCGGTCGCATCGGCGACCGGCGGGTGTCGGTGGGCAATTATGTGGTCGGCGGCGCGGGTGCCTCGCCCACGCTTCTGGCCATCATCGTCTCGACCGATCCCATCTATTTCGAGTTCACCTTCGACGAAGCCTCCTTCCTGCGTTACCAGCGCCTGATGGGCGGCGCGGATGTGAGCGGCTCCAAGGTCGATCTCAAGCTGATTGACGACAAAGGCTGGCCCTATCACGGCAAGATGGACTTCCTGAACAACATCGTGGACCGCGAGACCGGCACCATCCGGGGCCGCGCGGTGTTCGAGAATTCCAAGGACCTGTTCCGTCCCGGCATGTTCGGCCGGGTGCGGGTGGCCTCCTCGGCGCCCTATGAGGCGCTGACCGTGCCGGACACGGCCATCGGCAGCGAGCAGACCCAGAAGTTCGTTTATGTGGTGGGCCCGGAGAACACGGTGCAGGTGCGCCCGGTGGTGCTTGGGCCCCTGGAGGGGCCGCTGCGCGTGATCAAGTCCGGCTTGAAGCCCGACGACGTGGTGGTGGTGAACGGCCTGATGCGCGTGCGTCCTGGCGTCAAGGTCACCCCTCAGGAGGAAAAGCCAGCCGCGGCACCCTCGGCCCAGGCCAAGTGAGGGGGACGGCACCATGCGCTTGTCCCATTTCTTCATCGACCGCCCGATCTTTGCCTGGGTGGTCTCCATTGTCATCGTGATCCTGGGCGCGGTCACCTATCTGCGCCTGCCCGTGGCGCAATATCCCGAGATCGCGCCGCCCGTCATCAACGTCACCGGCCAATATCCCGGCGCCAGCGCCGAGACCGTGGCCGAGACCGTGGTGGCGCCCATCGAGCAGCAGATCAACGGCGTGGAGGGGATGCTTTACATCTCCTCCAACTCCACCGCCGATGGCCGCTTCTCCATTTCGGTGACCTTCGACCTCGGCACCAACCTGGATATCGCCCAGGTGCAGGTGCAGAACCGCGTCGCCATCGCCGAGCCGCGCCTGCCCTCCGAGGTGCAGCAGGTGGGCGTGGTCACCGCCAAGTCCTCGCCGGACCTGATGCTGGTGGTGAGCCTCTACTCACCTGATGGCAGCCGCGATCCGCTCTTCCTGTCCCATGTGGCCAACGTCCAGATCAAGGACGTGCTGTCGCGCATTGACGGCGTCGGCTCCATCACGGTGTTCGGCTCCCGTGAATACGCCATGCAGGTCTGGCTTGACCCGACCCGGCTTCAGGAACTGAACCTGACCGCGGGCGACGTGGTCACCGCCTTGCGCGCCCAGAACGTGCAGGTGGCCTCCGGCGTGCTGAACCAGCCGCCCGTGCCGCAGCAGCGCGCCTTCCAGGTGGCGGTGCGCACCCTCGGCCGACTGTCCGATCCCGAGCAGTTCGGCAATGTGGTCATCAAGCAGACCGAGACCGCCCTGGTGCGCCTGAAGGACGTGGCCAAGGTCGAGATTTCGGCCCAGGACTATGCCTCCACGTCGTTCCTCGACAAGGACTTGTCGGTCTCGCTGGGCGTGTTCCAGCGCCCGGGCTCCAACGCGCTCGCCACCGGCAATGCCATCGTCGCGGAGATGCAGCGGCTCGGCAAGGAACTGCCGAGCGGCGTGAAGTACGCCATCTATTACAATCCCACCGAGTTCATCCAGCAGTCGGTGGAAGCGGTCATTCACACCATCGCCGAAGCCATTGTGCTCGTGGTTCTGGTGGTGATCCTCTTCCTGCAGACCTGGCGGGCGGCGATCATCCCGATCCTCGCCATCCCGATCTCGCTGGTGGGCACCTTCTTCTTCATGTCGCTGTTCGGCTTCTCGCTGAACAACCTGTCCTTGTTCGGACTGGTGCTCGCCATCGGCATCGTGGTCGACGACGCCATCGTGGTGGTGGAGAATGTGGAGCGCAACATCGCGGCCGGCCTCTCGCCACGGGACGCGGCCTACCGCTCCATGGATGAGGTGGGCGGAGCGCTTGTGGCCATTTCGCTGGTGCTGGCCTCGGTGTTCATTCCCACCGCCTTCATCACCGGCATTTCCGGCCAGTTCTATCGGCAGTTCGGCCTCACCATCGCCGGCTCGACCCTGATCTCGCTGCTGGTGTCGCTGACATTGTCGCCGGCCATGTGCGCGGTGCTGCTGAAGCCCCATCGGGAGAACCACAAGGTGGCCTGGTATGCCCGGCCTCTGCATGGCTTCTTCCGCATCTTCAATCGCGGCTTCGAGGGGCTGGGCAACGGCTATGCCTGGCTCACCTCGCGCCTGGTGCGCATCGTGGCGGTGGTGCTGATTGCCTATGCGGGCATCCTGGCTTTTGGCGGCCATCTGTTCGTCTCGACCCCGCAGGGCTTCATCCCGCAGCAGGATCGCGGCTACCTGATCGTGGTCGCGCAATTGCCGCCGGGCGCCGCCATGCAGCGCACGGAAGAGGTGATGAAGCGGGCGGCGGACCTGGTGTTGGGCACCCCGGGCGTCGGCCATATCGTCAACATTGCCGGCTTCTCGGGCGCCACCTTCACCAATGCGCCCAATGCGGGCGCCATGTTCGTCATCCTGGAGCCGTTCTCCGAGCGCCAGAACGATCCGGGACGATCGGCGGGCGCGGTTCAGCGGCAATTGTTCGGCAAGCTCGCCGCCATCCAGGAAGCCATGATGATCGTGGTGCAGCCGCCGCCCGTGCAGGGCATCGGCAATGCCGGTGGCTTCCGCATGATGGTGGAGGACCGCACCGGCGCCGGCTACAAGGCGCTGCAGAACGCCACCTATGCCATGATGGGCGCGGCGGCTCAGACGCCGGGCCTGATGCAGGTCTATTCGCTGTTCGAGACCTCGACCCCGCAGATGTATCTCGACATCGACCGGGCCAAGGCGCAGCTCCTGCAGGTGGACATCGCCAATGTGTTCGCCGCGCTTCAGACCTATATCGGCTCCACCTATGTGAACGACTTCAACCTCTTCACCCGCACCTTCCGCGTGCAGGTGCAGGCGGATGCGGCGTTCCGCATGGATCCGAACGACATTCTGAAGATCCGGGTGCGCAATGCCAGCGGCGAGACCGTCCCGCTCGGCTCCTTCACCACCATGCATGACCTGACGGGTCCCTATCGCGTGGCCCGCTACAATCTCTATCCGGCGGCGGAGCTCGATGGCTCGCCGGCGCCGGGCTATTCCCAGGGCCAGGCCATGCAGATCATGCAAGGCCTCGCCGCCCAGGTGCTGCCGCAGGGCTTCGCCTATGAATGGACGGCGCTGGCCTACCAGCAGCAGCGGGCCGGCAACACCGCCATCTTCGCGTTTGCCCTCGGCGTGGTGTTCGTCTTCCTGGTGCTGGCGGCCCAATATGAGAGCCTGACTTTGCCTTTGGCAGTCATTCTCATCGTGCCCATGTGCCTGGTGGCCGCCTTGGGCGGGGTGATCTTGCGCGGGATGGACAATAACGTCCTGACCCAGGTGGGCTTCGTGGTGCTCATCGGCCTTGCGGCGAAGAACGCGATCCTGATCGTGGAATTCGCCAAGCAGCTGGAGGATGAGGGCCATGGGCGCCAGGAGGCGGCGGTGGAGGCGGCGCGGTTGCGTCTGCGTCCCATCGTCATGACTTCGCTCGCCTTCATCCTGGGCGTGGTGCCGCTCGTCTGGGCGGTGGGCGCGGGCGCCGAGCTGCGTCAGGCGCTGGGCACGGCGGTGTTCTCCGGCATGATTGGGGTGACCATTTTCGGCCTCATCTTCACGCCGGTCTTCTATGTGTTCGCCCGCTGGATCGCCTCCTTCGGCAAGCGCAAGGACAAGCCGGCCCCCAAGTCGGACGACGACCACCGTCCGCCGCAAGGGGATTATGTGGCGCCGGCCGAATAGGCGGCAGCGCCCCCTGTCCTGACGCTGGAATGTCCCGCCCCGGCCACCGGGGCGGGACATTCGCTTTCAGGGCCCCGACTTGACCCGCGCGGAGACGCGGTGCAGTTCTCCCGCCCAATCCTTGCGCGCGGACCTGCGCGCCCTCTCGACCCCGCTTGCGAGCCTGTCCATGTCCCTCCCGCCCAATGCGTCCGGTCTTCCCTTCGACGACATCCGCAACCTCGTCGCCACCATGCCGGGCCCGGATATCGGCGCGCGGGTGATTGCCGAGGACCGCCAGTCGCAGCTCCTGAAGCCGCCGGGCGCGCTGGGTCGCCTGGAGGAGATCGCCATCCACCTCGCCACCTGGCAGGGCAAGGGCATTCCCACCGCTGACCGGCCCATGGTGGCGGTGTTTGCCGGCACCCATGGTGTGACGGCCAATGGCGTCTCGCCCTATCCCTCCGAAGTCACGCGGCAAATGCTGGACGCCTTCACCGCCGGCAAGGCGGCGGTGAACCAGATCTGCGCCACCTTCGATGCGGGCCTTCGGGTGTTCGACCTGGCGCTCGACCTGCCCACCGGCGACATCACCCGTGAGGCGGCGCTCGACGAGCGCGCCTGTGCAGCCACCATGGCCTTCGGGATGCAGGCCATTGCCGGCGGAGCGGATGTGCTGATCCTGGGCGAGATGGGCATCGGCAACACCACGGTCGCCGCTGCCATCTGCCACGCCCTCTATGGCGGCACGGCGCAGGACTGGGTGGGCGCCGGCACCGGCGCCACCGGCGACGTCCTCGCCCGCAAGATCGAGGCGGTGCGCAAGGCGGTGGCCCTACACGGACCGGCAAGCGGCGGCGATCCGCTGGAGGTGCTGCGGCGGTTGGGCGGTCGGGAACTGGCCGCCATTGCCGGCGCCATCCTCGCCGCCCGCCACGAGCGCGTGCCCGTGATTCTGGACGGCTATGTGGTCACCGCCGCCGCCGCCATTCTCCAGGCGCTGGACCCCGGCGCGCTGGACCATTGCCTCGCCGGCCATGTGTCGGACGAGAAGGCCCACCGTGCGCTGCTCGACCATCTGGGCCTGCGCCCGCTGCTGGATTTCGGCATGCGCCTCGGCGAGGGGTCAGGCGGTGCTCTGGCGGTGGGGCTCATCAAGGCCGCGGTCGCCTGCCACAAGGGCATGGGCACCTTCGCGGAAGCCGGCGTCTCCGACAAGGACTGAGGCGTCACGCCCCCGCGCGGGGCGGCAGCCGCCGGGCGGCGGGGAAGGAAATCTCCGCGCGTGTGCCGCCCTCGGCGCGCCGGGCGAGCGTGAGGCGGGCGCCATGCAGGTCGGCAAGCCCGCGCACGATGGCAAGCCCGAGGCCGGCTCCGCGCCCGCTCACCGGGTCCGTGGCGCTCTCGCGGGAGCGGGCGGCGCCGGTCAGCGGCAGTTCCGCATCGCCGATTCCCGGCCCGGTATCGTCCACGCACACGCAGGGCTCGCCCGCCGCGGTCACTCCGCTCGAAAGGCGCACCATGCCACCGGCCGGCGTGAACTTCACGGCATTGGCCAGCAGGTTCAGCGTGATCTGCCGCATGGCCCGCTCGTCCGCCCACAGACGCGGTGCGCCCGCGATGTCGCCGACGGAAAGCCGCACCCCCCGGTCCGCCGCAGAAAGGCGCATCATGTGGGCGCAGTCCTCCAGCAGGGGGCCAAGCGATACGGCGGTCTCCAGCAATGTCCGATGCCCGGTCTCGATGCGGGCAAGGTCCAGGATGTCGTCGGCAAGCGCCAGCAGGTGGCGGCCGGAGCTGTGGATGTCGCGGGCATAGCCCCGATAGGCCGGCACGGAGTGGGGGCCGAGCACCTCGTCCGCCATCATTTCCGAAAAGCCGATGACCGAATTGAGGGGCGTGCGCAGTTCGTGGCTCATTTCGGCCAGGAAGCGGGACTTGGCAGCGTTCTCTCCCTCGGCCTGACGCAGGGCGGAAAGGGTCTCCTCCGCTTGCCGGCGGCACCGCTCCAGTTGGGACGCGAGGGCCGTGGAGCGGGCGCGCAGGCGGTGGAGGGTCGCGGCGGCGACGGCGAGTGCGCCGGCTGCGCAGCCGAGCAGCAGGCGAGCCCCCGGTTCGGCCTCCGCTCCCAGCGCCGCCACGGCGGCCACCGCCGCCGTCGCCCAAAGGCCGGGGAGCATGAGGGTGGAGAGCGCGGCGGACGGAGGGGGCAGGGGGAATCCGGGATCATGCGCCCGTGCCACCGGTTCGGTGGGCAGAGCGTGCCGGTCGCCAGAGGGTAAGGGTCGATCCATGGCCCTTGCATTCCGCGCCCCGGCGGAGGGGTGAGTCCGTCCGCATGAGGATGGAAGCGACTCCTGCGGCAAGAGGGTTAGCGGAAGGTTAACGGCAGGCGGACCCAGCCGTTCCATGCCTTTGTATGCCCTGGATTCTCGCGGAAGGGTGGCTGGAACGTCACGGCCGGCGCGCGGGAGATTGCATACATCCGGGAAGAATGGCACCTGATCGGAATGTCCATGCGCGACCTCCTTACCGCCATCCTGGTCCTCGCCGCCCTTGCGGGCCTTGCGCGGCTCATCACGCGCGGCGAGGAGGCGGTGGGGCCGGCGCGGGCGGTGGATGGCGACACGCTGGAGATTCTCGGCCAGAGGGTGCGCCTGTCCGGGATCGATGCGCCGGAACTGGCCCAAACCTGCGGCACCGGCGAGGCGCTCTGGCCCTGCGGCGCCGAGGCGCGGACCCATCTTGCGAGCCTGGTGCGGATGCACATCGTCTCCTGCCGGGGCAGCCGGCATGACCGCTACGGCCGGCTGGTGGCCGTCTGCTCGGTAGGGGAAGGAGAGGACGCCAGCGACCTTGCGGCTGACATGGTCACCTCCGGTTTTGCCATCGCCGCGACCGGCAAGGGCTACAAGACCCTGCAGGCGGAGGCCCAGGCGCGGGGCCGGGGCATCTGGTCGGGCCCGTTCCAGCGGCCGGCGGACTGGCGGTCCGCCCATGCCGCCGGCCCCTGAGACGCCCGCGCGCTGCCTTGACGCGGTAGGCGCGCCATGGTCTGTCGGCTGCAAAATGTGAGGAGACGCCGCACCATGAAGCTCTTTCTCTCCGCCCGCGCCCCCAATCCCCGCCGCGTGCAGTTCTTCCTCGCCGAGAAGGGCATCACCGTGCCCGAGGTGATGGTGGATCTCGCCGCTAAGGAGCACATGGGCGAGGCCTTCCTGCGGATCAATCCGCGCGCCAAGGTGCCGGTGCTGGAGCTGGATGACGGCACCCACATTTGCGAATCCATCGCCATCTGCCGCTATTTCGAAGCGCTCCAGCCCGAGCCCAACCTGTTCGGCGCGACGCCCCGCGAGCAGGGCCTGGTGGAGATGTGGCAGCGCCAGATGGAAATCGAGCTGATGCAGGCAGTGCAGTTCGCCTTCCGGCATCTGCACCCTGCCATGGCCGAGCGGGAAGTGCCGCAGGTGAAGGAATGGGGCGAGGCCAACAAGGCCAAGGTGTTGAATTTTCTGGGCTACCTGGATCGCCATCTGGCCGACAAGGCCTATATCGCCCTCGATCGCTTTACGGTGGCTGATATCACCGCCATCGTGGCCATCGACTTCATGCGTGCCGCCCGCATGGCAGTGCCGGAGGAGATGGTCCATGTGGGCCGCTGGCGGGCGCAGGTTTCGGCCCGCCCGGCGGCAAAAGCGGGAGCCTGAGGCATGCGTCTGACGGTGGTTGGATCGGGGGATGCCTTCTGTTCCGGTGGGCGGGGCACCACCTGCTTTCATGTGGAGGCCGATGGCTTCCGCATGGCCATCGACTATGGCGCCAGCGCACAGCTCGGCTGCAAGAGCCTCGGCCTGAAGGTGGAAGAACTCGATGTGGTGGTTCTCTCCCACCTGCATGGCGACCATTTCGCTGGCCTGCCCTTCCTGATCCTCGACGGCCAGCTGGGGACGCGACGCGACAAGCCCCTGCGCATCTTCGGCCCGCCTGGCACGCAGGCGCGCCTCCACGTGGTCATGGAGGCGCTCTATCCCGGCATCACCGGCAATCGCTGGCGGTTCGACTGGTCGGTGGAGGAGGTGGCGCCCGGCACGCCGGTGCCGGTGGGGCCCTTCACCCTCGCCACCGCCGAGGTGCTCCATTCCTCCGGCGCCCCGTCCACGGCGGTGCGGTTCGAGGGGCAGGGGAAGACGCTGGCCTATTCCGGCGACACCGCCTGGACGCCCGTATTGTTCGAGGTGGCGCGGGACGCGGACCTCTTCATCTGCGAATGCTACCGCTTCGATGGCGCTCCCACCGGCCACATGGCCTATGAGACCATCGCCGCCAACCGGCACGGCTTCTCGGCGCGGCAGATGATGCTCACCCATATGAGCGACGACATGTGGGCGCATCGGGACCAGGTGGATGGCTCCCGCTTCCTCGTGGCCCGGGATGGCCTCGTCCTTGATGTCTGACGAGAACGGTCCGCAGGGGAACGGCCTCGCGGACCTTCTGGCCGCGATCCGCGCCTGCCGGGCCTGCGTCGAGGCGCCGCTCGGCGCGCCCATGCCCCACCAGCCCCGGCCGGTGCTTCGCGTGTCCGCCACCGCCCGCATCCTCGTGGCGAGCCAGGCGCCGGGCACGAAGGTTCATCTTTCCGGCCTGCCCTTTACCGATGCCTCGGGGGATCGCCTGCGGGCCTGGATGGGCGTGGACAAGCCCGTCTTCTACGACGAAGCGCGCATCGCCATCGCGCCCATGGGCTTCTGCTTTCCCGGTCAGGACGCGGCGGGCGGCGATCTGCCGCCCCGGCGGGAATGCGCACGGCTCTGGCATGACCGCCTGTTCGCCACCTTGCCCCCCTTCGATCTCGTACTTGCCATCGGCCGCCCGGCCCAGGCCTATCATCTGAAGCGACTGGGCCTCGGCCATCTTCTGGGCAAGGGGCTGACCGAGACGGTGGCCAATTGGCGGGCGGTGCGGGAGGCCGGCGGCACGCGCATCTATGCGCTGCCGCATCCTTCCTGGCGCAATACGGGCTGGCTGAAGCGCCATCCCTGGTTCGAGGCGGAGCTGGTGCCTGAGTTGCAGGCGGATATCCGTGATTTTCTTCGCCCCCGTGGCGCCGAACCGGCCTCAGGGCGGGATACATCCGCGCCGCACTCACTATAATGCGCGTGCACCGGAGCCTTCAGATGCACGCCACGTCCGCCTGCGTGTTCGACGCCTATGGCACCTTGTTCGATCTGCGCTCCGCGCTGAAGCACCACTTGCTGGTGCTGGGCGCGCCTGCGGAGCGATTCCTGGAGGTATGGCGCACCAAGCAGCTGGAATATGCCTGGACCAGCGCGCTGATGGGGCTCGACCGCAACTTTCTCGATGTGACGCGCCAGTCCCTCGATTATGCCCTGCGGGTGTGCGGCATTGCCGACGATTCCGGCGCCGCCTTGGTGGACGAGATCGCGGAAGCCTTCATGGTGCTCGATCCTTACCCAGACGTGATCCCCGCCTTGCGGGAGGTGCGCCAGTCCGGGCGCCAGGTGGTCATCCTGTCCAATGGAACCCGCAAGATGGTGACCACGGCGGTGGAGCGCGGCGGCCTTGCCGGCCTCGTGGACGAGGTGCTGAGCTGCGAGGAGATGCACACCTTCAAGCCGGACCCGCGCGGCTATGAGCTCGCCTGCGCTCATCTAAGACTGCAGCCCCGGGACATCATGTTCGTCGCCTCCAACACCTGGGACGTGGCGGGCGCCACGGCGTTCGGCTTCCCAACGGTCTGGGTCAACCGGGGGGCGGAGCCGGCGGAATATCCGTGTCTCCCCCCGGCCGCCACGGTGTCCAACCTCATCGACTTGCAGTCGTTGGTGGAGCGCGTGGACGCCAGATGAGGCCTTCCTCGCCGCCGCCACCCGTGCGAAAGGAGACGCTCGGGTGGACGCACCTGGACGGGTATGGAGTGGAGACGGCCTGATGAGCGATGTGACCGAAAACGGCGTGCGCGAGGCTCTGGCAAAGGTGCGCACCCCCGACGGGGTGCCCCTGTCCGCGTCCCCTGCCTTGTCCGGCATCGTGGTCACCAGCGGCAAGGTCTACCTGTCCATCAACGTGGATTCGGCCCAGGCGCGGGCGTGGGAGCCGGTGCGGGTGGCGGCGGAAGAGGCGGTGCGGGCGCTGCCCGGCGTTGCCTCTGCGCTGGTGGCGCTCACCGCCGAGCGCAAGATGGGCGGCCGTCCCGGCGCCGCGCCGCAGGGTGGTCCGCAAGGGGGGGGCCAGGGCGCGCCTCAAGGTGGCAAGGCCATCGAGGTGCCGGGCGTCGGCGCCATCATCGCGGTGGCCTCCGGCAAGGGGGGCGTCGGCAAGTCCACCGTCTCCATCAATCTGGCGCTCGGCCTGCGCGACCTCGGCCTGAAGGTCGGCCTTCTGGATGCGGATATCTATGGCCCTTCCGTCCCGCGCCTGTCCGGCGTGCACGGCAAGCCGGAGACCATTGACGGGCGCATGATGGTGCCGCTCGAGAATTTCGGCCTCCAGCTCATGTCCATCGGCTTCCTGGTGGACGAGGCCACCCCCATGATCTGGCGCGGGCCCATGGTCATGTCGGCGCTCACCCAGATGCTGCGCGAGGTGAAGTGGGGGCCGCTCGACGTGCTGGTGGTGGACATGCCCCCCGGCACGGGCGACGCGCAGCTCACCATGGCCCAGCAGGTCAACCTCGCCGGCGCCGTCATTGTCTCCACGCCTCAGGACCTCGCGCTGATCGACGCCCGACGGGGCATCGCCATGTTCCAGCGGGTCAACGTGCCGATTCTGGGTGTGGTGGAGAACATGTCCTATTTCATGTGCCCCCATTGCGGGGAGCGCTCGGACATTTTCGGCCATGGTGGGGCGCGGCACGAGGCCGAGGAGATCGGCGTGCCCTTCCTCGGCGAAGTGCCGCTCCACATGCGCATCCGCGAGATGTCGGACGCCGGCCTGCCCATCCTCGTGTCCGATCCGCAGAGCCCGCAGGCGGAGATCTATCGAGGCATCGCCCGCAATGTTCAGGCGGCCATGGGACGGGCCGGCGCCAGCGCCCGCAAGGCGCCGCGCATCGTGATCGAATAGCGTGGCGTCTACGCCTTTAGTACCATAGGGGGGCGGTCGCCATTGCAACCGGCTTCCGGTACAAGAATGCGGGGCGTTCCGCCGGCCGGCCTGCCGAAGCGGGATGCCAGAAGAATTTCATAGGGAGTCTCATCCATGAAACGCCGTGAGTTCCTGACTGCCGCCGGCGCCGGTGTCGCCGCCTCGACCGCCGTCGCCATGCCGGCGATCGCGCAGTCCCAGCCCGAGATCAAGTGGCGCTGCACCTCGTCCTTCCCCAAGTCCCTCGACACCATCTACGGCGCCGCCGAGCTGATGGCCAAGAACGTGGCCGAGGCCACCGACGGCAAGTTCCAGATCCAGGTCTTCGCCGCGGGTGAAATCGTCCCCGGCCTGCAGGCGCTCGACGCGACCCAGAACAAGACCGTCGAGATGTGCCACACGGCCTCTTATTACTATGTGGGCAAGGACCCAACCTTCGCGTTCGGCTCCGCCTTCCCGTTCGGCCTCAATGCCCGCCAGCTGAATTCCTGGTTCTACCATGGCGGCGGCCTCCAGGTGCTGGCCGAGTTCTACAAGAAGTACAACGTCGTGATGCTGCCGGGCGGCAATACGGGCTGCCAGATGGGCGGCTGGTTCCGCAAGGAGATCAAGTCGGTCCAGGACCTGCAGGGCCTGAAGTTCCGCATCGCCGGCATTGCCGGGCAGATCTTCTCCAAGCTCGGCGCGGTGCCGCAGCAGCTCGCCGGCGGCGACATCTATCCGGCGCTCGAAAAGGGCACCATCGACGGCGCCGAGTGGGTCGGCCCCTATGACGACGAGAAGCTCGGCCTCTACAAGGTGGCGCAGTACTACTACTATCCCGGTTGGTGGGAAGGCAGCGCCGGCCTGACCTTCTTCTACAATCAGGACAAGTGGAACGAGTTGCCCAAGGCCTACCAGGCGGTGCTGACTTCCGCCGCCGCCCAGGCCAATGGCGACATGCTGGCCAATTACGACGCCAAGAATCCTGGCGCCGTGCAGCGTCTCGTGAAGGCCGGCACCCAGCTGCGCCGCTATCCCAACGACGTCATGGACGCCTGCTTCAAGGTGGCGACCGAGATGTATGACGAGATCGGCTCCAAGAATCCGGACTTCAAGAAGATCTATGAGTCGGCTCGGCCGTTCCGGAACGAGAGCTATCTGTGGTGGCAGATCGCCGAGTATAATTACGACGACTACATGATCCGCGCGCGCAGCCGCGGCTGAGGGCGCGTAGCCTCAAGACAGTCGCCTTGAAATGAACGAAGGCCCCGGAGCAATCCGGGGCCTTTTTTGTTGCGTGTGCCTTATGCATATGCCTCTAACGCCCGCGTCGCGCGGGGGAATGCCGGCGTGGCGATGTTTATCGCGTCGCGCCAGGCGTCGCCTGGGTGCGGCCGCCTTCCTGTGCGGGGCCCTTATGGGTGTCCGGAGCGGGCGCGAGGCCGCTGCGCGGGGTCGCGGGAACGGAGCCGGTGGTATCCGTGGAACCGCCGCTGCCGCCCGGGGAGGCCTGGGTGCGGCCACCCTGCTGGGCGGGACCGGCCTGGGTGTTTTGACCGGGCTTCACGCCGCTATGGGGCGTGGGCTGCGCCGCCTGGTCGTTCCGCTGCACCGTGCCGGAGCCGGAGGCGCCGGGGGTCATGTTCGTGCGGCCGCCTTCCTGGGCCGGGCCGGTCTGGGTGTTGGGGGCAGGGGCGATGCCGCTCTGCGCCGCGGCGCCGAAGGTGGTCAGCGCCAAAGCGGCGGCGGTGAGAAGGGGAAGCGTCTTGTTCATTGAGGTCTCCTTTGTCGTCCCGCTCGCTCGTTGCAACGCCCTTGCGCCGGCTCGGTTCAATCACGCAGGCGTGTGCAGGCGGAGGCGATGCCGTAAGGGAGCGGCGGCCGCAGCGGCGCGGGATCGATGGGGAGGGCGGCCGGGGCGGGGAACGTATGGCGTTGCAATGTGATCGGCGCCTGCTCTAGTGTCCGCGCGCGTTTCGACCCCTCTTCCAGCTGCCGGAAGGCTGCCCATGATCGACCCTTCGCTGCCCGCCCACATGCGCCCCGACCGTTCCTTCCAGGGATTGCTGCTGACCTTGCAGCGCTTCTGGGCGGACCAGGGCTGCGTGGTCCTGCAGCCCTATGACATGGAAGTGGGCGCGGGCACCTTCCATCCGGCCACCACGCTGCGCGCTCTCGGACCGCGCCACTGGCGTGCCGCCTATGTGCAGCCCTCCCGCCGGCCGAAAGACGGGCGCTATGGCGAGAACCCCAATCGTCTCCAGCATTATTACCAGTTCCAGGTGATCCTGAAGCCCTCGCCCGACAACCTCCAGGAGCTCTATCTCGCCTCCCTTGATGCCATCGGCATCGACACGCTCCTCCATGACGTGCGCTTCGTGGAGGACGACTGGGAGAGCCCGACGCTGGGCGCATGGGGGCTTGGTTGGGAGTGCTGGTGCGATGGCATGGAAGTCTCGCAATTCACCTATTTCCAGCAGGTCGCGGGCTTCGAGTGTTCGCCGGTCTCCGGCGAATTGACCTATGGCCTGGAGCGCCTCGCCATGTATGTGCAGGGCGTGGAGAACGTCTACGACCTGAACTTCAACGGCCGCGAGGGCGCCGAGAAGGTCACCTATGGCGACGTCTTCCTGCAGGCCGAGCAGGAATATTCCCGGCACAATTTCGAATATGCCGACACCGACATGCTGCTGGAACAGTTCCGCATGGCCGAGGCGGCCTGCGCCAAATATCTGGCGGCGGGCGACCGGGGCGAGCGGCACCTGATGGCGCTGCCCGCCTATGACCAGTGCATCAAGGCCTCCCACGTCTTCAACCTCCTGGATGCGCGCGGCGTCATCTCGGTGACAGAGCGGCAGAGCTATATCCTGCGGGTGCGCGAACTGGCCAAGGCCTGCGGCGCCGCCTTCCTGAAGACGGAGGCCGGCGGGGCCGGCTGATCCCATGACGGGGCGGGGGCCCATGGACGAACATGCCGGGCGCGCCATACGCCTGCCTTGGAAGACGGTGGCCGCTGGCGCCGCCGGCAATGTGCTCGAATGGTACGACTTCGCGGTCTATGGCTTCTTCGCCACGGTGTTCGCGAAGGTCTTCTTTCCCCAGAGCACGCCCTTTGTGGGTCTCCTCTCCGCGTTCGCGGTGTTCGCCGCCTCCTTCCTGATGCGGCCGCTGGGTGCGGTCGTCTTCGGCACGCTGGGCGACCGGCTGGGGCGCTCGCGCGCCCTGGTCCTGTCCGCCGGGCTGATGACGGTCTCCACCGTCTCCATCGGCCTCCTGCCCAGCTATGAGATGGCCGGGATTGCGGCGCCGGTCCTCTTGTTGCTCATGCGTCTGGTGCAGGGCGTGTGCATCGGCGGCGAATACACCACCTCCGCCGTCTTCCTGGCCGAGCATGCCGCGCCGGGCCGGCGGGGCTTTGCCACCTCGTTTTCCGCCGCCGGGGTGAGCGGGGGCACGCTGATCGGCTCCGGCGTGGCCGCCGTCGTGGCGGGAACGCTCGATGCCGAGCAGTTGCAGGCCTGGGGCTGGCGCGTCCCGTTCCTGCTCGGCGTGGTGCTGGGCCTGCTGTCACTTTATCTGCGCCGCACCGCGCTCCAGGAGACGCCGCATGTTTCCGAGGGAGGGCTGCCGCTCCTTGATACGCTCCGCCACGATCTGCCCGATTTGGCGCGGGCGGTGATCCTCTCCTTCCAGGCGGGCGTCGCCTATTATCTGCTGTTCGTCTATCTGGCCACCTATCTCCAGCAGCAGGACGGGCTCTCCGCCAGCTTCACTTTGCGCCTCAACACGGTGTGCCTCGCCGTGACCATGGTGCTGGTGCCCATCTGCGCCATTGTCAGCGACAAGGTGGGGCGCCGCACCGTGGTGTTGGCAGGCATGGCGGGCCTGACGCTTCTGGCGTGGCCCCTGTTCAGCCTGTTTGGGCGCGGCGATGTGCGGCTCGCCATTATCGGCCAGATCCTTCTCGCCATGCTCTTGCCGCTGGCCAATGCGCCGCTGGCGGCCATGCTGGTGGAAATGTTTCCCCGCTGTCGGCGCTGCTCGGCGGTGGCTTTTGCCTGGAACCTGGGGGTGGGCATTGGCGGGGGGACTGCGCCCATGGTCGCCACCTTCCTGGTCGGCGACCTCAGCAGCAAGATGGCGCCGGCCCTTTATCTGGCGCTCGTCTCCGGGGTGGGGGCGCTGGCCGTCATGACGGTGAAGGACCGCCACCTGGAGCCCCTCGATTCCGATCCCGCCCAGCCGGCATCTCGACGTGCTGGCTGAAACAGAATAGACGCGGGGGCAGCCGGCCCGTCTGGTCCGCCCCCGTCCGTCCTCCGCCAACCCGCCCGGCGCGTCCGCCCGGGCAGGAAGAGCCCGATCCGATGCCCGACCTGTTTCTTGAACTGTTCAGCGAAGAAATCCCCGCCCGCATGCAGGCCCAGGCCGCCGAGGCGCTGCGCAAGCTGGTGACGGACGCCCTCGTCGAGCGCGGCCTGCTCTATGAGGGCGCGAAGGCCTTCGTGACCCCGCGCCGGCTGGCGCTGGCGGTGCATGGCCTGCCCGGCCGGCAGGCGGACAGCAAGGAAGAGCGCAAGGGGCCGCGCGTGGGCGCGCCGGAGGGGGCCATTCAGGGCTTCCTCAAGGCGACGGGCCTCGCCTCCATCGACCAGGCCACCATCCAGAGCGACCCCAAGAAGGGCGACTTCTACGTGGCGGTGGTGGAGCGGCCCGGCCGCGCCACCACGGAGGTGATCGCGGAGGTCGTGCCGCAGATCATCCGCGCCTTTCCCTGGCCGAAATCCATGCGCTGGGGCACGGGCAGCATGCGCTGGGTGCGCCCGCTCCATTCCATCGTCTGCACCTTCGGCACCGACATCGAGGAGGTGGAGGTCATCCGCTTCGAGGTGGAGGGCATCACCTCGTCTAACGTCACCTATGGCCACCGCTTCCTGGCGCCCGGCGCCATCGAGGTGAAGCGCCTGGATGACTGGCTGACCAAGCTGGAGGCCGCCAAGGTGGTGGCCGACCGCGACCGCCGCAAGTCCATCATCCTCGCCGACGCCAAGGACCTCGCCCTGGTCCACGGGCTGGAGCTGGTGGAAGATGAGGGCCTGCTGGAGGAAGTCGCGGGTCTCGTGGAATGGCCGGTGGTGCTCATCGGCTCCTTCGATGCCGCCTTCCTGGACATTCCCGACGAGGTGATCCGCGCCACCATCCGCGCCAACCAGAAGTGCTTCGTGCTGAAGGACCCGAAGACCGGCCGCCTCGCCAACCGCTTCATCCTGATCTCGAATCTGGCCGCCACCGACCAGGGCGCCGCCATCGTGGCCGGCAATGGCCGCGTCATCCGCGCCCGCCTGTCGGACGCCAAATTCTTCTGGGACACCGACCGGCGCACGGCGCTGGAGGACCGGCTGGCCAAGTTCGACCAGATCACCTTCCACGAGAAGCTGGGCAGCCAGGGCGAGCGCATCGCGCGCATTTCGCGCCTCGCCGCCGAGATTGCCCCGCAGGTGGGTGCCGATCCGGAGCTGGCCGCCCGCGCCGCCCGCATCGCCAAGGCAGACCTGCTGACCGAGGTGGTGGGCGAGTTCCCCGAATTGCAGGGCCTCATGGGCCGCTATTATGCCGAGCACGAGAAGCTGCCGGCGGAAATCGCGGCCGCCTGCGAGGACCATTACAAGCCGCAGGGCCCCTCCGACCGCGTGCCCACCGCGCCCGTCTCCGTCGCGGTGGCCCTGGCGGACAAGATCGATACGCTGGTGGGCTTCTGGGTCATCAATGAGAAGCCCACCGGCTCCAAGGATCCCTATGCCCTGCGCCGCGCCGCCTTGGGTGTGATCCGCATCGTATTGGACAACAATCTCACTCTGCCGCTGCGGCCGGTGATCGTGGCCTCCGCCCGCGCCATCCTGGGCGAGGCCCATTATGGCAGCAACCCGCTGGATGTGTTCCGCATCGACAAGCTCGCCAACAAGCTGGTGGCGGACATCCTGCACGACCTCGCACGCCGGCTCGCCAAGCTCGGCCCGGATGCGGTGCCGGACGAGGCGCAGAGGGTGGAAGGTCAGACGATCGCGGGGGACCTGGCCACCGACCTCCTCGCCTTCCTCGCCGAGCGCCTCAAGGTGCATATGCGCGAGCGCGGCGCGCGCCACGACCTCGTGGACGCCGTCTTCGCCCTGGAGGGGCAGGATGATCTTCTTCAGATCGTCCGCCGCGTGGAGGCCCTGCAGGCCTTCCTGGAGACAGACGACGGCAAGACTCTGCTGGCTGGCTATCGGCGCGCCGTGAACATCCTGCGCATCGAGGAGAAGAAGGACGGCGCCCGCTATGAAGGCCCCGCCGTTCCCGCCTTCTTCGTCGAGCCGCAGGAAGTGGCGCTGGGCGCCGCCATCGAGGAGGTGAAGGCCAAGGTGCGCGATGCCATCGCCGCCGAGGACTATGCCGGCGCCATGGCCGCCCTGGCTCGCCTGCGCGCGCCTGTGGACGCCTTCTTCGAGGATGTGACAGTGAACGCCGCCGATGGTCAGCTGCGCATCAACCGCCTCAAGCTGCTGGACGAGATTCGCGCCGCCACCCGGGGAATCGCCGATTTCGACCGCATAGAGGGATAGCCCCCTTCTTCCCCCGACGCCTGTGGCGGTGTCGGGGGAATCGGACGCGCTGGGGCGTAACCGCGCGAAAAAAGTGCATGCGGTATCGCGCTGCTTACCGCCAATTCTTAAGACTCCGCTTGCCCCTTCCGCTGGCATTGCCGCCTCAGCCGGGCACTCCTTTCGGCCTTGCGAAGGCCGCGCCCGGCCGCGTCAATGGCTCACGCACGCACTGTGGCACCTGCCCTCCCTCCTTCATTTGCAACCGGTTGCGCATGCAGCGCCCGTGGGCGGGGCCTCGGCCTCGAGTCCATCGGGGCGGCTTTCCCGCTGATCGGGAGGGACGTCTTCAAACGCCCGTGAGTCTCGCTGGGATTCATGCCCTGTTAATACAAGTAAATATCGGATTTTCTTGGGCTTTTAGGGAAATGTTCATTGCCCCGCTTCACTGTGCTCGGAGGGTTGGGTTGAGTAATGGGTGAGCGTAGCGATGACCGATGCCTATCGGCCGAGGGTGAAATACGTGATCGGCCCGGACGGAAGTCCGTTGACCGTAGCTGATCTTCCGCCACCGGACACCAGACGCTGGGTTATCCGGCGCAAAGCGGAGGTGGTGGCTGCCGTGCGCGGCGGTCTCATCAGCCTTGAGGAAGCCTGCAAGCGCTACACGCTGACGGTGGACGAATTCCTGTCGTGGCAGGCGTCCATCGATCGCCACGGATTGCCGGGCCTGCGCACCACGCGCATCCAGCATTATCGCCAGTGAGGGAAGGGCGGTGCCCAAGGCCCGCCATGGTCAGCTTCCGCGCCGGCCATTTCCCCTGCCGTAGAAGCACCGGGACCCGCCCCTATTGTCGGGTCGCCTGAAGTGAAGACGGCCTTGGCCGTGGTCTTGAGCCTGCGATGCAGGTCTTCTTCTTCACGAAGGTGTTCTTCTTCACCAGATCAGACGCATTGCCTTCACGTCTGAGGCCTGCAGGTTCTTACACGCGCGCCGGTGCGCCGTATCGTGGGCGTGGCGCGACTTCATCCGCCACGCGGCGCACGAAGCCGGCGAGTTGCATGCCGCCCTCCTGCGGCGTTCCCACATTGTTGATCTCCAGTTCGGGCGCCACATCCAGCGCCGGAGCGCGCGTGAGGCGCTCGGCGATGTCCTGGGCGCTCTCGCGGCCCCGGGCGGCCAGGCGCTGGGCGCGCACCTCCACCGGCGCCGTCACATGCACCACGTAAAGCCGGTCGAAGCGCGCCCGTGCCACCGGCAGGGTGGCCCGCGAGCCATTGGCGATGACGGTGTGGCCGGCTGAAATCCAGTCCGCCACATCCTCGCCCAGCGCGTAGCTGAGGCCATGGGCCTGCCAGCAGAGGGCAAAGCGGGGCTGAAGGCGGGTAAAGTCCTCTTCCGTCAGCGTCCCATGGGCCTCCCCCGCACCGGCCGGCCGGGTGACGAGGCGGCGGGCCACATGCACGTCGGCCCGCGCCGCCAGCGCCGTGCGGGCGATGTCGATGAGCGTGTCCTTGCCGGCGCCCGACGGCCCCACCACCAGGATCAGGGCGCCTGGCCCCAGCCGTGTCTGCGCATCGCTCATGCCACCCGACGCCCCTCGCGCCACACCCCGCGCACCACCGGCATGTCGCCGGCGAGCCCCACGCGGATGAGATCGGCCCGCCGTTCGGGGGCGATCTCTCCCCGATCCAGGAGGCCGGCGGCCTCGGCCGGTGTGCGGGAGACCATGCGCACCGCCTGTGGCAGCGATATGGCCTCTTCCCGGCGCGTGAGGTCAAAGGCGCTCCACAGGAGGGAGGAGGGCACATAGTCCGAAGACAGGATGTCGAGCAAGCCGTTGCGGGCCAGTTCCTGCGCCGAGACATTGCCGGTGTGCGAGCCGCCCCGCACCATGTTCGGCGCGCCCATGAGCACGCGGAGGCCGGCGGCATGGGACAGGCGCGCCGCTTCCAACGTGGTGGGAAATTCGGCGATGGCCACCTCATCTGCGATGGCCTCCTCCACATGCTCCGGCGTGCCGTCGTCATGGCTCGCCAGCACGACGCCACGCGCCTGCGCAAGCGCCACCAGGCGGGTGCGATTCTCTTGGGCGAAGCGGGCGTGGAAGTCGAGGCGCATGGCGACGATGACGTCCATCTCGTCGTCGGTGATGCCGCTCTTCTTTTTGTAGTAGCTGCGGAACTGCTCGATGCTCGCGAACTGGCGCTGGCCCGGCGTGTGATCCATGAGCGAGATGAGGCGGACCTCGAAGCGCTCCATCAGCGCCTGCACATCCTCCACCACGCTGTCAGTGGGAATCTCGCAGCGCAGATGGATCTGGTGGTCGGCCCGCAGCGCATCCGCCGCGCGGGCGGTGCTCAGCGCCTCGGCGAGGATGGGGGCATCGCCATCCATGCCCACCGCCTTCTTGTCCGGCCACACCCGCAGGGAATCGAACACGGTGGTGATGCCGGAAGCGGCGATCTGCGCATCATGGGCGAGCACCGCCGCCATGGGGTTCCAGCGCACCTTGGGCCGGGGCGAAAGGTGGCCTTCCACGTGGTCCGTGTGCAGTTCCACGAGGCCTGGCAGCACATAGTCGCCGGCGCAGTCGAGGGCGTCGCGCGGCGCGGCGCCGGTGCCGATTTCCACGATCCGCCCGTCACGGACGCGCACGTCGCCTTGGACCACCGCATCGGCGGTGACGATACGGGCATTGGCGAGGATCAGGTCGGGCTCGGAAGACGCCAGCGGCATCGCACTTCCTCCTTGGAGGCATGTTCGGTCAAGGGGCGCCGGACACGCGTCGCCCCTGGGGAAGGGGACGCGCCGGGCTGGCGCCCCCGTAAGGGAAAGGCTGGGCGATCAGACCCGGAAGCGGGACACGTCGATCACCCGGTCGGAGACCGCCGCCTGGATGGCGGTGTCGTGGAAGATGCCGATGAGGGCCGTGCCGCGCGCCTTGGTCTCGCCGATGAGATCCACCACCACCGTCTGGTTGGCGGCGTCGAGCGACGCCGTGGGCTCGTCAAGGAGAAGGAGGTCGCGGGGCGAGATGAAGCCGCGGGCAATGTTGACCCGCTGCTGCTCGCCGCCGGAGAAGGTGGCGGGCGGCAGGTCCCAGAGGCGCTGGGGCAAATTGAGCCGGGCGAGCAGGTCGCGGGCGCGCGCCTCCGCCTTCTCCGGGGCGACACCGTCCTGGCGCAGCGGCTCGCTGACCACGTCCAGCGTCCGCACGCGGGGAATGACCCGCAGGAACTGGCTGACATAGCCGATGCGCTCGCGCCGCAGCTTGAGAATGCGGCGGGGGTCGGCCTTGACCACATCAATCATGCCGTGCGGGCCGTCGGCCACTTCTATGGCCCCAGCGTCCGAACGGTAATTGCCGAAGATCATCTTCAGGATGGAGCTCTTGCCCGCGCCGGAGGGCCCGCCCAGCGCCACGCACTCGCCTCCATGCACCTCGAAGGACACGTTGCGCACCACCGGCAGCCGCGCCCCGTCGCGCAGGTGCAAGGTGAAGGCCTTTTCCAGCCCCTCCACCTTCAGGCGCGGTTGCGCCGGATGGGGAGCGGGCGGGGCGGAAGGGGCCTCAGCGGCCCCGTAGGTGGCGGCGAGCGAAGCGGGCATCATGCGGCAAGCACCGAGGCGACGAGGAGCTGGGTATAGGGTTCGTGCGGATCGTCGAGCACCTGGTCCGTCAGGCCCTGCTCGATCACCCGCCCGCGCCGCATCACCATGATGCGGTGGGACAGGAGCCGGGCCACCGCCAGGTCATGGGTGACGATGATCACGGCGACGCCGAGATCGGCCACCAGGGAACGGATCAGGTCCAGGAGACGGGCCTGGACGGACACGTCGAGACCGCCGGTGGGTTCGTCCATGAAGACGAGGCGGGGCCTTGTGACGAGGTTGCGGGCGATCTGGAGGCGCTGGCGCATGCCGCCGGAAAAGGCGCGGGGATCATCGTCGATGCGGCTCGCATCGATCTCCACCCGCCCCAGCCAGTCGGTGGCCTCATTCCGGATCTGCCCGTAATTGCGCCAGCCCACCGCCATGAGGCGTTCGCCCACATTGCCGCCGGCGGACACCGCCATGCGCAGGCCCTGTTCCGCATGCTGGCGCACGAAGCCCCAGTCGGTGCGCAGCAGGAGGCGCCGCTCGGCCTCAGACAGGCTGGCGAGGTCGCGCAGCGCGCCATCGCGCATGCGGTAGCTCACGTCGCCCGACGTGGGGGCAAGCTCGGTGGACAGGAGCGAGAGCAAGGTGGACTTGCCCGAGCCGGATTCGCCCACGATGGCCAGCACCTCGCCGGGATGGACGGTCAGGTCCACGTCCAGGCAGCCGGGGCGGGCGCCGTAATATTTGGTCAGGCCACGGGCGACGAGAAGAGGTTCATCCGCGCTCATGCCAAAGCCTCCGCACGACCTGCCGCCGCATGGCGGGCCGGATCGAGATCCACATGCAGGCTGACGCCGTGGCGGCGGAAGCCAAGGTTTTCGTAAAAGTGGTGCGCCTGGGTCCGCCGGTTGTTGGAGGACAAGGCCAGCTTGTAGCAGCCCTTCTCCGCCGCCTTGGCCATGGCGAAGCGCATCATCGCGGCACCGATGCCGCTGCCCTGGCGCTCCGCGGCCACCACCACGTCCTCCACAACCGCGGAGGGGGAGCCCTGATGGCCGATATTGTCCATCACCAGCAGGGCGAAGGTGCCCACCAATGTGCCTGCATCCTCGGCCACATAGAGCACATAGTCGGGATAAAGGGCGAAGCGGGCGAACACGGCGCGCGCATCCGCGAGGGACAAGACGCGGCCATTGTCCATGGCCGGCTGGGCATAGAGGGCGAGCACGCCCGCAAGGTCATCCTCGCGCGCCGGGCGAATGCGGAAGCCGCTCATTCCGCCGCCTCCTGCGCCGGGGCGCTCATCTCGCCGCGATGGCCTTCGGCCTGACGGGTGCTGCAATGGTCGGTGTCCGAGCACACGAACATGCGCCCGCCTTTGTCGTCGAGGATCACCTCGTCGAGATAGACCCCCGTGGCGCCGCACAGCGCGCAGGGCTTGGCGAAATGCTGGACGCGGAAGGGATGGTCCTCGAAATCCAGCGAGACAACGCGGGTATGCGGCGGGATGGCATAGATGCGCTGCTCGCGCCCGGCGCCGAAGAGCTGCAGCGCGGGGCTGTCATTCATCTTCGGATTGTCGAACTTGGGGATGGGCGAGGGGTCCATCACATAGCGCTCGGCGACCGCCACCGGATAGGCATAGGTGGTGGCGATATGGCCGTGGCGGGCGATGTCCTCATAGAGCTTCACATGCATGAGGCCGTAATCGGCAAGGCCGTGCAGCTTGCGCGTCTCGGTCTCGCGCGGCTCCAGGAAGCGCAGCGGCTCGGGGATGGGCACCTGATAGACCAGCACCTGGCCGGCCTTCAGCGGGGCTTCCGGGATGCGGTGGCGGGTCTGAATGACGCTCGCCTCCTCCGTGCGGGTGGTGGTGGCCACCCCCGCCGTCTTCTTGAAGAAGCCCCGGATGGCCACCGCATTGGTGGTGTCGTCCGAGCCCTGGTCGATGACCTTCAGCACATCATCGGTGCCGAGGAGGGCGGCCGTCACCTGCACGCCGCCAGTGCCCCAGCCATAGGGCATGGGCATTTCGCGGCTGGCGAAGGGCACCTGATAGCCGGGAATGGCGATCGCTTTGAGGATCGCGCGCCGGATCATGCGCTTGGTCTGCTCGTCCAGATAGGCGAAATTATAGGTGATGGCGGGCGCGGTCGTGGTGGGGGCCGTGGTCATTGCGCCGCCTCCGGCAGCTGGAGTGCTTCGTCAGCGGGGGCCTCGTCCTGCGGCAAGGCGGTGGCCCGCATGCGGCGCACCAGGTCCAATTCGGCCTGGAAGTCCACGTAGTGGGGCAGCTTCAGGTGCTCCACGAAGCCGGTGGCCTGTACATTGTCGGAATGGGAGAGGACGAATTCCGTGTCCTGGGCGGGGGCGGTCTTTTCCTCCCCCAGCTCCTGCCAGCGCAGCGCCCGGTCCACCAGCGCCATGGACATGGCCTTGCGCTCGGACTGGCCGAACACGAGGCCATAGCCGCGGGTGAACTGGGGCGGCACGCTGGCCGAGCCCTTGAACTGGTTCACCATCTGGCATTCGGTGACGGTGACACGGCCGAGCGGCACGGCAAAGCCCAGCTCCTCCACATGGAGCTCCACCTCCACCTCGCCCATGCGCACCTCGCCCACGAAGGGATGGGTGCGGGCATAGCCGCGCTGGGTGGAATAGCCGAGCGCCAGCAGGAAGCCCTCGTCGCCGCGCGCCAGATTCTGGAGCCGCAGCGGCCGCTCGGCGGGGAAGGAGAGCGGCGAGCGGGTGAGGTCCGGCGGCTCGCTGCCATCGTCGTAAGGGGCGGGCTCGATGAGGCCCTCGTCGCCGAGCAAATCGGTGACGCGGGGCATGGCCTCCGGCGGCTGGGCGGTCGCGACGAGCGGCTCGTCCGCGCGGGGCGCCGACGGGGCGGCTTCCGCTGCATTCACCGCGAGGGACGGGTCCAGCAGGCGATGGGTGTAGTCGAAGGTGGGGCCGAGCACCTGCCCGCCGGGGAGGTCCTTGAAGGTGGCCGAGATGCGCCGCCGCGCCCGCATGGCCCCGGTATCCACCGGCTCGGTGGCGCCGAAGCGGGGCAAGGTGGTGCGGAAGGCGCGCACCAGGAAGATGGCCTCGATCATGTCGCCGCGGGCCTGCTTCAAGGCGAGGGCGGCGAGATCCCGGTCATAGAGCGAGCCCTCCGCCATGATGCGGTCCACCGCCAAAGCGAGCTGCTCGCGGATCTGGTCGATGCCCAGCTCCGGCACGGCCGGGTCGCCCCGCCGGGTGCGATCGAGCAGAGCGTGGGCATTGCCAATGGCGGTCTCGCCGCCCTTCACTGCCACATACATGGACTTACTCCTCCGCGCCGGCGCGCACCGAGCGGGGCAGCCCCACCACGATGTCACGCGCGACCAGCAGCAGGTCGATGCCGAGGGGGAAGGCGGCGCGGTTTTCGCGCAGCCGGTCCGCCATATCGGCCGGAAGGGGAGTGGCGCCGAGCCGGATCGCCCCGTCGATGCCGGGCCCTTCGAGCCGAAGGCGCACGCCGGGCACGTCCGGCCCCGCATCCTCCACGCCGACAATCAGCGTCGCCGAACGGTCCGGATAATCGGGCTCGCCCTGGGCAAAAAGGGCGAAGTCCGGTAGCGCCGCGCCCGCAGCGATGAGCGCGAAACGGGCGGTGGCGGGGTCGTCAACCACCGGTGCGCCGGTGTGGAAGCGCAGGAAATCCGCGACGCCCGCGCCTTCCCGCAAGGCGGGGTCGAGCCAGACGGGGGTCTCGTAATCCAGCAAAGCCAGGGCGATGGCGGCAAGCCCCGGCGTCAACGGGGTGGGCGGCGCCAGATCGGTGTCGAGGGTCTGTGGCGCGCCAGGCTGCGCCAGCGCCCACATCACCGCCTTGAAGGTGCGCTGGGCATCGCGGGCGGGGTCGGCAAAGCCGGAAGCAAGAGCGGGGGCGGTCATCAATCCTCTCCGCGCACCATGGTGAAGAAGTCCACCTTGGTGGCCTTGGTGCGCTCGGCTTCCGCCGCCGCGTCGGCCGCGAGGCGCAGGCGGATGGGCTTTAAGGCATCTTCCAGCGCTGGCCGAAGGGCCGCGTCTTGCCACAAGGCATCGAGAATGGCCGCCGCTCGCGCGCGCTTGGGATCGCGCCCGAGCAGATAGGCAACGCCCGTGGGGCCATTGCCGACGCGGACGGCCGCCCGTGTGACGGTGGCCTCCCCCAGATTGAAGGGGGCGCCGTCGCCACCGATTCGACCGCGCACCATGGCGAGGCCCGATTCCGGCGGGCGCAAATCCCTGACCGGCGGCAGGGGCGCGAAGCGCTCCAGCGCCACGTCCAATTCTTTCTGGGTGGCGCCGGCGAGAATGGTCATTGCCGCCTGCCGTTGTTCGGTGAGGTCCTGGTCTGCCGTCATGGAGCCCTCAAGCCGTATAATCCGAGGCCGCGTGTGGCCTCGGAGGTATCTCATACCGGATCTGGTGCTTCTTTGTATATTGGTCTATACAAATACACAAGAACGGAATGGCGGTGCAAACAGCGAGCGGGGGGAACATGGAAGAGTTCGATCACGGGACAATGACGGTAGCCGATGAAAGCTCCCTGGCGCGGGGCACCGGAGTCGCGCTCTGGAAGCAGATTGCCGAGCGGCTGGAGGCGGAGATTGCCGGCGGCTCCTTTCCGCCCGGCGCGCGCCTGCCGGTGGAGGCGGACCTGGCGGTGCGCTTCGGGGTCAACCGGCATACAGTGCGGCGCGCCCTTTCGGTGCTGAGCGAGAAGGGCCTCATCGAGGCGACCGCCGGGCGCGGCACCTTTGTGCGTGAGCCGCCGATCGCCTATCCCATCGGCCCGCGCACGCGCTTCTCCGAGATCGTCTCGGCGGGTGGCCGCGAGCCGTTTGGCCGCTATATGGGCTCGTCGGTGGAGCCGGCCTCTGCCGAGGTGGCCCGCGGGCTGAATGTGGCGGAGGGAACTGAGATCCTGGTGATCGAGAGCCTGCACGAGGCGGATGGGGTGCCCATCTCCTTCGGCCGTGCTTGCTTCGTCCATGCTCGGTGTCCGGACCTCGACCTCGTCTATGCCGCGACCGGGTCGCTCACGCGCGCTCTCGCCACCATCGGCATCCAGGACTATCGTCGGCGCGAGACCCGGATTTCGGCGCGCCCCGCCACCGAGCGGGAACAGGAGGTGCTGAGCCTTGCGGCTGGCCGTTCCGTCCTGGTGCTGGAGCGCGTCGACGTGGAGCCGAACGGCGTGCCGCTGCAATGGGGCCGCTCCAGCTTCGCGGCGGACCGGGTGCAACTCGTGGTCAAGCCTTGAGGTTTATCGTGCCCGCCATTTCCTCCCTCGCCGAGCTGCGCAGCGTCTACAAGCCCGCCAATCCCCGCTCGGTGGCCAAGGCGATTCCCCAGCTCGACGGCCACTGCCGGCGCTTCATCGGCCTGAGCCCGTTCTTGCTGCTGGCCACCGGCGGTCCCGACGGCACGTCCGACGTCTCCCCGCGCGGCGATGGCCCCGGCTTCGTGGCGGTGGAGGATGACCACACCCTCCTTCTGCCCGACCGCCCCGGCAACAACCGCCTCGACAGCCTGGAGAACATCATCGCCCGTCCCGGAGTCGGCCTCTTGTTCCTCATCCCCGGCGTCGACGAGACGCTGCGGGTGAATGGCACCGCGCAGATCCATACGGACGAGGACCTCAAGGCCCGCTTCGTGGTGCAGGGCAAGCTGCCGCTGTCCGTGATTCGCATCACCGTTCACGAGGCCTATCTGCATTGCGCAAAGGCGCTCATGCGCTCGGAATTGTGGAATGCCGAGCGCCAGGTGGAACGCTCCGTCCTGCCCACCATGGGGCAGATGCTGGAGGACCACACGTCCGGCGCCTACAAGGCCGAGAGCCAGGAAGAGATGCTCAAGCGCTACAAGGAAGTTATGTACTGAGGACGGGGTTTACGGGGCCGGCAGCACCCGCCGGCCCGCCCGCGCCGCCTCGTCATAGACCCGCGTGTCGCCAGGCCGTTCCGAATAGCAGGTGGACGCCACCACCGGCGTCCCGGCCTTCAGGAGGTCGGAGACGGTGACGAAGCGATAGCCCTTCGCCTTCAGCGCGGGAATGAGCATCCGCACCGCCTCCGCCGTGTGGCGGCCGCGGCCATTGGCGTGCATCAGCACGATGGAGCCGGGCTTGATGGCGCGCAGCATGGCGTCCGCCATGAACTTGGCGCCGAGAAAAGCCGGATCGCCGGAATCCACGTCCCACTGGATGGCCAGGTGCCCGGTCTCGTTCACATAGGCCATGGATTCCGGGCTGCACGAGCCATAGGGGAAGCGGAAGAGTTCCGTGCGCGCCGGCACCTTCTCCAGCATGCATCCGGCCGCCGCCGCATCCGCCCGCGCGCCCGCCACCGCCATGTCCGTGTCATCCACCTGACGGCGCATATAATCGCCGCCGCGCACGGCAAGGTTGGCGTGGGACCAGGTGTGGTTGCCCACCTCGAACAGTGGGTCGGCGATCAATTGGGCGGCGCGCTCCTTGTGGTCCAGTGTCCACTTGCCGCCGGCAAAGAAGGTGGCGGGCACCTTTTCGGCCCGCAGCGTATCCACGATCACCCCGTCATAGCCGGAGATTTCCCCCGACGCCTCGCACAGGTCGAAGGTGAGGGCCACCAGCTTCACGCCCGGCGGCAGGTCCACCCGGCGGATCGAGCCGCTGAGCCCAGGTGCCACCTGCCGGGGCGCGGGCAACAGGCGCTCCTTGAGTTGAGCGGCCACGTGGGAGGGCTGCACCTTCTCCTCGCCCGGCCGCGCGGCGAGTGCGCCCGGAGCAAAGCAGGCCGGCTGGGCGGCGAGCGGGGAGGCCGGGAGGAGGGCGCCGAGAAGGAGCGCGGCTGACGTCAGGCGGCGGAGGGAAAAGCGAGGCATCGGGCGATTCTTGCGGGGATTTTCGGGGGCGCGGTGAGACCAAGCGTGCGGTGATCGCACGGGGCGGCCGCTCTTTCGGGCGGAGAAGACAGGCCAGTCCTGGCCGGGTGAGACCGGCGGCACTATGCACCGCGCCACCGGGAGCGGAACCGCCGATTGCGGGGATCACCCATGCGCGCCCGCCTCTTCCTCGCTGTCCACCGCTCCTGCCGGCGCGGGCTTGGCCTCTGGCGCGTGTGGAGCGCAAGCTGTACCATCCTGGGGTGTCTCGATCATGACCGGGGGAGGGGGCTCATGGCCGTGGTGGTGCGCACCGCTCAGCTGCGCCAGAGCCTGCATATTCCCCCGCGCGACGCGGTGGACGCCGAGACGGCGGATGTGCCCGACGACCAGATCCTCGGCACCAACTTCCTGCTGGACTATGAGGCGGCCGACGGCGCGCCGAGCCGGCGCGAAATCATCGTGCGCAAGGTGGAGCGGGCCGACGGCGTGCTGCGGGTGGGGGCGGTGTGCCTGCTGCGCAAGACCACACGCTCCTTCCGCGTCGACCGGATGCGCATGCTCGTCCATGGCCGCACCGGCGAGATCATTGACGACATTCCCGGCTTCTTCGGCAAGCTTGCACTGGTCGAGGCGGACCCTGCACCGCAGGCCGTGCACGCCCGGCGGCAGCCTCTGTCTCCGGTGCGCCTCGACACGGTCCAGCGCGACGCGCTGCGGGCGCTTGTGCGTCCGGCGGCCATCGCGCTGATGTATATGGCGCGGGCCGACCATGATCTGGCCGGCGAGGAGATCGCCGTGATCGCCGACCTGATCGAGGACGCCCGGACCCATCTTGCCCTGCCGGCAAGCGCGGCCGACGCCCACCTGCTCCAGGAGATGACCGCCTTGCTGCCCACCGGCAACCTCTTGACCCGCGCGCTGCGCACCCTGGCCGGCGCCGATTTTCCCAAGGACTTGCCGGCGCGCCTCACCCGCATGGCGAAGGCGGACGGCCACGCGCGGCCGGAGGAAGTGGCAGCCTATGGCGAGATCCTCTCCACCTTGCGGCGGGTGACGGCCTGATGCGCCCGCCGGCCTCTTTGCCGCCCGTGGTGGTGGCCCTCGACGTGGAGACCACCGGCGTCAGCGGGGCGGACCGCATCGTCTCCATCGGCATGGTCCGCCTGGAGACGGCGGGCCTTGCGGACGGGAACCTGGTCGTCGAGGTGCACCACGCATTCTGCAATCCAGGTCGGCGCAGCCACTGGGCGGCGCTGAAGGTGCACGGGATTAAGGATGCGTTCCTGGCCGCGCAGCCGCCGTTTGCCGACCTCGCCGACGAGATCTGCGCGTTCCTCTCTCCCGCCAGCCTCCTCCTCGCCCACAATGCCCCCTTCGACCGGCGCTTCCTGACGCAGGAACTGGCTCTTTCCGGCCGTCTGGGGCGTCTGCCGCCCTGGCTTTGCACCCTTCAGCTGTCCGGCGCGAAGCTGGATGTGGCCTGCGCCGATCTCGGCCTGACGCGCGCCGGCGCACATCATGGGGCGTTGGAGGATGCCTGGCTGGCGCTCATGGTCTATCTCGCCCATTCCGGGGTGTCGCGGGACCTCCTGTGCGCCCTGCCGACGGAGCTGACTGCCGCCACCGCCGCCCCATTGTCCGCCCTGGCGTAGCGGGAGGTGCGCCGCACAAGGCAAGGGCCTTGCGGGAGTGGCGCGGCGGGCCGATGTTTCTGGCCATCCACGCGGCGGGGGCCGTAACGGGGACAAAAGAATGCCCGCCTGGCCGAACATGCAGACCCTTTCCCATGCCGTGCCCGGCAGCCCCGGCAGCGAGCCGCCGCTCGCTTTGGTCACGGGCGCCAGCAGCGGCATCGGGCTGGAATTTGCCCGCCTGCTGGCCCGCGACGGCTTCCGCCTCATCCTGCTGGCCCGGGACAATCGCCGGCTCGCCGCCGCCGCACGGGCCATCGCGCCGGTGCCGGGCGGCATCGAGTTGATGGCAGTGGACCTTTCCGACCGCGAGGCGGTGGAGGATCTGTGCGGGCGCCTGGCGGCCCTTGAGCTGGACGTGCTCGTTAACAATGCAGGCTTTGGCGCCTATGGCCCGTTCGACGAGATCGACGGCGCGCTGGAGGCGGACATGATCGCCGCCAATGTCACCGCGCTCACCCTCATCACCAAGGCGGTGCTGCCCGGCATGGTGGCGCGCGGGCAGGGGCGCATCGTGAACGTGGCCTCCACGGCGGCGTTTGCGCCAGGCCCGTTCGCCGCCGTCTATTCCGCCACCAAGGCCTATGTGCTGAGCCTGTCGGAGGCCCTGGCCGAGGAGTTGCGCGACACCCGCATCCGGGTCACCGCGCTCTGCCCCGGCCCCACCGACACCGCCTTTGTGGAGCGGGCGGGCATGGGGCGCACGCGGGTATTCAAGGGGCCCGTCGCCTCGGCCAAGATGGTGGCGGAAGCCGGCTATGCGGCCATGCTTTCGGGCCGTCCAGTGGCGGTGGTGGGGCTGGCCAACCGCCTGATGACGTTTGCCGTGCGTTTCGCGCCGCGCGCGCTGGTGGCGCGCCTCGCCCGCCGCGCCTTTGCCGAGGACGAGATCGGCTGAGGCGATCCATCAGCAATCCGCGCATTCGCCATCAGCAAAATCCATTTGTGCTTGGCGCGGGTGCGGAGTAGCTGCGGATTATCCTCCTGCCCGCCTCGCGGGTCTGTCCTGAAGACCGCCATGAACCTCCTGTCCATCCAGTCCCATGTCGCCTACGGCCATGTGGGCAATGCCTCCGCCGTCTTTCCGCTGCAGCGCCTGGGCGTGGAGGTGTGGCCCATCCACACCGTCCAGTTCTCCAACCACACCGGCTATGGCGCCTGGCGCGGCCAGGTGTTCGAGGCTGGCGTGATCGGCGAGCTGGTGACCGGCATCGCCGAGCGCGGGCGCCTGTCCGCCTGCGACGGGGTGCTCTCGGGCTATATGGGCTCGGCCGATATCGGCGCCGCCATCCTGGATGCGGTGGCGCAGGTGCGCGCGGCCAATCCCAAGGCGGATTATTGCTGCGATCCGGTGATCGGCGATGTGGGGCGCGGCATCTTCGTGCGGCCGGGCATTCCCGAATTCATGCGCCACCAGGCGGTGCCCGCCGCCGATGTCATCACCCCCAACCAGTTCGAGCTGGAACTGCTCTCGGGCCACCATGTGGCGACCCTCGACGATGCCCGCGCCGCCTGCGACCTGCTGCATGCCTCAGGTCCCAAGGTCATCCTCGTGACCTCGCTCCACGTGGACGCGACGCCATCCGACGCCATCGACCTCATGGCCAGCGGCCCGGACGGGCGCTTCCTGGTGCGGACGCCGAAGCTCGACGTGTCGCTGAACGGGGCAGGGGATGCCATCGCGGCCCTCTTCTTCTTCCACCTGAAGCGCACCGGCTCAACCGCCGCCGCGCTGGAGGCGGCGGGCTCCTCCATTTTCGGCCTGCTGAAGCGCACGGCGCAGGCCCAGTCCCGCGAATTGCTGCTGGTGGGGGCGCAGGACGAGTTCGTTAAACCAACTCATGTCTTCACGCCGACGTGCATTTAAGGCCAAACTGTGTCGAACCGTTTCCGGCCTGCCGGGGCGGAGACGACAGAGACCTTCCAGAACAAGGCCAAAGACGCCATGCCCCGCCGCTATGTGACGCTCGATGTCTTCACCTCGCGCCCTCTCGGCGGCAATCCGCTGGCGGTGGTGCTGGATGCGGCGGGCCTGGACGATGCGGCCATGCAGCACATCACGCGGGAGTTCAACCTCTCGGAGACCGTGTTCGTGTTCCCGCCGCGCGACCCGTCCCGGCAGGCGCGCATCCGCATCTTCACCACCGCCCATGAGCTGCCCTTCGCCGGGCATCCCACCGTTGGATCGGCGGTGCTGCTGGCGCTGGAAAATAAGCTCGCCAAGGGGCAGTTCCAGATCGAGGAGCAGATTGGCCCGGTGCGCTGCGAGGTGACCACGGAGGGACCTGGCTCGCGCCGGGGCGCGGCCACCTTCGTGGTGCCGCGCAAGGCGACGCTGGAAGAGGCGGACATTTCCCGCAAAGCGTGCGCGGATGCGCTGAATCTGGCCGTGTCCGACATCGGCTTTGACGCCCATCGCCCGGTGGTGGCCTCGGCGGGCGTGCCGTTCCTGTTCGTGCCGGTGGCGAACTTGACCGCGCTCGCCCGCGCCCGGCCCGACGAAGCCGCCTTCATCCGCTCGCTCGGCTCCTATGGCGAGGCGCTCTATCTCTACACGCCGGACGAAGAAGGTGATGCCGACTTCCGCACCCGCATGTTCTCCCCCGGCCTCGGCATCGAAGAGGATCCGGCCACCGGCGCGGCGGCCGCCGCCTTCACCGCCGTGCTGATGGATGCGGAGGCGCGGGTGGATGGCCATCACAAGGTGCGCATCGACCAAGGCTTCGAGATGGGGCGCCCCAGCCGCATCAATCTGGGCTTCACCGTGAAGGGCGGGGATGTGGTGGAGGCCACCATCGGCGGCAGTGCCGTGGTGATTGCCGAAGGGGTTCTGCACCTGTGATCCGTGGAATCCGTGGCAGGAAAGTCGCACGCGGAACCGTGATCCTGGCATTGGCCATGGGGTCCCTTGGATAGGAAGGGAGCCTTCCTATGTGTTGTGCATCGCACCATCCACGCGCGCGCCGTTCGAGCGCGCAGCACCGGAAAGGCTGAACCGATGAGCGCTTCCACGCCGTCTCTCTTCGACCCCTATCGCCTCGGCGAGATTTCCCTGTCCAACCGCATCGTCATGGCCCCGCTCACCCGCAACCGCGCGGGGGCGGGCCTTGTCCCCACCGATTTGACCGCCCGCTATTATGCCCAGCGCGCCACCGCCGGCCTTCTCATCTCGGAAGGCTCGCAGGTCTCCCGCCAGGGCCAGGGCTACCAGGACACGCCCGGCATTTATTCGCCCGAGCAGGTGGCGGCCTGGCGCAAGGTGACCGACGCCGTCCATGCCGAGGGCGGGCGCATCTTCATCCAGCTCTGGCATGTGGGCCGGGTGTCCCATGTGGACCTTCAGGAGGGCGGCGCTGCTCCGGTGGGTCCCTCCGACCTTATCGCCAACACCAAGACCTATGTGAATAACGGCTTTGCCGCCACCTCCGCGCCCCGCGCGCTGGCGGCCTCCGAACTGCCGGGGATTGCCGACGACTTCCGCCGCGCTGCCGCCAATGCGATCGCCGCGGGCTTTGACGGTGTGGAGATCCACGGCGCCAACGGCTATCTCATCGACCAGTTCCTGCGCGACGGGGCCAACACCCGCACCGACGCCTATGGCGGCTCCATCGAGAATCGCCTGCGCTTCCCGCTGGAGATCATCGACGCGGTGGCCGGCGAGATCGGCGCCAGCCGCACCGGCATCCGCCTCTCCCCCGTGACGCCGGCCAATGACCTCACCGATTCCGATCCCCAGCCGCTCTTCAACCGGCTGCTGGAAGAGATCGAGGCCCGCAAGCTGGTCTATGTGCATGTGATCGAGGGCGCCACCGGGGGCCCGCGCGACGTCAATCCGGGCTTCTCGTTCGAGGAACTGCACAAGCGCTATTCCGGCACCTGGATGGTGAACAATGGCTACGACCTTGGAATGGCGCGGGACGTGATCGCCTCCGGCAAGGCGGATCTGGTGGCTTTCGGGCGGCCCTTCATCTCCAATCCGGACCTGGTGGAGCGCCTGCGCCGGGGCGCGCCGCTCAACGAGCTGAAGCGCGAGACGCTCTATGGCGGCGGCGCGGAAGGCTATGTGGATTATCCCACCCTCGACGCAGCCTGACGGAGACCTCGCCCCATGATCGTGCCGCCCGGCCGCACCCCCGCTGAAATCGTCCAGGTGGACCGGCTCGACGTTCGCGTCGAGCAGGGCGCCGTCTGGCACGAGGCGGAGGCGCACCGGGCGGAGATCGACGCCAATTTCGCCGCCCGGGTCGCGGCCAATCCCTATCTGTGGAACGGCCGGGTCCTGGTGCTTCGGCGCTTTACCCTCGAAGACGGCGTGCTCACGGGCACCTGCATCGAGGTGGACTATGCCTCCTTCACCTGGTGGCGCGATCAGGACTGGCCGGATCTGGGCGCCTGGAACATCTTCGCCCTGCCGGCGCTGGAAGGCGCAGACGGCGTGTTCGTCATGGCCGAGATGGGCGCTCACACCGTGAATGCCGGCCGCGTCTTCTTTCCCGGCGGCACGCCGGACCTCTCCGACATCACGCCGGACGGCGCCGTGGATCTCTATGGCTCGGTGCTGCGGGAAATGGAGGAGGAGGCCGGGCTGTCCGAGGACGGCGTCCGGCAATCCGGCACTTGGGACGTGGTGCTGGACGGCCCCTATATGTGCCTGATGCGCCGCATGGTCTTCCCGCAGACCGGCGCCGCTCTGGCGGAGCGCATTTCCGCCGTAACGGCCACCCAGAAAAAGCCGGAGCTGGCGCGCCTGTATCTGGCGGCAGGGCCGGACGATCTCGGGCCGGAAGTCATGTCCTTTGCCGCTGACTATCTCGCCTGGCGATTTGCCGAGCGCGCCTGAGGCTTGCCGCCGGCGGGCAAGTTGCGCCCTTGTGCTTGTGCCGGATCGCCAATTCGGCTAATGAGCGAGCAAGAGCAGTTGAAACCGAGCGAGCCGCAGTCCCGTGTCGTCCATCTCGACGAACATTGCTGGTGACGCCTCCCGCACCCAGGTGGTGGCGGGCAACGCTCTTTCTCTGCGCGCGCTCCTTCTTCTCCTTAGCCGCCCCTGAGCGCCGGCCGGGCGAACACGCCTGGGCACTCAGGGGACCGAGAAGCCGACCAAAGCGCCATCGCCCGCGCAGATGAAAAGCGGGCCAGAATTTCCCGGAAGGACGCCGCCATGACCACCGAAAACACCGCCGCTCCCGTATCCGAGCGCGACCGCGTCATCATTTTCGACACCACCCTGCGCGACGGCGAACAATGCCCCGGCGCCTCCATGACCTTCGAGGAGAAGCTGCAGGTCGCCGAGTTGCTGGACGACATGGGCGTCGACGTGATCGAGGCCGGTTTCCCCATCGCCTCCGTGGGTGACTTCGAATCGGTGGCCGAGATTGCCCGCCGTTCCAAGCGCGCGGTGATTGCGGGTCTCTCCCGCGCCGCGCTGAACGACATCGACCGCTGCGCCGAGGCTGTGAAGCACGCCAAGCGCGGGCGCATCCATACCTTCCTGTCCACCTCGCCGGTGCATATGAAGTACAAGCTGCAGAAGCAGCCCCATGAAGTGCTGGAGATGATCGTCGCCTCGGTGACGCGCGCCCGCAACCATGTGGAAGACGTGGAATGGTCGTCCGAGGACGGCACCCGCACCGAGATCGATTTCCTGTGCCGCTGCGTGGAAGCCGCCATCAAGGCGGGCGCCTCCACCATCAACATTCCCGACACCGTGGGCTACACCACCCCGGCCGAGTATCAGGCCCTGTTCCGCACCGTGCGCGAGCGGGTGCCGAACTCCGACAAGGCGGTCTTCTCGGTCCATTGCCACGACGACCTGGGCATGGCGGTGGCCAATTCCCTGGCCGGCCTCGCCGGCGGTGCGCGGCAGGTGGAATGCACCATCAACGGCATCGGCGAGCGCGCGGGCAATGCGGCGCTGGAAGAAATCGTGATGGCCATCAATGTGCGGTCCGACGTGCTGCCTTATGCCACCGGCATCGAGGCCACCATGCTGACCCGCGCGTCCCGCCTGGTGTCCGCCGTGACCTCGTTCCCGGTGCAGTACAACAAGGCCATCGTGGGCCGGAATGCCTTCGCCCATGAGAGCGGCATCCACCAGGACGGCATGCTCAAGCACACCCAGACCTATGAGATCATGACGCCCGACAGCGTGGGCGTCTCCAAGACCTCGCTGGTCATGGGCAAGCATTCGGGCCGCGCCGCCTTCCGCGACAAGCTGAAGACGCTGGGCTACGACCTGGGCGAGAACGCCCTGAACGATGCCTTCACCCGCTTCAAGGACCTCGCCGACCGCAAGAAGGTCATTTATGACGAGGACATCGAGGCGCTGGTGGACCAGGGCATCGCCGCCGCCCATGACCGCATCAAGCTGATCTCCCTGTCCGTCATCGCCGGCACGCGGGGCCCGCAGCGGGCCACCATGAAGGTGGAAGTGGACGGGCGCGTCCAGACCGAGGAGGCCGAGGGCAACGGGCCGGTGGATGCCACCTTCAACTGCATCAAGGCCCTGTTCCCCCACACCGCCAAGCTGGAGCTCTACCAGGTGCACGCCGTGACCGAGGGTACCGATGCCCAGGCCGAGGTGTCCGTGCGCCTGGAGGAGGAGGGCAAGGTGGTGACCGCCAAGGCCGCCGATCCCGACACCTTGGTGGCGTCCGCCCAGGCCTATATCACCGCGCTCAACAAGCTGATGGTGAAGCGGCATTCGGTGAACCCGCAAGCCGCCGCAGGCTGAGAGGCAAGCCGCCGCAGGCTGAAAAGGAACCGCCGCAGGCCGAGATTAGGGCTGCGGCAGCCTTGCGAGCAGATCTGCGGCGCCGTCCGGTCATCTTCCGCGCCGCATCCAGAATGAAGCGAAAGGTCGGGCTTTGGCCCGGCCTTTTCTTTTGGCATTTCTGTGTTCTGCGCGCGGTGGCAGCGAGTATTCCGCAATGCAATGAGGAGTTTCAGAGATAGTTTGTGATGAAAGTATGGTTGCCTTGCTATCTCGTCATATTGCCTAAGAAAAGGGCGTCATATGCGAGCGCTCTGCCGGCAATATTCATGCTGCAGCGCAACATAGCCCCCTCATACACCTGCGTTATGCCGTAGGGATGCGCATTTCACTTGACGAAGGGGAGGGCGACATTCTTCAAGGGAGGCTGTAGCGGGTCGATAAACGCAGAATGGCCTCGCAGAGGGTTCAAGGAGGTTCACGATGAAGCTGAAGCTCGCAGCACTGGCTGTCGCCACGGTGTTCGGCCTTTCGGTGGCTGGCGCCAAGGCGGACACCTATCCCAACCGCGCCGTGACGGTGGTTGTCCCCTTCGCTGCCGGCGGCCCGACCGACACGGTGGCGCGCCTCGTGGCCGAGTCCATGTCGAAATCCCTCGGCCAGCAGGTGATCGTGGAGAATGTGGGCGGCGCCGGCGGCACCCGTGGTGCCGGCCAGGTGGCCAAGGCGGCCCCCGATGGCTACACGCTCCTCATCCACCATATCGGCATGGCGACGGCCCCGAGCCTCTATCGCAAGCTGCCCTTCAACGTGCTGACCGACTTCGAGGATGCCGGCCTCATCACCGCCGTTCCCATGACGGTGATCGGCAAGCCCAATCTTGAGCCGAAGACCGTCGTCGAGCTGATCGACTTCGTGCGCAAGAACAAGGAGAAGGTCACCTACGGCAATGCCGGCGTTGGCTCCGCCTCCCATCTGTGCGGCATGCTGTTCATGTCCAAGGTGGGCGCCCAGATGACCACCGTTCCCTACCAGGGCACGGGTCCCGCCATGAACGACCTCATTGGCGGCCAGATCGACGTGATGTGCGACCAGACCACCAACACCACCGGCCAGATCAAGGCCGGCAAGGTGAAGGCCTATGCCGTCACCACCAAGGACCGCGTGAAGTCGATGCCGGACCTGCCGACCCTTCAGGAGAGCGGCCTCAAGGACTTCGAAGTGGCCATCTGGCACGGCCTCTATGCCCCCAAGGGCACCCCCAAGGAGGTGGTGGACAAGCTGAACGCGGCGCTCAACGTCGCGCTCGACGATCCCAAGGTGATTGCCCGATTCGCTGACCTCGGCACCGAGCCGGAGCCCAAGGATCGCCGCAGCCCCGCCTTCCATAAGGAGTTCCTGGCGGCGGAAGTGGCCAAGTGGAAGCCCGTTATTGACGCCGCCGGCGTCTATGCCGACTGAAGTCGCCAGCCGGCGCATCCGTGTCTCGGATGCGCCGGCTTTGTCGCGCGCCGACATGTCTTGCGTGTAGCGGGATCCGGTTTCGCGTTTTCGTCGCCCTGGCCTAGTTTTATTCCGTAACGGCATCCCTTTGGGCACGTCATTATTGGCTGTCTCTCCGGAAGTTTCATTCGACTTTCGGAGCATAGACACTATTTTCGTGCGCCAAGGTGCATGTGCCGCTGCGAATGCCGCAGCGTTTCGCGACCACGGCCACGAAGAGCTATCTACACGGCGGGAGGAGCATTGATGAGTTTTATCCGCAGTCCTAAGGACGTGCTGGCAGGTTTGCTATTTCTAGCATTTGCCGGCATTTTTGCTTGGCAGACTGGCGATCTGCCCATGGGAACCTCGGTCCGCATGGGGCCGGGCTATTTCCCCCTCGTCCTTTCTGGCCTGATGGGCATGCTGGGCCTCATCGTCCTGGTGAATGGCTTGCGGTTCAAGGGTGAGGCGCCGTCCAACGTCGCCTGGCGCGGCCTCATTATCCTGACTGTCTCCACCCTCTTCTTCGGCTTCGCCATGCGTCCGCTGGGCTTCCTGCCCACGCTGGCCATCACCGTCTTCCTGTGCGCCACGGCGAGCCAGAAGTTCCATATCGTGACTGCCCTCATCATCACCGCCGTGATGACCGTGTTCTGCTGGGGCGTCTTCATCGTGGGCCTTGGCCTGCCGCTGCAATTGCTCGGGCCCTGGCTCGGCGGATACTGAGGAGGGCGCCCGTGGAACTCTTTCAAAACCTCGAGCTCGGCTTCTCGGTCGCGCTCTCGTTCCAGAACCTGCTTTACTGCTTCATCGGCGTTCTGCTGGGCACGCTGATCGGCGTGCTGCCGGGCCTTGGCCCGCTGGCCACCATCGCCATGCTGCTGCCCATCACCTTCGGCCTGCCGCCGGTCTCGGCGCTGATCATGCTCGCCGGCATCTATTATGGCGCGCAATATGGCGGATCGACCACCGCCATCCTGATCAACCTGCCCGGTGAATCCTCATCGGTGGTGACAGCGCTGGACGGCTACCAGATGGCCCGCCAGGGCCGTGCCGGAGCGGCGCTTGCCACCGCGGCTCTGGGCTCCTTCTTCGCGGGCTCGGTGGCCACCTTGCTCCTGGCCCTGTTCGCCCCGCCGCTGGCGGATCTCGCCTTGAAGTTCGGTCCGCCCGAATACTTCTCCCTGATGGTGCTCGGCCTCGTCGCCTCGGTGACGCTCGCCTCCGGCTCCATCGTCAAGGCCTTGGCCATGATCGTGCTGGGCCTGCTGCTCGGCCTCTCCGGCCAGGACATCTATACCGGCACGCCGCGCTTCACCTTCGATGTTCCCGATCTCGCTGACGGCTTCGACTTCGTGGCGCTGGCCATGGGCATGTTCGGCATCGGCGAAATCATCCGCAACCTTGAGGATGAGCATCAGCGCAGCCTGGTCGCCGCCAAGGTCAAAGGCCTGATGCTGACCTGGAGCGAGTTCAAGCAGATCATCCCTCCGGTCCTGCGCGGCACAGCGCTTGGCTCCGTGCTCGGCATCCTGCCGGGCGGTGGCGCCATGCTGTCCTCCTTCGCCTCCTATTCCATCGAGAAGAAGCTGTCCAAGAACTCGCGCATGTTCGGCAAGGGCGCGATCGAGGGCGTGGCGGGGCCGGAATCGGCCAACAATGCCGGCGCGCAGACCTCGTTCATCCCCATGCTGACGCTGGGCATTCCCTCCAACCCGGTGATGGCGCTCATGATCGGCGCCCTCATCATCCAGGGAATCACGCCCGGCCCGAACGTGGTGACCGACAAGCCTGACCTCTTCTGGGGCGTTATCGCGTCCATGTGGATCGGCAATTTCATGCTGATCCTGCTGAACCTGCCCCTGATCGGGATCTGGGTGCGCCTGCTGACGGTGCCCTACCACATCCTGTTCCCGGCGATCATGGCCTTCTGCTGCATCGGCGTGTACTCGGTGAACAACAACACGTTCGACGTGTACACCATGGCCATGTTCGGCGTGCTCGGCTACGTGCTGGTCAAGCTGGAATGCGAGCCGGCGCCGCTGCTGCTCGGCTTCGTCATCGGGCCGATGCTGGAGGAATATCTGCGCCGCGCCATGCTGATCTCCCGTGGCGATCCCATGGTCTTCCTCACCCGGCCCATCTCGGCGGTGCTCCTGATCGCCGCGGTGGCGGCCCTCGTGGTGGTGCTGCTGCCCTCGGTCAGCAAGACCCGCGAGGAAGCCTTCAAGGAGTGAGTCTCCTTTTGGACGGCTCGCCTGTCCCGCGCGTCCTTCTCGCGGGGCAGGGGCTTCAAGTTTTCCACAGCGCCATGCGGCCCCCCACAAGGGGCCGCATTTTTTTATGGCGGAGCGCTGGACACCATGGGGGGTGTTTGCTACACGACGGCTCCCGACGCGGTCACGGCCAGTCGGCGGGCGCATAGCTCAGTTGGTAGAGCAGCTGACTCTTAATCAGCGGGTCCTAGGTTCGAGCCCTAGTGCGCCCACCAAAAATCCCCAAAGATTTCGGTGGTTTAAGACGGTGAAGACGAGTGCCTCCGGGCACGCCGTAGCCGTTTATCTCTTCTTCCCAGACCGGGCATAATCGCCGCCATCCCTCACTGGGAGATGTCAGGCTGTGCGGAGACATGCGCGCGCGCCGGCAACGGGGGATGTTTCCCCCGGCTGCGCGGGCGGTCGTGTGGACACGCACCGACGTCCCGGATCCCCGCGCCATCGAAGCCCCGCCGATCCCCATAGGTCTTTGGCGAAAGCCCATAAGCCGCGCGCCTGGAGAGCGTGCGAGGCGAGCGTTAGCTTGGGCATGGGTTGGGGCGCCGGTTGAACCGGCATGCCTGTGTCCTTCGTGTGCGTGGCCATCCTGTGTGGGCAGGGCGGACGCCTGCGGCTAAGCTTCGCGTTACCCCCAAGCGCATTTCAGCGTAGGGTTGTGGCCGAGCCATCCGCACGAAGGTGGGCCGGGCCGATGCGCATCCCCCACGGATCACGAGGGACAGCATTATGCGCAAGAGGACTTACATGACCGGCCTCGGCCTCGCCGCAGCCGTCTCGGCCATTCTGGCCGGCGGGCCCATCGCCTCCGCTTGCAGCCTCATCCTCTGGAACACCAATGACAAGGCCGTGGTGGCCGCACGCACCATGGATCTTTATATCGATGACCAGCCGCGCCTCGTCTTTCTGCCCCGCGGCATCGCTCGGCGGGGTGTGTCCGAGCGCAATGCGGTCGAGTGGACGTCCAAATATGCCAGCACGGTCATGACCGCGCTCGATGCCGCCACCAGCGACGGCATGAACGAGGCAGGAGTCAGCGTCCATCTCCTTTATCTGCACGGCAGTGAGCACGAGCCGGACGATGCACGCCCGGGCCTTTCGAATGCGCTCTGGGGTCAGTATGTGCTCGACAACTTCGCCACCGTCTCGGATGCGCTGGCGGCGCTCGAGAAGTTGCGGATCGTCTCGGTGAAGGTGCATGGGCGCGAATGGCCGCTGCACCTGTCCATCGAGGATGCCACCGGCGACAGCGCCGTCATCGAGTTCGTGGGCGGAAAGGTGGTGGTCCATCACGGCAAGGACGTCACCGTGATGACCAATGAGCCGCCGCTGGACGAGCAGATGGCCAACCTGAAGCGCTACAAGCTGTTCGGCGGCGAGCTGTCCATGCCCGGCGACATCGATCCCATGAGCCGCTTCGTGCGCGCCTCGTCCTATCTGAAGACGCTGCCGCCGCCCGCCGACACGACCGAGGCCATCGGCCATCTGGCCGGGGTGGTCCGCAATGTGGCCGTGCCGTTCGGGGCGCACGATACGTCTGGAGGCGAGTCCATGGATACCTGGCCGACCCGCTGGGCTTCCGTCTCCGACCACACCCACAAAGTCTATTATGTGATGCCGGTGAACAGCCCCAACGTGCTCTGGGTCGACTTTTCCAAGCTGAAGCTGGACGGGAAGGACATTCTCGCCGTCACGCCCACCGAGCCGGGGCTGAGCGGGGATGTCTCGGCCAGCCTGAAGCCGTTTGGCACCACCGCAAAGGCGTTTCCGCCGAACCACTGAGGCGTACGGAACCGGCCGGTCCGTAACCCCTGCGCTTCCATGGGTCATGGCTCCACGGAAGCGCTCAATCTCATTGCTCTGACGCATTTCCGTCCTGCTCGGAAATGCTCTGGCCGGTCCGCAGTGGGGCGGCGCGCAGCGGGGGCGGTGCGCGGTGCGGGATGCGGCGTCGCCTTCGGTCGGGCGCTCGGCCGGTGGCGGCGCCGTGTCCGGCCCGGGATGAGAAGGGGGAGGCATGGCACGGGTGCGGATGCGCTGGGTCATTGGCGGCGTCGTGGGGCTCTGCCTCGCTGCCGTCCTGCTGTTCCTCGGTCTTGTGGCCGCCGCCCTCCTGCCGCAGGCCGATGGGCTGCGCCGCGCCGTGACCGAGCGGGCTTTGACCAGGCTTTGGGGCGAGCCGGTGACCGTCAGCGGGGCGGTCACCCTGGAGATTTGGCCACGCCCCGTCCTCTCCGTCTCGGGCGTCGAATCCCGGGGGTCCGATGGCGCCGCCGCCCGCGTGGCCCAGGTGGTGGTGGGCTTGCCCGACTATGGCGACCTGTTCGCCGGCCGGCTCTTCTATCGTCTGGCGGTGGATGAGGCGCGGCTCGATGTGCCCATGGATGGCGGGGAGGATGCCACCTCCGGCTCGCTTCTGGAATCGCCCATCCATGTGCTCTCCTTGCTGCCGCATCTTGAGATCCGCCACACGCTCATTCGCCTGTTCGATGCCAAGGGCTGGACGTTCGAACTGAAGGTCGAGGACCTCAGCAGCCGCCTTGAGGGCACGCGCACGGCGCTGGTCGCCGATGCCGCCCTGAACGGGACGCCGGTCCGCTTGGCCTTTTCCTTTGACTTGGAGGCCCAGCCCGATGAGGGCTTGCGGCCCTATGGCGCCCAGATCCTTTTTTCCGTTCCCGGAGCAGGCGACCCCTTTTCCTGCCGGCTCGATGTGCGCGCGCCCACCGCCCGGTTCGACCATGGCCTTGCCATGGAATTGGCCGCCGATGCGGGCAGCCTGGCGCAGGTGCTGGTGCTTGCGGGCCTTGCCCCGTCAGTGGAGGGCACCGGCACGCTGCGCGCCCGCCTGGATGCGGAACCGGACAGGCTGGCGGTCCGCGACCTGCGGCTCACCTTGAAGCTGGCTGATGGCGAGCAGGTGCAGGTGCAGGGCGCCGTGGGCGACCTGCCGACCCTTCAAGGCGTGGATGTGAAGGCGGTGGCCACGCTCGACGCCTCGGCTGCGTCCGCCGTGTCCTTGCGCGACATCGCGGTCACCCGGCTGTCCGGCGCCTTCCGCAGCGGGCCCGACGGCCTGATGCTGGAAGACACGCTCATCGAGACCAATGCCTTCGACCAGAGTTTCCGGGAAATCGGCCCCCTCTTTGTGCATGCGGTGGAGCGGGACAGTGCCGGGCGGGTGGCCTTCAAGGGCATTTCCATCCAGGCCGGACCGCTGGCGCATCCGGTGATCCGGCTCACGGGCGATGTGCGCGACGTGCTGCGCTTCGAGGGCGTGAACCTTGCCGGATCCGTGGACCTGCCGGTGGCGAGCCTGCTGGCCTTGCCGCCAGCGGATGGGGCGCGGCTCGGCCGGCTGGTGGGGCGCATGGCGCTATCGGAAGCGGGATCTGGCCTCAGTCTCGATGCCTTCTCGGCCCGAATCGAGGGCAGCGACCTCCTGCGGGCAAGTGTCGATCTTTCGTTGCATGACCTCGCCGCGTCCGATTCCGCCCTGGGGGGGCGCATGGAGACCCGGCTCGACATTCCCAATTACGCCGCCTTCGCGGCCGTCTTCGGCGTTCAGGTGGCGTTTCAGGGACCCCTGCGATTCGAGGGGAGCGTCAGCGGCACCGAGGACGTCCTGGCGCTGGAGGGGCGCACCGACATCGGCCGCACGCAGATTGTGGGTGCCTTCACCAGCCGCGCCAAGCCCGACGGCCGTCTTCTTGTGGCCGGCACCGTCACCGCACCGCAGCTCTTCGTGGACGAACTGGCGAGCCTCGCCCGCGCCCAGCCGCAGGGCGCCCGCCGGCCGGTGGCGCTGGCCGGGGCCAAGCCGCCGGACGGGGGAAGCCAGATTGACCTCATGGCCACCACCGATGCGGACATCACCCTTTCGGCCGATCGCCTGGAAGGGAGCGGGGCTGGCGCCAAGGGCCTCCAGGCGCGCATGGTGCTCAATGCGGGGGCGCTGCGGGTGGACCCCTTGCGCATCAATTTTGTGGGGGGCGCCGTTTCGGCCGTGCTGGCGAGCGAGGGCGCCCATGTCCTGCGCCTGAAGGGCGCGGGTGAGGGCTTTCCGATGGCCGCGCTGATGGGGCCGGACGCCGCCATCAAGATCAGCGGCACGCTGCGCCTCGCCTTCGACCTGACCGCGCGCACGGATGGCGACGACCCGCTGGCGACGCTGGGTGGCACCTTGACCGCGCGGGTGGGGCGCGGGCGCATCGGCACTGGCCTGCTGGACCTTGCCGGCATGGGAATTGTGGGCGGGTTGTTCACCTCGTCCGTCTATCGCGGCGACAGCGAGCTGCGCTGCGCCAAGGTCCCGCTGGTGTTCGAGAAGGGCGTGGCGCGCACCAATCCCATGCTGGTGGTCATCACCGAGAACATCCAGGCGCTGGGCCGTGGCACCATCGACCTGCCGCGCAACCGCATCGACCTGCTTGTGGTGCCGCGTCCGTTGAATTCCCTGTTCGGCGAAACCGGCCACAGCTTCACGGTGAAGGGCGCACTGGCCGCCCCCTCCATCGCGCTCGCCTCGGGCGGTGCCGACCTGAAGGGGCGCGTGGGATGCGACAACTGAGCCGGCCCCTGTTGAAGGTCAGCTTTCGCCCGGTGCGCCGAACATTTCCGGGCGCGTCATCTCCCCGTGTCATGTATCCGACATATGGGGCCATAGTGGAAGTGGGGGGCTTGCCCCAGCGCGCCACCTGGATTCACGCCCGTTCTCTTGCTTTGGCGCGGTCCTTATGCTCCCCTCCCATCGCAAAGCCGACGCTCCAATCTTGCGCTATCCGGATAAAGTCATGCCCCGTCTGATCCGCCTCGCCTGTGGCTACGGCCTTCCGCTCGCCCTCGCCCTGCTGGTGGCGGGGTGCAAGGACACCAAGGAGGGCGCAGGCGCCCCCGCCCAGGACGTGGCGCCCGTGGTGATGGTGGTGCCCGCGCAGATGCGCCCGGTGAGCGAGGGGTCGGAATTTGTCGGCCGGGTGGAGGCCATGGAGCGGGTGGATATAAGGGCCCGCATCACCGGCTTCCTCACCGAAAAGGTGTTCACCGAGGGGCAGAAGGTGGCCGCCGGCGATGTGCTCTTCCGCATCGAGCCGGAACCGTTCGAGGCCCAGGTGGCGGCGCGCCAGGCTCAGCTGGAGGGCGCCCAGGCGACCCTCAACAATGCCGATCTCCAGGTGGCGCGTGGACAGGAGCTGTTCCGCACCAACAACCTGCCCCGCGCCACCCTCGACCAGCGCATCGCCGACCAGCAGCTCGCCGCCGCGCAGGTCTCCGCCGCCAAGGCCGCGCTCGATCAGGCCAATATCCAGCTGGGCTATACCCGCATCACCACCCCCATTGCCGGGCGGGTGGGCCGCTCGGCGGTCAATGTGGGCAATGTGGTGAGCCCGGACAGCGGCATCCTCACCACGGTGGTGAAGGACGACGTGGTGAAGGTGCTCTTCCCCGTGTCCCAGCGCCTGCTGATCGACATGAAGCGCGACGCCGCCAAGAATGGCGCCCGCCCCCTCCAGATCCGGCTGCGCCTGCCGGACGGCTCGCTTTATGACCAGCCGGGCCGCCTCTCCTTCATCAATGTGACGGCGGACGCATCCACCGATTCCACCCTGGTCCAGGCCGAGGTGCCCAATCCCGATGGCCTGCTCACCGCCGGCCAGGTGGTGGGCGTGCGCGTGGAGGAGGAGAAGGGCAAGGATGTGCTGGTGATCCCCCAGTCCGCCCTGCAGCTCGACCAGGCCGGCACCTTCGTGCTGGTGGTGGGTGCCGACAACAAGGTGGCCCAGACCTTCGTGAAGGTGGGCTCCACGCGCGGCGGGCAGGCGGTGATCACCGAGGGCCTCGCCCCCGGCGCCCTTGTCATCACCGAGGGCGCGCAGCGGGTGCGGCCGGGGCTGCCGGTCACGCCCAAGCCGGCGCCGACCCCCCTCGACGGTCCGGTCAAGGGCTGACGCCATGATCTCCAAGATCTTCGTCGACCGCCCCCGCCTGGCGATGGTCATCGCCATCGTCATGGTCATTGCGGGCCTTGTCTCGCTCACGCGCATTCCGGTGGCGCAGTTTCCTGACATTGTGCCGCCGCAGGTGCAGGTCACCGCGCGCTTCCCCGGCGCTTCCGCCGAGGTGGTGGAAGCCACCGTCGCCCAGCCCATTGAGGGCCAGGTGAACGGCGTGGACAACATGATCTACATGAAGTCCACCAGCGGCGACGACGGGTCCTACACGCTCAACGTCTCGTTCAAGGTCGGCACCGATCCCGACCAGAACGCCACCAATGTGAACAATCGCGTCCAGCTCGCCATCGCCATGCTGCCGGAAGAGGTCCAGCGACAGGGCCTGAGCGTGCGCAAGCAATCCTCGGCGCTGCTCCAGGTGGTGGGGCTGTGGTCCGACAAGGCGGAGCATGACACGCTCTTTTTGTCCAACTACGCCACCATCAACATTCTCGACATCCTCCGGCGCATTCCCGGTGTCGGACAGGCCAATCTGTTCGGGCCGCAGGACTATGCCATGCGCATCTGGTTCCGCACCGACCGGCTGGCGGCGCTCGACCTGACGCCCCAGGACGTGGTGGCGGCCATCCAGAGCCAGAACCGCATCGCCCCGCTCGGGCGCATCGGCGCCCAGCCGGCCAGCACCGACACCTCCTACCAGTTGAACATCCGCACCACCGGCCGCCTCTCCACGCCCGAGGAGTTTTCCAACATCGCCGTGCGCGCGAATCCCGACGGCTCGGTGCTGCGGGTGGGCGATGTGGCGCGGATCGAGCTTGGCGCCTTCAACGAGGATGTGGAGACGCGCCTCAATGGCCGCTCGGCGCAGCTCATCGCGCTCTACCTCTCCCCCGGCGCCAATGCGCTGGGCGTGGCGGAGGAGGTGAACCACGCCATGGCGGACCTTGCCCGGCGTTTTCCGGCGGGCATGAAGCAGGCCATCACCTATGACACCACCAGCTTCGTGGAGGCCACCATCGAGGTGGTGGAACACACGCTGGTGGAAGCCTTTGTGCTGGTCATCATCGTGGTGTTCATCTTCCTCGGCTCGCTGCGCGCCACTTTGATCCCGCTGCTGGCGGTGCCGGTAAGCCTGGTGGCCACCTTCGCGGTCATGCTGGCCATGGGCTATTCGGCCAATACCGTGTCACTGCTGGCCATGGTGCTGGCCATCGGCATCGTGGTGGACGACGCCATCGTGGTGGTGGAGGCGGTGGAGGCCCAGATGGAGGCCGACCACCATCTCACGCCCGCGCAGGCCACCAAGAAGGCGATGGAGGGCATCACTGCGCCCATCATCGCCATCACGCTCGTGCTCCTGTCTGTGTTCGTGCCGCTGGCCTTCATTCCCGGCATTTCCGGCGAGCTGTTCCGGCAGTTCGCGGTGGTCATCAGCGTGTCCATGCTGTTCTCGGCGCTGAACGCGCTGACGCTCTCGCCGGCTCTGTGCGCGCTGCTGCTGAAGCCGCACCAGGGCGAGCGCAAGGGCGTGATGGCCTGGGTCAGCCGCCGCATCGACGGCGTGCGCGACGGCTATGCGGCCGTCGTCGCCCGGCTCGTGCGGGTGGCGGTGCTCTCGCTGGTGCTGATCGGGGCGGCGGGCGCGGGCATCTATGTGCTGGGCGGCAGCACCCCCTCCGGCTTCCTGCCCCAGGAAGACCAAGGCGCCTTCTTCATTGAGGCCAAGCTCCCCGATGCCGCATCCCTCAACCGCACCCGCGAGATCGTGGCGCGGGTGGAAGACGTGGTCTCCAAGCTGCCGGGCGTGCAGGACGTGTCGGTGGTTTCAGGCTATTCCATGCTGTCGGGGCTCGCGGAATCCAACAGCGCCTTCTTCATCGTGACGCTGAAGCCCTTCAAGGACCGCACGCTCGGCGTCAACGACCTCATCGCCCGCGTGGCGCGGGAGACGGCGGAGGTGCCGGCCCTCGTCATTCCCTTCAACCTGCCGCCCATTATCGGCCTCGGCACCGGCGGCGGGTTCGAGTACCAGCTGCAGAATCTGGAGGGCCGTCCCGCGGCCGAGATGGGCGAGGTGATGCGGGCCCTCGTCTTCGCCGCCAACCAGAACCCCGCCTTGAGCGAGGTCTATTCCACCTTCCGCGCGCAGACGCCCTCGGTGTTCCTGAACATCGACCGCGACAAGGCGGAAGTGCTGGGCCTGTCGGTCAGCGACATCTTCGCCGGCCTCCAGGCTGCGCTCGGCAGCGCCTATGTGAACGACTTCAACATGTTCGGCCGCACCTGGAAGGTGGCCCTCCAGGCCGATGCCCTCGATCGCGCCAGCATCGACGACATCTACCGCGTCCAGCTGCGCAATCGCGATGGCAAGATGGTGCCCGTGCAGGCGGTGGCCGAGGCGGAGATCGCGTTCGCGCCCTCGGCCGTCATCCGCTTCAACAATGTGCGCAGTCTCACCGTGAACGGCGCGCCGGCGCCGGGCTTCAGCTCGTCCCAGGCGCTGGCCGCCATGGAGGCGGTGAGCGACAAGACCTTGCCCAATGGCTACAGCTATGCCTGGACCGGCACCGCCTATCAGGAAAAGGCGGCCAGCGGCCAGATGGGCGCCATCCTCGCTTTGGCGGTGCTGTTCGCCTTCCTGTTCCTGGTGGGGCTCTATGAGAGCTGGGTCATCCCCGTTCCGGTGATGCTGTCGGTTGCGGTGGCGCTGGTGGGCGGCATCGCGGCGGTGGGGCCGGCGGGCCTGTCCATCGACCTTTATGCCCAGATCGGCATCGTCGTGCTGATCGCGCTGGCGGCCAAGAACGGCATCCTCATCGTCGAATTCGCCAAGGCCCGGCGGGAGGAGGGGGTGCCGATCCAGGAGGCGGCCGTCCAGGCAGCGCGCCTGCGGTTCCGCGCGGTGATGATGACGTCCTTCGCTTTCATCCTCGGCCTGCTGCCGCTGGTGATCGCCGTCGGCGCCTCGGAGATCAGCCGGCGCTCGGTCTCGACGCCGGTCTTCTTCGGGATGATCGCGGCCTCCACCGTGGGCATCCTGGTGATCCCCATGCTCTATGTGGTGTTCCAGTCCGCCCGCGAATGGGTGAAGACCAAAGGCGGCAAGCCGGCGGCCTGAGGGGCGCCCCGGGCGCCCCTGCCAGAGCTTGGCGCGCCCTCAGCCCGCCGGGTCGGCGGGCTCCGGCGCGCCGGTGGGCGGGTGGCCGAAGCGGCGGGTGAAGGCGAGGGAGAAATTGCTGGCATGGGCATAGCCCAGCCGGTGCGCCACCTGTTTGACGCTCAAGTCGCCCCTGCCGAGCCATTGGTGGGCGAGATCGAGTCGCCAGCGCACCAGGCATTGCAGCGGCGAGGCGCCGAACACCTCCCGGAACACCTCGTTCAGCCGCCGCTGGGAGAGCCCCACCTGGGCGGCCACCTCCTCGATGCGGGGCGGATGGGCGGGGTCGGCCATCAGGATGTCCCGCGCCGCCAGCGCCAGCCGCCGCGCCCGCCCGCTGGGCGCGGGCACCGCGTCCTCGCAGAAGGCGGACATGTATTCCGCCAGCATCTCGAACGCCTTGCCCTCCAGATAGAGGGTCTCCATCACGCCCCGATAGGGGTTGCTGGCGATCTGCTCGGCAATGGTGCGCATGGCCGCGGTGGGCGCGGCGGAGGCGATGAAAGGGTCGAAGGTGCCATCCAGGAACGCGGCGATGGTGCGGTTCGGCCGCTGGCCCTGGAGCATCTCGCTGAGCCGCTCGGGCGTCACCGCCATGCCGGACGTCACGTGGTGGCCCGGCCCGTAATGGAAGGTGCTGGACGGGTCGCGCAGCATGGCGAAATGGCTGCTGGTGGGCAGGATGGCGCCCTCCAGGCCGCCATCATGGACATAGAGGTTGCGCCCTGAAAAATTCAGCGCCAGCCAGAGATAGGGCTCCCCGGAGAGCACCTCATAGGTCAGGTCCACCGGCGCGCGCACGCGCGCCTCGAAAGTGTAGACCTCCAGCCCGGGCCGCAGGGAGAATTGCGGATAGCTCACCTGTGCCACGCTGTCCGGCAGAAGGCGCTCATGGGGTGGCAGGTCCAGGCTGTCGAACCCGTTGGGCAGCATCCACCGGCTGTCGGACGCAATGCCCATCGCCGCCGCGCCCGCGACCTCGGATGTCTCTTCCATGCCCGCCCCCGGGTTCAGGATGAGCTTGACCTTAACATAAGGCTCCGCCGGCCGTGTGACCATTCGCTGTGCAGCAAGGCCGCGCGGACACGGTCCCGCTGCCATTGGGCCGCCACGCAGCGCGGCCTATAGTAGTTCCAGAAAAGCGCAGGTGGAGGCGATCATGGACGGCAGCAGCAGCATCCAGGCCCGGGTGGGCGAAGTGACCGAGCGGATCGCCCGCCGGAGCGCCGCCGGACGCGAACGTTATCTCGACCGGATCGCGGCGGCCGCGCGCAACACCCCGGCGCGTCGGGGCCTTGGCTGCGCCAACCAGGCCCACGGCTTTGCCGCCTGCGGCCCCCATGACAAGGCGGAATTGCGGGCAGGGGAGGGGCCGAATCTGGCCATCGTCACCGCCTATAACGACATGCTCTCCGCTCACGAGCCCTATGAGCGCTTCCCCGCCCTCATCCGCAATGCCGCGCGGGAGGCGGGGGGCACCGCCCAGGTGGCGGGGGGCGTGCCGGCCATGTGCGACGGCATCACCCAGGGCGAGGCTGGCATGGAACTGTCCCTCTTCTCCCGCGACGTGATCGCCCTTTCCACCGCGGTCGCGCTCTCCCACCAGACCTTCGACGCGGCGGTGTATCTCGGCATCTGCGACAAGATCGTGCCCGGCCTCGTCATCGGCGCGCTCTCCTTCGGCCATTTGCCGGCGGTGTTCCTGCCGAGCGGCCCCATGACGTCGGGCCTGCCCAATGACGAGAAATCCAAGATCCGCCAGCTGTTCGCGGAAGGGCGCATCGGCCGGGACGAACTCCTGGAGGCCGAGGCGCGCTCCTATCATGGGCCGGGCACCTGCACCTTCTACGGCACCGCCAACACCAACCAGATGATGATGGAGATCATGGGCCTGCATTTGCCCGGCGCCTCCTTCGTCACCCCCAACACGCCGCTGCGCGACGCGCTCACCCGCGAGGGCGTGCACCGGGCGCTCGCCCATACCGCGCTGGGCAACCAATACAAGCCCATCGGGCGGATGCTGAACGAGAAGGCCTTCGTGAATGCGGTGGTGGGCCTTCACGCCACCGGTGGCTCCACCAATCACACGCTGCATCTGGTGGCCATGGCGGCGGCGGCGGGGCTCACCCTCACCTGGGATGACTTCTCGGACCTTGCCGAAGTGGTGCCCCTGCTCACCCGCATCTATCCCAACGGCAAGGCGGACGTGAACCATTTCCATGCCGCCGGCGGGATGGGCTTCGTGATCCGCGAACTGCTCTCGCAGGGGCTCCTGCACGCGGACGTGGAGACCGTCTGGGGCACGGGCCTTGATGGCTATGCGGTGGAACCGGGCCTGGATGCGGATGCCCAGCTCACCTGGCGCCCGGCGGCGGAGGCCTCGGGCGATGCGGCGGTGCTGCGGCCGGTGGCCGAGCCGTTCCAGCCCACGGGAGGCCTGCGGGTGCTCACCGGCAATCTCGGCCGGGCGGTGGCGAAGACCTCGGCGGTGGCGCCCGAACGCCATGTGATCGAGGCGCCCGCCCGCGTCTTCCATTCCCAGGAGGCGTTCCAACAGGCCTTCAAGGCCGGCAGCCTGACGGGGGATTTCGTGGCGGTGATCCGCTTCCAGGGGCCGAGCGCCAATGGCATGCCCGAATTGCACAAGCTGATGCCGCCCTTGGGCGTGCTCCAGGACCGGGGGCAGAAGGTGGCCCTCGTCACCGACGGGCGGCTCTCAGGCGCTTCCGGCAAGGTGCTCTCCGCCATCCATGTGACGCCCGAGGCCGTCCATGGCGGCGCCATCGCCAAGATCGGGGATGGCGACCTGGTGCGGGTGGATGGGGTTGCTGGCACGCTGTCCGTGCTGGTGGAGGAAGCCGAGCTCGCCCGCCGGCTGCCGGCGCAGGTGGACCTTTCCGCCTCTCACGAGGGCGTCGGCCGCGACCTCTTCGGCGCCTTCCGGGGCGCGGTGGGCGCTGCCGATCATGGCGCGTCCATCTTCCGGGCGGCCTGAGCGCCGGAGCGGACGGCACAAGCGCGCCGATCTCAGCGCATTTCCAACATCAGCGGGGACCGGTTCGCGGAAGGGAAATGCGCTGAAACGAGCAGAGAACGTTTCAGGGTCTCCTGTCGAAGCTCTGACATGCTCTCGCCAAACATCTGCACCAGAGGGCGGACGTCTCACCGCCCTTCGGGCCCGTCGCATCCCAGGGTGGTCGCCGCTTTGCTTGACGGGTTATCTCAACCTTCGAGACGATACGCCGCATTCACTTCGTGATCCTCATGGCGCTGCGCCACCGCTCCAGGATCATGAAGGGATTTCCACCGCCGCTCACCCCTTCCAGCTCCGCCTCGCTCAGCAGGCCGGCCTGCGGCAGGTCCTCGGGGGAAAGGGTGAAGCCGGCCGCCTGTGCCGCCGCCAGAAACATTTCCGGCGTCAGGGGCTCGTGCTCGGGCAGCGCGTCTTGAAAGCGCGACGCCACATCCGGATCGGTCTCAATGGCGGCCAGTAGCGCCGCAAGTTTCTCGTTCACTGCCGTTCACTCCTTTTCAGGTTCGATCTCATCACCGGCCGGAGGCGCATCAGCCGAAGAGCTTGTTCCAGACCTTGCGCCAGGTCTTGGCCTGCCACGCGAGGGTCGGGATTGCTTCGGTCCGCAGGTCGCGTGGGCGCACGCCGCCCGAGAGCTCTTCCAGCGCCCGCTCGTCCAGCGCCGCCGTGCCGAAGGGAAGGTCCTCCCGCGACAAGGCAAAGCCGGCGGCATGTGCAGCTTTCACAAACATGTCCGCTGTGAGCGGCGCATTCTCCGGCAGAGCAGCCCGCACCCGGGACAGAACCTCCGGATCGGTCTCGACAGCGTCCAGAAAGGCCGAGAGCTTGTGGCTCATGCTGGGTCTCCACCCATTTGCAGGGCATGCACAGTCTTATCCGTGCGGCCCGGCCGACCGCAATGAAAGGCTTGGTAACACAAGCACTTTCGCCCCACACAGCCACCGCCGCGGGCCATGTTCGCGCGGAGGGGATGAGGGGGCTCGACCCCCATCCATGCCCTGCGGGAATGCATGAGGGCAGTGCTCTGCGCCGCCGCGCCATTGCATCGCGCAGCGATCGGTGGAAGCTGGAGCGCGGACCGCGCCGGCGGCATTCAGAACCGGCCGGCGGGTGAGGGAGGATGCATGTCGGCACATCAGGGAGCGCCCGCCACGGGGGGCATCACGCAGATCGCTCCTGGCCTTCTGCGGGTCACCGTGCCGCTGCCTTTCCCGCCCAGCGAGGTGAATGCCTGGCTGCTCGCCGACGAGGGCGGCTGGACGCTGGTGGATTCCGGCGTCGATGATGCCGCCACCCGCGCCCTCTTCACCGCCGTCCTTGCCCATCCCTTGCTGGGCGGCCTGCCGGTGAAGCGGCTGCTCGTCACCCATTTCCATCCGGATCATCTGGGCCTGTGCGGCTGGCTCCATGCCCGCACCGGCGCGCCCGTGCACATGGCGCGCACCGAATGGCTCCAGGCCCGCACGCTGCTCGCCGAGCCGGCGCAGATGGTCATTCCCCATATTGTCGACCATGGCCGCTGGTGCGCGGCCCCGGACGCCTATCTGGAGATGGTGGAGCGGCGGGGGCTGATCTTCAACCGCTGGGTCACGGCGCTTCCCCACTCCTATGTGCGCCTCAAGGAGGGCGACGAACTGGACCTTGCCGGCACCCGCTGGCGGGTGCTGATCGGCGAAGGTCACGCGCCGGAAATGGTCTGCCTGTTCAGCGCCGAGCGGAACATCCTCATCGCCGCCGACCAGATTCTGGGCCGCATCACCCCCTTCATCGGGGTCTGGGCGGGAGAGCCTGAGGCGGATCCCCTGGGTCTGTTCCTGTCCTCGCTCGCCCGCTTCGAGCCGCTGCCGCGCGAGACGCTGGTGCTGCCCTCCCATGGCGAGCCTTTCTTCGGCCTGCATGCGCGCATCGCCGAGCTGAAGGCCCATCACGAGGAGCGCCTCGCCAAGCTGATGGACTTTTGCGCCGCCCCCCGCTCCGTGATGGAGGCGGCCACCATCCTCTTCCGCAAATTGCCCACCGAGCAGGTCGGCTTCGGCATCGGTGAGGCCCTGGCCCATCTGCGTCATCTGGTGGTGCGGGGGCAGTTGCAGGTGGTGCAGGGGGCGCCCGTGGGGCTTTTCCAGCGGGTGTGAGCTTTCGGCAGGCGCGGACGGCGCACCCGGAGGCGGACCTTGGGCGTGCCGCTGGGTGCTTAGTATCTTTTTTGGATAGAAATTGTTGAACAATGATGCCCGGCAGGTCTTGCGGCGAAATTTGCGCTTAGCCGATCGAATTACATAGGTTTTCGCTTTAGGAATTGCCTGCTCGACCGTCCTTTTTGCTTTTAAATCCAGGAGGGTGCCTCTATAGGACGGTCACGTCCTGCCTGCCCCATCGGACATTCCCCGCGTGACCATCTATCTGCCGATCGCCGAAATGCCGGCGGCCATCTTCACCATATTCGCCATGGGATTGGCGGTCGGGTTCATCTCCGGAATGTTCGGCGTGGGCGGCGGCTTCCTCATGACGCCTTTGCTCATCTTCGCCGGCGTGCCCGCCGCCGTGTCGGTGGCGAGCGTGTCCGCCCACATGGCGGCCTCCTCCTTTTCCGGCGCCCTGTCCTATCTGCGCAAGGGCCTGATCGACCTGCCTCTGGCCGGCGTGCTGCTGGCGGGAGGCTTTACGGGGACAGGCCTCGGGGTGGGCGCCTTCACGCTGCTGCGCGCTTATGGGCAGATCGATTTCGCCATTCGGGTGTCCTATGTGCTGCTGCTGTCGGGCATCGGCACCATGATGCTGGTGGAAAGCGTGCGCGCCATCGTGCGCAGCCGTGGCGGCCGGGCGGCCACCGTACGCCGGCCGGGCACCCATGGCTGGTTTCTGCGTCTGCCCTGGAAGATGCGCTTCCGCCGCTCGCGCATCTATGTCTCGGTGCTGCCGGTGATCGCGCTGGGGCTCGGCATCGGCTTTCTCGGCGCTGTGCTGGGCGTGGGGGGTGGCTTCCTGCTGGTGCCCGGCCTCATCTATCTGCTGCGCGTGCCCACCCAAACCTCGGTCGGCACGTCCCTCGTGCTGACACTGGCCACCATGACGGCGGCCACCATCCTCCAGGCCACCTTTAACGGCACCGTGGATGCCATCCTCGCCTTGATCCTGGTGATTGGCGGGACGGTTGGCGCGCAGTTCGGCGCCCGCGCGGGGCAGACGCTGAAGGCGGAACATCTGCGCCTGCTGCTGGCGCTGCTGGTGTTGGCGGTGGGCCTTCGGGTGGGGGTGGACCTGGTGCGCCCGCCGGTCGATCCCTATGCGGTCACCATCCAGGAGGGCCGGCTGTGATGCGCATTCTGCAGGCGCTCGTCCTCGCGCTGGTGCTGTTCGCCGGATCGGGCGGGTTCGCCTGCGCCCAGCGGCTTATCCTGTCCGTGTCACAGCCGGAAGTGCTCATCACGTCCAATTTCGCGGGCGCCGACCTCGTCCTGTTCGGCGTGGTCGAAGGCGTGCCCGATGCGGACCATCGGTATGATTACGCCGTCACCGTGCGCGGCCCGCAGGAGAGTTTCATCACCTGGCGCAAATCGCGGGTGGCGGGCATCTATATCAATACGGACAGCCGCACCTTTGTGGACGCCCCCGCCGTTCTGGCGGTGGCCACCAATCGGCCGGCGGTGCAGATCGCCCCGGCGGAGGTGCTGCGGCGCGAGCAGGTGGGCCTGTCGCGCAACATCTTCGTCCAGCGGGTCGGTCCCGATTTTGCCGACGTGGTTGCGGACGATCCGTTCCGCCTCGCCTTCCTGCGCATCAAGCAGGCGGATGGGCTCTATAGCGAGGAGCCGAACGGCGTCCTGCTGCTGTCGCCTCAGGTGTTCCGCACCAGCTTCCGCATTCCCGCCTCGGCGCCCGTGGGGACCTATGAGGTGGAGGTCAAGCTGTTCGGCCAGGGGCAGCTTTTGGCCAGCGCCAAGACCTCGGTGGTGGTGCGCAAGTCCGGCTTCGGCCAGCAGATCGCGGCGCTGGCGGAAGATCACGGCTTCCTCTACGGCCTGTGCGTGGCCTGTGGGGCGCTCGCCATCGGTTTTGGCGCGAACTTCGTCTTCCGCAAGGACTGAGCGGTGCCGGCCTCTGCTCTCACCGTCTTGCACGCAAGTGCGCGTCCCATCTGCCTCCCGGCGGCGTGTACCTTCAGCGTCGCACTGTAATATCTGTGCAACCAGCGGATGAATTTCTTCCGATATGGGCAGGCTTTTTTGACAGTGTTTCCAGTCCGGAAGCATCTCTTCTGGAGATGTGAATTTGTCCCTTGCGATGAGATGCCTTTGAGGACAATGAATGCACCAGCGGAAACGCCGCAGCCTCGCAAGGACGCGGCTTCGGATGCGAGTTCCTCGGCATTCGACTTCCAGGTGCCAAGCCCTGACCGGCATCTGGTGGGGCGGGACGGTGTGTTGAATAAGCATGCCGTCCCGTGCCTCGCGCTCTTCTTCTCCTTTGCGCAACTTCCCCTCTTCAACCTGCCATGGTTCGCAGGTTAGATGCGGGAGAGCCGGATCCGAACACCTTGGTTCGCCCTGCGGGACGAGGTGATCCGCCGATCCGTCTCTTGGAGCGGACAGAGGGCGTTTTCCGGCTGGGAGACCTCCGAGCCGGGCGCGCTCTGGCCACAGATGGGACCGCGCGGGGATGCGGGCCGAAGGATCGAGGGGAGGGCATATGGCCGCCGGAGACGTTTCCATCAGCGTGGAGGGGGGCATCGCCCGCCTGGTCCTTACCAATCCCGAGCGGCGGAATGCCATTTCCAGCGCCATGTGGCGCGCACTTTCCGCCTTTGCGGCGGAAGCGGTGGGGCGCAGCGACATCCGCGTGGCGCTGCTGCGGGGGGAGGGCACGCTGGCCTTTTCCGGCGGTGCCGACATTTCCGACTTCTCCGCCGCCCGCTCGGATGCGTCCGGCGCGCAGAGCTATGACGAACTGGTGGAAAGCGCCTGCGCCGCCATCGAGGCCATTCCTTTCCCCGTGGTGGCGCTGGTGCATGGCGCCTGCGTGGGGGCGGGCGCGGCGCTCGCCGCCAGCTGCGACCTGAGAATCGCCGCCGACAACGGCTTCTTCGCCATTCCCGCCGCCCGCCTTGGCCTTGGCTATGATCCGCGCGGCGTCGCCCGGCTGGTGCGCGCCTATGGCGCGCAGACGGTGCGCCAGCTCTTCTATGGCGCCGAGCGGCTCGATGCCCGCCGCGCCTTTGAGCTCGGCGCCCTCGACCATATGGCGGCCCCGGACGAGGTGGATGCCCTCGCCGACCGGGTCGTCTCCCGCATCGCCGAGAATGCGCCGCTCACCTTGCGGGCCGCCAAGCTCTCCATCCGCGCCGCGACCGGCGCAGGCGGGCAGGCGGCGGCGGAGGCGCGGCGCCTGACGATCCTCGCCAATGGCAGCGCAGACTACCGGGAAGGCCGCCTCGCCTTCGCCGAGAAGCGCGCGCCCCGCTTCACCGGCGCCTGAGGTCCGGTCCGGGCCTTGCCAGTGGATCATCACCGCCATGGCGGTGATCCCCGTTGCGTTTTGACCGCGGGTGTGGATATGGTCCGCGCCCGCGCATTGGGGCGTAGCCAAGTGGTAAGGCAGGGGATTTTGATTCCCCCATTCCCAGGTTCGAATCCTGGCGCCCCAGCCACGCCCCTTCCTTCAAATCCCCGGGCAGAGACCGATGCGCGAAGCTCTCGTCTTCCATAGCGAACTGGATGCCGCCGCTCCCTGGGTGGAGGCGCTCAACGCCGAGCTGCCCGACCTGGATCTGCGAGTCTCGCCGGACGTGGGCGACCCCGAGGCCGTGCGCTATGCGCTGGTGTGGAAGCCGCCGCACGGCTTCTTCGCGCCGTTCACGAACCTCAAGCTGGTGGTCAATCTGGGCGCCGGCGTCGACGCGCTGGTGGCCCGGGACGATTTGCCGCCCGTGCCCATCACCCGCATTTCCGATCCCGACATGTCGCGCATGATGGCCTCTTTCGTGCTGATGGCGGTGCTGCGCCATGCGCGGGACATCCCGCTGTTCGAGAAGGCGCAGCGGGAGGGGCGGTGGCACTATGTGCAGCCCCGCCCGGCGGACGAGATTTCCGTGGGCGTGCTGGGCCTCGGCGAACTGGGCGGAACGGCGGCGGCCGAGATCGCCCGCCAGGGCTTCCGCGTCTCGGGCTGGTCGCGCACCCCCAAGGAGATCCCAGGCGTTGCCTGCGTTAGCGGGATGGAGGCGCTGCCGGCCTTTCTTCGCGCGAGCGAGATCCTGGTGGTGATGCTGCCGCTCACCCCTGCGACCCGGCACATCCTGAATGCCGAGACCCTCGCTTTGCTGCCGCGGGGCGCCAAGCTCATCAATGTGGCGCGGGGCGCCATCATCGACGAGCCGGCCCTTGTGGCGGCCCTGCGTTCGGGCGCGCTGGGCGGGGCGACGCTGGACGTGTTCGAGACCGAACCCTTGCCGGCCCAAAGCCCGCTCTGGGGCATGGAGAATGTGCTGATCACGCCGCACCTGGCCTCCACCGCCATCCCGAAATCGGCGGCGGCGCAGATCGCGGCCAATATCCGCCGCATCCAGGCGGGGGAAAGCGTGGCCAATCCGGTGGATCCCCAGCGGGGCTATTGAGCGCGCGGATATTGAGAGCCGGCGCCACAAGTCCGCCAAACCTTGCGTGCACCTTACGCAGGTGCATGTGAGAATGAGAGAGATGAATAGCTTCCTGACCACCTTGCGCGCCGCCGGACTGATCGTGGCGGGCGGCGTCGCTGCGGCGATCCTCTTCGCCCTCCTCGGCTCCCTCCTTGTGGCTGCCGGGATCGTGCTGGCCGTGGCCGTCGTGGCGGGCGGCCTGCATTTCCTGATCTTCGGGCGCGGCAAGATGAAGGTCCATGTGGAACGCTACCAGGCCTCGCCCGGGGGCTACGAGATGATCGACATCACCCCACCCCGCCCGCCGCGCCGCCCGCGCAACGGCGAGGCCGCCTGACCCCGTTTCCGCGAGTGGGGCACCCCGTTCGCGGCGTGCCCTTTATGCCTTTGACAAAAAGGGCGGATTCACCGGGCCGGCGGGATGGCATGGCGATCCCGCGGGCTCGGATCCGGCTTTAGAGCATGCGCCGATCAGATGGCATCGCCATCTGATCGCATCACGCATTCTCTATCAATGGGTTAGAGGGCGATTTACCCATCAGATTGATTCAATCTGATGGGATCTCGCTTTAGCGCATTGAGAAGCTGCGCCAGCCCGTTTGCCCGGCGCAGCCTGCCCGCGCGGGCCCCGGGCGCGCGGCCCGGCAGATGCACGAAAACGACCGGCACCCGCGCCTCCGCCAGCACCGAGAGCGCGGTGAAATAGGCCCCATTGCACAGATAGCGCCCCGCATCCCGCGAGGGCGCCGCCTTCAGCCCCGCCTGCCGCAGCTTATGGACGAGATGCGGGACGCACGCGCGCGTGACGCGCACGTCCGGGCCCCCGGGCTGCACGGCGCGCTGCGGCGCGTGGCGGCGGGCGGCGTCGGGAAAGGCGCTTGCCACATTCACCGCCCGCATCTCCACATTCACCACCCGGCGGCGGGCGGCGACGCCCAGCAGCAGCACCGCGTCCGGCCGCACAGACCGGAGCGTGTCCGCGAGGTGGGGCAGGGCGTCCCACCGGGTCGGGAGGATCTCAACGTGCCGGTGCAACGCGCCCAATAAGGGCCGTCGCAGCCGCGCGAGGTCGCGGGCGGCCGTCTCGGACGGATTGCGCGGCACCCCGGGAAACGGGCCGAAGCCGCAGATGAGGATGGTGCCGGCCGCGCCCATCCTAAAGGCCGATCAAGGTGGCGATCTCGTTGGCGGCCAGGGTTGGGGCCAGCGTCCCCTCCGCCACCTCCCGCTCCAAGGCGGGCAGGCGCGCCTTGATGGCGGGGTCGGAGGCAACGCGGGCGGCGAGGCGCTCCTGGAGTAGCGTCCACATCCAGCGCACCTGCTGTGCCCGGCGGGTGGCGGCGAAGGTGCCGGCGGCCTCGCATTTGGCGCGGTGGAGCAGCACCTGCTCCCATACTTGCGGGATGCCGTCGCCCGTGAGGCCGGAATAGGTGAGCACGGGCGGCGACCAATGGGCCTGGCGTGAGCCCAGGAGGTGCAAGGCGGCGCGATATTCCCCCGCCGCCGCGCGGGCGCGGGTCACATTGTCCCCGTCCGCCTTGTTGACGGCGACGATGTCGGCGAGTTCCAGCACGCCCTTCTTGATGCCCTGCAATTCATCGCCGGCACCCGGCAGCATCAGCACCAGGAAGGTGTCGGTGAGATCGGCCACCGCCGTCTCCGATTGGCCCACCCCCACCGTCTCAACCAGAACCACGTCGAAGCCGGCGGCTTCGCACAGCAGCATGGTCTCGCGCGTCTTGGCGGCGATGCCGCCCAGCGTGCCACCGGAGGGGGAGGGGCGCACGAAGGCGGCGGGGTCCACCGAGAGGCGGGACATGCGCGTCTTGTCGCCCAGGATCGAGCCGCCGGTGCGGGTGGAGGAGGGGTCCACCGCCAGCACCGCCACCTTGTGGCCCTGGCCGGTGAGATAGGTGCCGAGCGCATCGATGGTGGTGGATTTGCCCACCCCCGGCACGCCGGTGATGCCCACCCGATAGGCCTTGCCCGTGCGGGGCAGCAGGGATTGCAGCAGCGCCTGTGCCCGCGCGCGATGATCGGCCCGCCGGGACTCGATCAGCGTGATGGCCCGCGCCAGCGCGGCGCGCTCGCCCCGCGCCACGCGCTCGGCCAGGACGGCATCGTCTTCGTGCGGACGTGTCATGTCATCCCCGTCGCCTCCCGCGCGCCGGCGCGGAATCGGTGCCATGCAGCATGGCGCGTTCGGGAGACGCGCTCAACGGGCCGTGATTGCGGCGCGGCGCGGGAACCCGAGCGCAGCCGGTGCGTTAAAGCAGCATAGTTTCATTGCTCAAAGGGAGTAAGCAGCATGAATTGGGATCGCATCGAAGGCAACTGGAAGCAGTTCTCCGGCAGCGTGAAGACTCAGTGGGGCAAGCTGACCGATGACGATATGGCGCAGATCAATGGCAATCGCGAGAAGCTCGAAGGAAAGCTTCAGGAGCGCTATGGCCTGGCCAAGGATCAGGTGAAGGAGCAGGTGGACACCTGGTCGCGCGGCGTCGACCGTATGTGAGACCAGCGGCGCCGGGAAGTCAGCGAGCTTGCCCGCGCCTGGCGTTATCTGCGGTCGGGGGCCACGGCCTATCAGGCGCGCCCGCCACCTAAACGAGACTGAGCGGGCCCTGCGCCCTTTCCCCCGCTCCTGGGACAGGAGGAGGCGGCGTGCCGACACCGGCGCGCGCCTCCTGCCGCTCCGAAAGGCGCCCCGTCAAATGGCGGGGCGCCTTTTGTCATTGGTGCCCGCACACGCGCACAATGCCAGAGGGGTCGAGGCGGGCGAGGGCATCCCTCACCTTCACGCCCTCGACCGTGAAATCGGGCGCGATCTCCGCCAGGGGCACCAGCGCAAAGGCCCGCTCCATAAGGCGCGGATGGGGCAGGTGCAGATCCGGCGCGGCATGCCGCTCGCGGCCGAAGGCGAGGATGTCGATGTCGATGGGGCGCGGCCCGTAGCGGGTCTCACGGCTGCGGTCCCGTCCCAGCATGCGCTCCACCCGCAAGGCGACATGCAGCAGAGCGCGCGCGTCCACCGGGGACGCCACCTCGATCACCTGGTTGAGATAGTCATCCTGCGGCACCGGCCCCCAGGGTGGGGTGCGATAGAGGCTGGATTGGCGCAGCACCGTCAGCCCCGACCGCGCCAGCAGGCCACGGGCGAGCGCGAGGGTGCCCCGCGCATCGCCCATATTGGCGCCAAGGCAGAGAAAGGCGCGACTGGTCATCGGGCGGCGCGGATGGCTTCGCTGACCCGGGCCGCCTGCACATGTTCAGCTACGTCATGCACCCGGATGATCTCCACACCTTCCATGATGCCGATGACGTTGGAAGCGATGGTGCCGGGCACCCGCTCGGCAGGGATGGTGTCGATCACCTTTCCAATCAAGGACTTGCGGGACGTGCCGAGCAGCAGGGGCAAGCCCAGCACGCGCAATTCGCCAAGCCGTGCGATGGCGGAGAGATTCTGCTCGAACGTCTTGCCGAAGCCGATGCCGGGATCGAGCACGATGCGATCGCGCGGGACGCCGGCCTTTTCCGCCCGCTCCAGCGCCCGCGCGAAAAAGCCGAGCATGTCGGCGATCACATCCACCGCCGGGTCGACGCTTTCTCGATTGTGCATGACGATCGCCGCCGCGCCCGTCTCCGCTACCACGGCGGCCATGTCCGGATCGCGGGAGAAGCCCCAGACATCGTTGATGATGACGGCGCCCGCCGCCACGGCCTTGCGGGCCACCTCCGCTTTCCAGGTGTCGATGGAGACGGGCAGGGCGCTTTCGGCCGTGAGCGCCGCAAGCACGGGGGCGACGCGCGCCCATTCCTCATCCGCCGGCACCGGCGTGTGGCCGGGACGCGTGGATTCGCCGCCCACATCCAGAATGTCCGCGCCTTCGGCGGCCAGCCGCCGGGCATTGGCTAGCGCATCGTCGGGAGCGGCATTCTTGCCGCCATCGGAGAAGGAATCGGGGGTGATGTTGAGGATGCCCATCACCAGGGTGCGGGGCCCAAGGGTCAGTGTGCGGTCGCAGGCGGGAAGGGTGCGGGCGGGCGGCGTGACGAAAACGGGAGAGGACATGAAGGCGCGGCCTGTTGAGGGCGAGGATCGCCCCCTACCATAAAGGGCCACGCACGGTCAGGCACGCGGGCAATTGGGCGGAGCCCGTGATGCCGTGCCGAGGCACCGGGGAGCCTGCGCTCAGGCCACCTGCCGCAGGCCCGGAATGGCGGTCACAATGCGGTTGACGGCCTCATCTCCCGCCCGCTCGCGGGCGAAGGCGACCACTTCATGGGTGGCCTGCTGCACCTGGGCCATGGTCATGCCGGCGGACATCATGCGGTCGGCCACCTGCATGAGGCGCGCCATGCCGCCGAAATGCCGGGTGGAGAGGGGAACGTTCGATTCTCGCGAGCAGCGCGACAACACGTCCGACAGGCCGGGCACAGCCGCCGCCAGGTCTTCCATGGCGCCGGCGGGCGCCTCGCTGGACAGGAATTCGATGACCACGTCCACCGCCCGGCGCGCGGCGACATCGGAGAGGCCCACCTTCTCCTTCAGCCGGGTGACCAACTCTTCCATCGTGCACCTCTCGCTGGTTCCCCGCGCGGTCGATCTTGGCCGCGCCGCACTCTACACGCAAGACCATGACGCCCTGGCGTAAGCCCCGGGCCTTGTGCGGGGCTGCGGGCGAGGGCCAAATGGACCATGGCAAAGCGGCGAGAGGGAGACGCACCATGACGGCGAAGGTTCCGGCGGGAGAGGTCTTTCTGGGGCGCTGCATCGGCCCGCGGGGCGACGGCGTGGCCGACCCCGATCTCTCCCTGGTGCTGCGCCTCGCCAACCGCCACGGCCTCGTCACAGGCGCCACCGGCACCGGCAAGACGGTGACGCTCCAGGTGCTGGCGGAGGGCTTTTCCCGCGCTGGCGTGCCGGTCTTCGCCGCCGACATCAAGGGTGACCTCTCCGGCATCGCCGCCATGGGCGAGCCGCGCGACTTTCTCCTGAAGCGGGCGCAAGAGGTGGGCATCGCCTATGCGCCCGAGCGCTTCCCCGTCGCCTTCTGGGATCTGTTCGGGGAGCAGGGCCATGCGGTGCGCACCACCATTTCCGAAATGGGGCCGCTTTTGCTGGCGCGGCTCATGGGGCTCAACGAGACGCAGGAAGGGGTGCTCAACATCGTCTTCCGCGTCGCCGACGAGCAGGGCCTGCTGCTTCTGGATCTCAAGGACTTGCGGGCCATGCTGGCCCATGTGGCGGAGAATAGCGCGAGCCTGCGCGCTCTGTACGGCAACGTCTCGTCCGCGACCGTGGGGGCGATCCAGCGGCAGGTGCTGGTCCTGGAGAATCAGGGGGCCGATTCCTTTTTCGGCGAGCCGGCCCTGCGCATCGAGGATCTCATGCAGGTGGACGCCTCCGGCAAGGGGGTCATCTCCATCCTCGCCGCCGATCGCCTCATGGGCGCGCCGCGCCTTTATGCCTGCTTCCTACTGTGGCTCCTGTCCGAACTGTTCGAGCAATTGCCGGAGGTGGGCGATCCGGAGAAGCCGCGCCTCGTCTTCTTCTTCGACGAGGCGCACCTTCTCTTCGACGAGGCGCCCAAGGTGCTGCTGGACAAGGTGGAGCAGGTGGTCCGCCTGATCCGCTCCAAGGGGGTGGGGGTCTATTTCGTCACCCAGAATCCCCTGGACGTGCCGGACAAGGTGCTCTCCCAACTGGGCAACCGGGTGCAGCACGCCTTGCGCGCCTTCACCCCCCGCGACCAGAAGGCGGTGAAGACCGCCGCCGAGACCTTCCGCCCCAATCCCCGGCTCGATACCGCCCGGGCGATCACGGAACTGGGCAAGGGCGAGGCGCTGGTCTCGCTTCTGGAAGGCAACGGCACCCCGGCCATGGTGGAGCGCATGCTGGTGCGCCCGCCTTCTGCCCGCGTCGGGCCGCTGTCCCCGCAGGAGCGCAAGGCGCTGATCGCGCAAAGCCCGCTGGGGCGCATCTATGACGCGATGGTGGACCGCGAATCGGCCTTCGAGGTGCTCCAGGGGCGCACGGAGGAAAAGACCGTCTCCCCATCGACGGTGCCACAAGGCTCCGCGCCGACCGGCCCGTGGGGGCGCACCGCCGAACCGCCGCCGCGCCGCTCCACCACCTCCGTCCCCTCCACGCGGCCGACCGGCGCGCCGCGCAGCCCCACCGGCGAGGCGCCGGCCCCCTCCATCCCGCGCCCCTCCACGCCGCGCCCCTCCACGCCTCGCCCCTCCTCACGCATGACCACCACGGAACTGGTGGTGCGCCAGGTGGCGCGGTCGGTGGCGTCGCAGGTGGGGACCCAGCTGGGACGCGCCATCCTGCGCGGCATTCTCGGAGGTATGCGAAAATAGCAGAGGAGTCCGGTAGGATCGGGGTAGCGGTTGTCTCCAGGGAAGCGGTTTGTTACCTTGCCGCGTGTCGTTCGCAATTGCGGGGTTGCGTTCGGACGGAGCTGCTCAACCTCGATCCATCCGTTGCGGGGTGGATCGCTCAAGCAGGAGCGCCCCATGAAGGTGTTGCCGACTGCCCGCGTTCTCATCATCGATTCCGACGCCGACCGCCGACAGACCACGCGCGCGGGCCTTAGTGCCCTGGGCGTAGGCGCCGTGAGCGAGGTTGCCACCGTGGAGGAGGCCCTGGCCCTGCCGCGCGCCTTCGACGTGGTGGTGGTGCAGGTCAATACGGTGGAGGACGTGCCCGACCACCCCTTCCGGGATGCGGATGACACCCTCCCCGCCGTGATGGTGGCGGAAGGTTCGACGCTGCAGCTCACCCGGACCGCGAGCCGTTGCGGCTATGACGCAGCGGTGGGCATGCCGCTGCTGCCGCGCCTGCTCTACCGGCGGATCGGCTCCGTGCTGCAGCGCGCCCGCCGCGCCCAGCGCCCGCTCACCGCCGCTCGGGCGGCCGAGGACACCGAGCAGGAGCATGCGGCCGGCTGACAGCCCGGCGGCGTTCGTCCCAATTCACGCCAGTGCGCGACGCGGCTCCGGGTCTTTCCGGGGCCGCGTTTCGTTTTCAAGGGGCGCAGGGCCATGCTACCCAAGGGGGAAACCCGTGCGCGCCGGCCGGCGTGGCAGGGGAGGGACTGCAGGGAGAGGCGATCGTGTCCGAGCAAGTGCTGAAGCGCGTGGATGACGGCCTGGAGGCGAGCCTCGGCCGTCTGTTCGACTTCCTGCGCATTCCCTCCATTTCCACCGATCCCGCCCACAAGGCCGATTGCCGGAAGGCGGCGGATTTTGCCGCCCTGGCACTGGCGGAACTGGGCCTGTCCGCCGCCGTGCGCGAGACCTCCGGCCATCCGGTGGTGGTGGCCCGCTCGGATACGGGCGCGCCGCGACGTGTGCTGTTCTATGGCCATTACGATGTCCAGCCGGTGGACCCGCTGGATCTGTGGGAGACGCCACCCTTCGCGCCGCGCCTTGCGGAAGATGCCGCCGGGCGCAAGCGCATCGTGGCGCGCGGGGCCTGCGATGACAAAGGCCAGGTCTTCACCTTCATTGAGGCGCTCAGGGCCCTGAAGGAGGTGGATGGGCGCCTGCCTGTGGACGTGACCGTTTTGCTGGAGGGCGAAGAGGAATGCGGCTCGCCGAGCCTACCCGCCTTCCTCGCCGCCCATGCGGGGGAACTCGCCGCCGACGTGGCGCTGGTGTGCGACACCGGCATGTGGGACCGGGAGACGCCCGCCATCACCACGGGCCTGCGGGGCATCGTCCATACCGAACTCACCATCATGGGGCCGGACCGGGACCTGCATTCCGGCCTGTTCGGGGGCGCCGCGCGCAATCCCGTCCATGTGCTCGCCCGCATCATAGCCGACGTGCATGACGGGCAGGGGCGCATCACCATTCCCGGCTTTTACGATGCCGTGGTGGAGCCGACCGACGCGCAGAAGGCGCAATGGGCGGGGCTCGGCCTCACCGCGCAATCCTTCCTTGGCCCGGTGGGGCTCTCCGTGGCGGCGGGCGAAGCCGACCGCATGGTGATCGAGCAGATCCAGTCCCGCCCCACCTTCGAGGTGAACGGCATCTATGGCGGCTATCTGGGGCAGGGCAGCAAGACCATCATCCCCGCCTCCGCCACCGCCAAGATTTCCTTCCGCCTGGTGGCGGACCAGGACCCGGTCGCCATCAAGGAGGCGTTCCGCGCCTTCGTGGAAGCGCGCCTGCCGGCCGACTGCCGAATGACCTTCTCGGCGGGAGAGGGGAGCCGCGCCTTCCTCGTGCCGGCCGACAGCGTGGACCTGCAGAAAGCCGCCGCCGCACTGGAGCAGGAATGGGGCAAGGCGCCGGTGACGGTGGGATCGGGCGGGTCCATCCCCATTGTCGGCCAGTTCAAGGCACTGCTGGGGCTGGATACGCTGCTCATCGGCTTTGGCCTCGATGACGACCGCATCCATTCGCCCAATGAGAAATATGACCTGACCTCCTTCCACAAGGGCATCCGCAGCTGGGCGCGCATCCTGCCCGCTCTTGCCTGACCGGCTGAGGCGGCAGCGCCGGACCCTCGCCGTTCCGGGGCTGTCATCAAGGTGCGCGCAATCGTGCCCATGGTGGGCGCGCAGGCGCGCCCTCTTTCCCGGCCGGCTTCTTTCTGGCAGTCAGGCGCCGCGCACTTCGGGGGATCCGCATGCACGTCCAAGGGGCCGAAGGTTTGTTGGCCGAGGGTTTGCTGGAGGCCTGGCTCTTCGACGGGAAGGGCGGCGGCAGGATCGTGGCCAGCGGCGAAGTGCTGGAGGAGCCACTGCCGCAGAACGGCTTCCTGTGGCTGCATTTCCGTGCGCTGCCCCGGCGCCGGCAGGATTGGCTGCGAGAGCGCAGCCGCATCGACCCGCTCATCATCGATTCCATGCTGGACGACGAAAGCCGGCCCCACTGCGCCATGCACGCCGATGGCGCCTATCTGGTGCTGCGGGCGGTGAATTTGCATCGGAACGCCTTGCCGGAGGAACTCCAGGGCGTCCATTTCTGGGTGGAGGAGCGGCGCATCGTGACGCTCCAGCACGAGCCGGTCTCGGCCATCGCCGACTTCATCGACGCGCTGCGGCGGGGCCGGTGCCCGCGCACGCAAGGGGAGATGGTGGCGGATCTGGCCATGCGGCTGGTGGAGCGGCTGGATTCGGTGGTGGCCGCGCTCATGGACCAGGCGGACGAATTGGAGGACGAGGTGGCCGGCGGGCAGGCGTCCGACATCATGCCCCGCCAAGCCATCCTGCGGCGGGTCTCCATCAAGCTGCGCCGCCACATCGCGCCCCAGCGGGAGGCTCTGACCCATTTCTCGCTGGAGGACGATCCGTGGATCGGCCCCAAGGACCGCAACCGGCTGCGGGACGCGGCGGACCGGGTGACGCGCTTCACCGAAGAGCTGGATTCCATCCGCGAGCGGGCCTCCCTCATTCGCGACCAGTTGGTGGACCGGCGGGCCGAGCAGATGAACCAGTCCATGTTGGTGCTGGCGGTGGTGACCGTGGTGTTCGCCCCGCTCACCTTCGTGTCCGGCCTGTTCGGCATGAATGTGGGGGGTATACCGGGGGAAGAGAATCCCGAATCCTTCTGGATCATCTCCTTCCTGCTGATCGCCTTCGCCCTCGGCTTGGCCTGGGTGTTCCGGCGGATGAAGCTGTTCTGAGCCGGCGCGCACGGTTCGCCGCGGCGCGGTCCCCGCCAAACAGGGCCGGATGGCCTTTCTTCAAGTTCGCGCGCAGACTTAGGAGTGTGGCGCAGTATTTTGGAATTTAAAGTAAAATCGCCCCATCGGGCGTGCCGCTTGGGGGCGCGAATGCTCTGCGCCCGGCACAAAAAAGCGTCGCCGCAGCGGTTCGCTGTCGGCGACGCGGGGTCCTCCTTCGTTCCGGCTTACTGCCCGGAGGCGAACACCGAGGGGAAGCTGCGGCCGCGCACGTCATAGACCCGCGCGAACACCACGCCGTCCCGCTCCACCTTCACGATCACCGGCGCCTGCACCTTGGCGCAGTAGAATTCGTCGAGCATCAGCGCGAAGTCGGCATTGTGGGTGTCGTAGGTGGTTTCGTAGCGCGGGCCGAGTTCCGCTGCAGCCGCCCGGTGCGGACCGCACACCGCCACACGGAACTTGCGGCCTTGTGGCAGCGAGCGGCGGTGCTCCTCCACATATTCATCCAGCTCGGCGGTGGCCTGCTTGAAGGCAAGGCCCCAGTAATCCAGCATGAACATGGGTTCGGCCCCGCGCACGCCGCCCACGATGTGGTTGTAATAGGTGTATTGGAGCGGGTGGAGCTGGGCAAATTCGTTCGCCGGCAGCAGGATGCCCAGGGCGAAGATGCCGGCAAAGGCTGCCCGCGCGGTCTCTCCGTGCCGCACGGCCCAGGACCAGGCCCAGTTGCCCGCGAGGCCGCCCAGCAGCGCCAAAGCCGGGGTGACGAAGACGAAATGGCGGATGCCGTTATACATCACCGGCCGCGTCACCACCGTGAGCAGGATCGGGAACAGCGCGGCGGTGAGCACCAGCATCAGCTGGGCCCGGCGGTTGGGGGAGGCCTTGCCGAACAGGCTCGCCACCAGGGCGCCGCCCATGCCCGCCACGGCGAGGGCCAGGAAGAATTCCGGCATCTGCACCGCGAACAGGGTCGGCACATAGGTGCGCGGCATGTCCGGTACCAGGACCGGGCGGCCCTCATAGAGTTCGCGCCAGGGCACTTCCCAGAAATGGGAATAATAGGTCAGCGCGTGGATGGGGTTCAGCGGCTCGATCACCGACCAGGGCCAGGCGAGGCCCATGATGAGATAGGCCATGGGCAGGCCGAGGGCGAGCAGGCCGATGAAGGTGGCCATGCGGCCGGCGGCGGCCTTCAGGCCGAGCCGGCGCCATTCCACCAGCAGGAGCAGGGCCAGAGCGGCGGTCAGATAGACCACCGAGATGGCGCCGAGCACGCGGGTGCCGATGGTGAAGCCGAGCGCCACCGCGAAGATCGCGACCGTACGCCAGGTGGGCCGGGGAAATTCGTCGAGCGCCCGCACCAGCGAATAGACCAGAGCGGCCACGGCCACAGCGAAGGGGGCGTCCTTCGCATTCATGAACATGTGCCCGTAATAAAGCGGGCAGATGGCCAGCAGGCACAGCGCCATGAGGCCGCAGACCGGGCCGCCGAGGCGACGGCCGGTGCGCCAGACGATGACCATGCCGAGAATGCCGACCATGCCGCCAAGCAGCCGGCGCAGGTCGAAAATATCGATCGGCAGGTGCTTGCCCAGCCATGCGGCGACCAGATCGAAGCTGCCGCCGTAATAATAGAGGTTCACGAACGAGAACACGCGCTGCGACGTCAGGCCCGACGCGAAGTAGCGCAGCAGCAGGTCGCCATATTGCGAGTGCGTGAAGTCGTCCCAGCCCAGGCCGTAATCGTGGTAGGTCCAAAGGCCGATGAGGGAGACGGCGACGATCAGGAGCAGCGCGAGACGGTCTGCGAAGGCGCGCGGCAGACGGTCGGAAAGCAGGATACGCATCGTGTTACGGCCCAACTCGAACGCGTTGCATCAGCCCCCGAAAGATGACCAGCGCGGGGCGACAGGGGCGCTGATCCCGCTCACATGATTGTGAGCGGCACATCTTGCCCGGAAGACCTTTGGATGCAAGAAATTTATGCATTGCAATGCAGCAGCCCCGGTGCACCTGCGTGCAATGCCCCAGAAGATTGTATTTTGCCGCCTATTCCTTGTGCGGAACTTGCGGCGCACGCCGGGCTTGCTGCGTGCCACCCTGGTATCGAAAATAAAAAAGCCGAGAGCGCGGCGCGCTCCCGGCCTGATCAGGACCCTTTGAGGGCAGGACCCGGACAAGGTCCGTGAGACAGGTCAGCCCGCCTTGGAATACAGCTCGGCCACATAGTCCCAATTGACCAGGTGGTCCACGAAGGCCTTCACATAATCGGGGCGGCGGTTGCGGTAGTCGATATAATAGGAGTGCTCCCACACATCGACGCCCAGCAGCGGCACGCCGCCATGCACCAGCGGGTTCTCGCCGTTCGGGGTCTTGGTCACGGACAGCTTGCCGTCCTTGAGGGTGAGCCAGGCCCAGCCGGAGCCGAACTGGCCGACGCCGGCCGCCACGAACTCCTCCTTGAACTTCTCCACCGAGCCGATGTCCTCGATGATCTTCTTTTCGAGCTCACCGGGGATGGCGCCGCCGCCATTCGGCTTCATCCAGTTCCAGAAGTGCAGGTGGTTGTAGTGCTGGCCGGCATTGTTGAAGAGGCCGGCATTCTTCCCGTAGGAGCCCTTGACGATCTCCTCGAGGGATTTTCCCTCAAATTCAGTTCCCTTTAGGAGGTTGTTACCGTTATTGACATACGCAAGATGATGCTTGTCGTGATGATATTCGAGCGTCTCGCGGGACATGTAGGGGGCGAGCGCGTCGTAGGAGTAGGGCAGTTCGGGAAGCGTGAAAGACATGGGGCGTCTCCGCAATCGATCCGGTAGGGTTCGGCGACGTCCCCCCGGTGACCGAGGATGGAGGGTCGCCCGAACTGCGATCTAGATAGGGCGGGCTGGGAGATCGGACAACAGCGGCGACGCCGATTTCTTGCCTGGACCGCAATTTGCTTTGGACGATCGTGCCGCGCGGTTCGTGCTTGGAGTGATCATATGTGGCGGTTAGTGGGTGCTATCGGTTTTCTCCTGGCGCTGGTCGGCCTCGTCGTGTCGGTGCTCGGTATGGCGATCTTCGTGTCCAATTTCGGCAATGCGCTGATCGCGGCGGGTGCCGCGGTCCTGTCGGGCGGCATCGTGCTGGTGGGCATTTCCGCCGTCCTGAAGGAATTGGCGGGCCTTGCCGCCCGTCTCGACCAGGCCGCCCCCGCCGGCGCAGTCTCCGCCGCGGCGGCAGCCGCGCCGGCCTTTACGCCGGCCTCGACGCCCGCCTTCCAGCCCGCGCTGGAGGATGAGGAGGAGGACGAGGCTGAGACCTATGCGCCCCCGCCGCCGCCCCCGGCCCCCATGCGCCAGGCGCCCGCCGCGGAGAGCACCGGCCGCCCCACCTTGCCGCCCTTCGTGCGGTCACGCCCGTCCGAGCCCCCGGCCGAGCCGGCGCCCCCCGCCGATGCCCGTCGCGGCCGCATTCTCGGCCGCCTGACGGAAGGCGAGACGTTGGCCTCGCGCTTGCGCCTGCCTGCCGAGCCGCCGGCCGACCTGCCCCCGCCGGAGCCCGCTCCCGCGCCCATTTCCGCGCCCATGTCCCTGGAGCGGACCGAGCGGACTGAGCGTCCCGAGCCGCGGCCGGAGCCGCGCACCGAGCTGCGCCAGCCGCCCGTGCCCCGGCCGTTCGCGCCCCCGCCGGCCCCGCCCGCGCCCCCGGCTCCCCCGCCTGCCCCGGTGCGCCGCGCCGAGCCGCCGCGTCCGCCGGAAGTGGCCGAGCCCACTATCCTGAAGTCGGGCATCGTGGGCGGCATGGCCTATACGCTCTATTCGGACGGCTCCATCCAGGCCGAGCTTCCCGATGGCGTGTTGCGCTTTGCTTCGCTGCAGGAGCTGCGCGACCACGTCGCCCGCGCCAACCAGCCGCGCTGAGCGACCGGACGCAAAAAAAAGGGGGCGGTCCCGCCGGGACCGCCCCCTTTCTTTTTGGGGTTGTCCGCCGGGTTCAGGCGGCCTGGCTACCGACCCCCAGCCGCATCAGGCGCCGGCGCAGCGGACCCACGCGATCGAGAAGGTAAAGACCGAGCCCCCGCAGGCCCTGCACCGGCACGAGGTCGGACAGGAGCGAGCGGTTGAGCAGGTCCACCGCCCGCATGCGCCCCTCAATGTCCAGCCGCCGTTCCCGCTCATAGCCGGCCAGCAGGTCCGCCTCGCCGGGATCACGCCCGGCCGCGAAGGCCGCGCCCACGGCGCGGACCAGGGCGTCCGCGTCCCGCAGGCCCAGATTGAGCCCCTGCGCGCCGATGGGCGGCATCACATGGGCCGCCTCTGCCATGAGTGCCACCCGCTCGCCCACCAGGCTGCGCGCCGTTTCCGCCGAGAGCGGGAAGGCGCCGCGGCCCGGCTGGAGGGTGAAGGCGCCGAGGATGGAATGGGCGCGCCGCTCCAGCTCGCGGGCGAGCGCGGTGTCGTCGAGGCCGAGCAGCGTCACCGCCTCCCGCTCGCTCACCACGCACACGATGGAGGAGCGAAGCCCCGGCAGGGGCACCAGCGTGAAGGGGCCGGTCTCGGTGTGGAATTCGGTGGAGATGTCCTCGTGCGGGCGGGCGTGGGCGACGGTAAAGGTCAGCGCCACCTGGGGATAGGCTTGCGACTTCAGCCCGATGCCCAGCGCCTGCCGGACCCGGGACTGGCGCCCGTCTGCGGCGATGACGAGGCGGGCGGTGAGGGTGCTGCCATCATCGAGAAACACCCGCGCCGCTTCGCCGGCCACGCTCACGTCCGTGAGCGAGGCGCGGGCGATGTGGAGATTGGGGGTGGCCAGCGCCGCCGTGGTCAATTCGCCCCGCAGCGCCTCGTTCTCGATATTGTAGCCAAACGCCTCCAGCCCGATCTCGGCGGCTCGGAAGGTGACTTCCGGCGCACGCATGAGGCGGCGGGTGGCATCCACGATGCGCAGGTCCCGCAATGGCGCGGTGTGGGGCGCCAGGCGCTCCCACAGGCCGTAGGCGGTGAGGATCTGGACCGAGCCTTCCATCAGGGCCGTGGTGCGCTGGTCGACGCCGCGCTCCGGTCCCGTCACCAGCGCCGTGGGGACGCCCGCGCGGGCGAGCCCAATGGCGGCCGCAAGACCCGCCGGCCCGCCGCCCACCACGATCACCTCGTGATTCAGGGGCAAAGCGCGCGCCAAATCGGGGCTCGACGGATCCGTGTTCAACGGATCGGCGTTCAATTGGTCGGGGTTCAGTTGGTGGGGCATGGCAACCTCCGCACGCTGCGCGTCCCTGCGCCGGGACGAAGGCCAGCCCAACCCTGCGCAGGCGGCCGGCTCATGGTGGAACGCGCGATCCCGGCATCCGGATCGCGCCGGGGATCGATATTCAGGTGGCGGCAGTTTAGCGGCAAGGGCGCCCGGCGTCGCGCGGTGCGTCGTCCCATCCCCCGCCAAGTCCCCTCAAGAGCCTCGGCAGGCGGCATGCTTTGGCGGTAGGGTGCGCCGGCACGCCGGGACCGCCTGAACGGGAGACGCGAATGTTGGCCTGGATCTCATCCCCCGAAGCCTGGGCGGCGCTGGTCACGCTGGTGGCCATGGAGATCGTGCTCGGCATCGACAATGTGATCTTCATCTCGCTCCTGGTGCAGCGCCTGCCGGCCCATCAGGCGCTCCGGGCGCGGCAGATCGGGCTCGGCCTTGCGCTGTTCATGCGCATCGCGCTCCTCTTCACCTTGTCCTGGCTCATCGGGCTGCAGCAGACCCTGTTCACGGTGATGGGCCATGACGTCTCCTGGCGGGACATCATCCTCATTGCCGGCGGCGCCTTCCTGGTGGCCAAGGCGACCACCGAGATGCATGGCGAGATGGAGGGGGAGGAGCCCGGCGGCGTCGCGCCCGCCAGTTCCGCCTTCCTCATGATGGTGGCGCAGATCGCGCTGCTCGACCTCGTTTTCTCCATCGATTCCATCCTCACCGCCATCGGCATGGCCGAGCATCTGGAGATCATGGTGCTGGCGGTCGTGATCGCGGTGGCTGTGATGTTCGTGGCCTCCGGCCCGCTGAGCGCCTTCATCGGATCCCACCCCACCACCAAGATGCTGGCGCTGGCCTTCCTGGTGCTGATCGGCACCACGCTGGTGGCGGATGGCCTGGGCTTCCACATCCCCAAGGGCTACATCTATGCCGCTATGGCCTTCGCGGTGCTGGTGGAGGCCATGAACATCATGGCCGCCGGACGCCGGCGCCGACGGCTGGCGGACACGCACGGGACCGGCGCGGCACGGCACAAGCCCTGAGCACGACCCACAAACCGCTTGAGTGCTTGCCGAGGGACGGGGAGCGCCTATCATGCCCGCGCTCCGGCAGCCGGGCAGGGCCGCGGCGCGGCCGGCCAAGCCGGAAAACGGGTTGGAGGCGACGACATGGTTGCGGCGATTCGCGTGCACCGGACCGGCGGTCCGGAGGTTCTCACCTTTGAGACCATCACCGTGCCGCCTCCCGGGCCGGGCGAGGTGCAGATCCGCCACACCGCCATCGGCCTCAATTTCATCGACACCTATTTTCGCACCGGGCTCTACAAGGCCCCCCAGATGCCCTTCATCCCCGGCAATGAGGGCGCCGGCGAAGTGGTGGCGGTGGGCGAGCATGTGAACGACTTCCATGCGGGCGACCGCGTCGCCTATGCCGGGGCCATGGGCGCCTATGCCGAGGTGCGCAACATTCCCGCCTCCGTGCTGGTGCACCTGCCCGCCGCCATCGACGACCGCACCGCCGCCGCCATGATGCTCAAGGGCATGACGGCCCAGTACCTGGTGCGCCGGACCTATGAGGTGAAAGCGGGAGATACCATTCTCATCCAGGCTGCCGCCGGGGGCGTCGGGCTGATCCTGTCCCAGTGGGCCCATGCCCTGGGTGCCACCGTCATCGGCACGGTGGGGTCCAAGGACAAGGCGGAACTGGCTCTCGCCAATGGCGTCGACCACGTGGTCCTTTATCGCGAGGAGGATTTCGTCCATCGCGTGAAGGAGATCACGTCGGGCAAGATGTGCGACGTGGTCTATGACGGCGTCGGGCAGGCCACTTATCCGGCCTCCCTCGACTGCCTGAAGCCGCGTGGCCTTTGGGTGTCCTTCGGCAATGCCTCGGGCGCCATCACCAATTTCGACCTGCTGACGCTGTCGCAGAAGGGCTCGCTCTACGCCACCCGCCCGACGCTCGGCACCTATGTGGCGACGCGCGAGGAGCTTCTGGCCACCGCCAATGACCTGTTTGAAATGGTCATCAAGGGCGCGGTCAAGATCCCCGTGCACCAGACCTATGCGCTGAAGGACGCCGAGCGGGCGCACCGGGACCTGGAAGGGCGCGCCACAACCGGGTCAACCCTGCTTCTGCCTTGACGCAGCTATGCATTTTCGGATTTGCCGGCGCGGTCCCTTGCGCCGGACGGCCCCGTCCGTGATAACCTTGTATAAATTCCAGGGCGGGTAATGCCCGTCTTCTCAGTCTTCGGCGGTCCGTTCGGCCATGATGCGCCAGTACGAACTCGTGGAGCGCGTCCGTCGGTATAATCCGAACACCGACGAGGCGCTGCTCGATCGAGCCTATGTCTATGCCATGCGCGCGCATGGCACGCAGGTGCGCGCCTCCGGCGATCCCTATTTCTCCCACCCGCTGGAAGTGGCGGCCATCCTCACGGACCTGGAGCTGGACGATGCCACCATCGTGGCGGCGCTGCTCCACGACACCATTGAGGATACCGGTGCCACCAAGGCCGAGATCGAACGCCTGTTCGGCACCCAGATCGCCCAGCTGGTGGAGGGCCTGACCAAGATCAAGAAGCTGGATCTGGTCTCCAAGCAGGCCAAGCAGGCGGAAAACCTGCGCAAGCTTCTGCTCGCCATCGCCGATGACGTGCGCGTGCTGCTGGTCAAGCTCGCCGACCGCCTGCACAACATGCGCACACTGAAATATGTGCCGCAGGAAAAGCGCGACCGGGTGGCCCAGGAAACCCTGGACATTTACGCCCCGCTCGCCGCCCGCATGGGCATGCAGGACATGCGCGAGGAACTGGAGGAACTCTCCTTCCGCCAGCTTTCCCCCGAAGCCTACGAATCCATCACCGTGCGCGTTTCCGAGCTGCGCGAGCGCAACGGCCCGCTGGTGGAGGAGATCGAGCGCGAGCTGCATGACGAGTTGGAGCGGCGCGAGATCAGCGCGCTGGTGAAGGGGCGCGAGAAACGGCCCTTTTCCATCTGGGGCAAGATGGAGCGCAAGGCCATCGGCTTCGAGCAATTGTCCGATCTCTACGGCTTCCGGGTCATCGTCTCTTCGGTGGAGGATTGTTACCGCGCGCTCGGCATCGTCCACACCAAGTGGCCCATCGTGCCCGGCCGCTTCAAGGACTACATCTCCACCCCCAAGCCCAACGACTACCGCTCCCTGCATACCACCGTCATCGGCCCCCGGCGCCAGCGCGTGGAGCTGCAGATCCGCACCCGGGACATGGACGACATCGCCGAATACGGCATCGCGGCCCATGCCCTTTATAAGGACGGGTCGGATGAGCAGCCGGTGATCCTGTCCAATGAGAGCCGGGCCTATGCCTGGCTGCGCAAGACCATCGAGAACCTCTCCCAGGGCCTAAGCCCGGAAGAGTTCCTGGAGCACACCAAGCTCGAACTGTTCCACGACCAGGTCTTCTGCTTCACCCCCAAGGGCCGCCTCATCGCCCTGCCGCGCCGGGCGACGCCCATCGACTTTGCCTATGCGGTGCACACCGATGTGGGCAACACCGCCGTAGGGTGCAAGATCAACGGTACCGTCGCCCCGCTAGTGTCGGAACTGAAGAATGGCGACGAGGTGGAGATCATCACCTCCAAGGCCCAGACCCCGCCAGGCGCCTGGGAGACCATCGCCGTTACCGGCAAGGCCCGGGCCGCCGTGCGCCGGGCCACTCGCGCGGCCGTGCGCGCCCAATATGCCGGCCTCGGCCGCAAGATCGCCGAGCGCAATTTCGCCCGCGCCGGCAAGCTGTTTTCCGAGGAGGCTCTGTCCAAGGCCATGCCGCGCCTCGCCCGCACCTCCATCGAGGACGTGTTCGCGGCCGTGGGGCGCGGCGAGATCAAGCCCGACGACCTCATTCGCGCCGTCCATCCCGACTGGAATGCCCAGCGCCTGGAGGACCGCTCCGGCGGCAACAAGGCGCCCAATGGGGAAGGCTGGTTCGAGCTGAAGCGGGGGCAGAACCTCAAGTTCAAGATCCCCGACGCGCCGGAGGACGATGACGGCGCCATTCCCATTCGCGGCATCAATGGCGAACTGCCGGTGCGCTTCGCGAAGGAAGGCGGCGCCGTGCCCGGCGATCGTATCGTGGGCATCCTGACCCCCGGCGAGGGGATCACCATCTACCCCATCCAGTCCAAGGCGCTCCAGCAGTTCGAGGACACCCCCGAGCACTGGCTCGACGTGCGCTGGGACGTGGACGAGCTGAGCGAAGGCCGCTTCCCGGCCCAGATCGTGGTGACCTCCGTGAACGAGCCCGGCTCGCTCGCCCAGATCGCCACCGCCATCGCCGACCGCAATGGCAATATCGAGGGCATCCAGATGCGCGCGCGCTCGCCCGACTTCCACGAAATGGTCATCGATCTCGGCGTGTTCGACCTGCGCCACCTCAACGCCATCATGTCCGACCTGCGCAAGCGGCCGAACGTGTCGAGCGTGGTGCGCATCAACGGCTGAGCCGTCAGGAGAAAAGGCGATGGAAAGGCCGGTCCGGCTCGGAGTGAACATTGACCACGTGGCCACGGTGCGCAATGCCCGGGGCGGCGTCCATCCCGACCCGGTGCGTGCCGCCGCCTTGGCCATGGCCGCCGGCGCCGACGGCATCACCGCCCATCTGCGGGAGGACCGCCGCCATATCCGCGACGCCGACATGGCGCGCCTGAAGGCGGAGATCCCGCTCCCCCTCAATTTCGAGATGGCCGCCACCGACGAGATGGTCGCCATCGCCCTCGCGACCCAGCCCCATGCCTGCTGCCTCGTTCCCGAGCGGCGGGAGGAGCGCACCACCGAGGGCGGGCTCGACGCCGCCGGCCAGCAGGCCGAGCTCGGACCCAAGATCGCCGCCTTGAAGGCGGCCGGCATCCGGGTCTCCCTCTTCATCGCCGCCGACCCCCTCCAGATCGCGGCCGCCTCGGCCCTCAACGCCGACATCGTCGAGCTGCACACGGGCGCCTGGTGCGACCTCCTGGCCGAGGGCCGGGCCGGGGAGGCGGAGGGCGAGCTTGTCCGGCTCATCGCCGGAGCGCGGCAGGCGGAGGGGCTCGGCCTGGAGGTCCATGGGGGACACGGCCTCAATTTCGAGACCGCGCGAATCATGGCTGGAATTCCGCAGATCCTCGAGCTGAATATCGGCCATTTCCTGGTGGGCGAAGCCTTGTTCACCGGCCTCGAAGGCGCTGTTCGGCGCATGCGCGAGGTCATCGCAGAGGGGCGGGGGGAACGGAAGGAACAGGCCGCATGATCATCGGCACCGGCTCCGATTTCACCGACGCCCGGCGTATCGCCAAATCCATTGAACGGTTCGGAAACCGTTTCCTGGACAGGATTTTCACCCCCGAGGAGCGCGCCAAGGCCGACCGTCGCGCCCGCCGGGTGGAGACCTATGCCAAGCGCTTCGCCGCCAAGGAGGCCTGCGCCAAGGCGCTCGGGACGGGCTTAAGCCATGGGGTCTTCTGGCGGGACATGGGGGTGGTCAACCTGCCCTCCGGCAAGCCCACCTTGCGGCTCACCGGCGGCGCTGCGGAGCGGCTCAAGTCATTGATTCCAGAGGGATATGAGCCGCAGATCGATCTCTCGATCACCGATGAGGGGCCGCTCTGCGCCGCCCATGTGATCATTTCGGCCACCCCCGTCCGGTGAGGTAACCGGGGCACGCAATTCGCGCGGAAGAGGGTGGAGGAGGGCGGTCCTCACCGCTTATGCTATGTGATCAGGCTTGAACCCGGCCGGAATGGTGTGCCGGGGGGACAAGGTCCGTTCGGCGCGGGGCGGCGCGCGCGGCGCGGGTGGGCGGGAGCCACAGGCAGTGGGTTTGACGTTTCGCGACATCGTCCTGGGTGGCCCGCTTCAGCGCGGGCTATTTCATCTGCGTTATCAGGTGCTTGACGCGATCCACTATCGCAAGCGCAGCCCGGACCAGGCAGCTGCCGTGGCCGCCATCCGTGCCTTGGATGCGCCCGTGGTCGCGTTCACCATCGCCTTCAACATTCCCGAGGCCGTGGCGCTGCTCTCCGATGCCATGGCCACGCTGACGCCATCTATCCCATTGATAGTGTGCGATAATTCTACAGATGCGGAGGCCGCCCGGAAGATTCGCGCCTTCTGCGAGGCGGCAGGTCGCACCTATTGCCGCCTGCCCAAGGCGCCGCTGGTGAAGTTCCATTCTTCCAGGTCCCACGCCACCGCCCTCAACTGGGTGCTGCGCAACCTGATCCTGCCTGCCGGTGTGCGCAGGTTCGCCACCCTCGACCACGACCTAGTGCCACTCCAGGCCTATGATTTTGCAGTGAAAATCAAGGATCAGCCCTGCTATGGCTATGTTCGTCGGCAGGACGCTTCAAGGGCCTGGTATCTCTGGCCGGGCTTTGCTGTCTTCGATCTCGACCGCATCAAGCCCTCCAAGATCAATTTCGGAACCGACCGTATGCTGGGCCTTGATACCGGCGGACGCATGTGGGGCACCCTCTACCGCCACATGAACGAGGCCAGTTTCGTGCCGGCGCAGGTGGGCGAAGGCGTTGTGGTCATTGGTGAAGAGGAGCATCTCCACCTGGTCTTCGATATCTGGCTGCATGTGGGGCAGGTGAGTTACCGCGAGGGAAACCTTGCGCTGCTGGCGGAACTGCGTCGCCGATTGGCGCGTGATCCCACAAGTCTGTCCCAGATAGAAGTGAGATAGGGTTTTTATTGGCCAATCTCCGGCCTTGATCCGGGTTGATTGCCCGCTCCGGCCGAAGCGTCTATAGAAGTGCGACCGCATGGCCGGCGTGGGTTTTCCGGCCAAAGGTGCGGCTGTGCAGGGAGCGCGCGTCTCGCGCCGTCTCCAGAGCCTTGGGACTACCGGACGGTCTATGACATCTACCAGCGATTCCAAGAAGGAAGGCGGCTTCCTCGAAACCGTCCGTGTGATCTTCCATGCGCTTCTGATCGCCTTGGTGATCCGGACCTTGCTGTTTCAACCCTTCAATATTCCCTCCGGGTCCATGAAGGACACGCTGCTGATCGGTGACTACCTGTTCGTCTCCAAGTTCAGCTACGGCTATTCACGCTTCTCCATTCCCTTCTCGCCCAATCTGTTCTCGGGCCGCATCATGGGGGCCGATCCCCAGCGGGGCGACGTGGTGGTCTTCAAGCTGCCCAAGGACAACGAGACCGACTATATCAAGCGCGTGGTTGGCCTGCCCGGCGATCGGATCCAGATGATCAACGGCCTGCTCCACATCAACGGGACCCCGGTGAAGCGCGAGCGACTGCCGGACGTGATGGAGGATGACGGGAGCGGCCGTCCCGTGCCGGTGAAGCGCTGGAAGGAGACACTGCCGAACGGCGTATCCTATGAGACGCTCGACCTAGTGGATAATGGCTTCTACGACAATACGCAGGTCTATCAGGTGCCCCCCGGCCATTTCTTCATGATGGGCGACAACCGGGACAATTCGGCGGATAGCCGCGTATTGAGCCAAGTGGGCTACGTTCCTTACGAGAATCTCATTGGCAAGGCGCAGATCATCTTCTTCTCGGTGGGCGATCATGCGCCGGCGTGGCAGTTCTGGAGATGGCCGTGGACCGTGCGCTGGTCGCGCCTGTTCACGATTGTGCGATGACCGGCAGTGGCGGCGACATCGCCGCATTCGAGACCCGTATCGGCCATCCCTTCGCCGACCGCGCTCTGATCGAGCTGGCACTGACTCATATCAGCGCCGTGAAAGGCAGCGCGCCCCGCGTGCGCTCGTATCAGCGGCTGGAATTCCTGGGCGATCATGTGCTGGGAAGCATTGTCTCCCACATGCTCTATGACGCCTTTCCCGGTGCCGAGGAAGGCGAACTTTCCCGCCGCCTCGCCGACCTGGTGCGCGAAGAGGCCTGCGCCGAGGTGGCAGATGCCATGGGTGTCGGCAGCCTGATCCGAGTCGGCACGGGCGAGGCCCAGTCGGGGGCTCGCAAGCGGCGGACCATCCTGGCGGATGTTGCCGAGGCGGTGGTGGCAGCGGTCTATTTGGATGGCGGCTATCCGGCTGCCCATGCACTGGTGGAGCGCTTCTGGCGCTCCCGGTTGGAGGCGCCCAAGCGGCCCCTGCGCGATCCCAAGACCGTGCTCCAGGAATGGGCGCAGGGCCGGGGTTTGCCCCCGCCGGTTTATCGGGAAGTGGGAAGGTCCGGTCCGGATCATGCGCCGCTCTTCTCCATCAGCGTGGAATTGCCGGGGCTTGACCCGGCAGAGGCTCAGGGACAGTCGAAGCAGGCGGCGCAGAAGGCGGCAGCCTCCGCTTTCCTTGCAAGGGAAGGCGTCAGTGCCGGGGACAAGACATGAGTGAAATGGACGACATCGAAGACCTGCCGGCCGCGCCGGACCCCACCCGCTGTGGCTTCGTCGCGCTGCTGGGCGCGCCCAATGCGGGAAAATCCACGCTGACCAATGCCTTGGTCGGCACCAAGGTTTCCATCGTCTCGCACAAGGTGCAGACCACCCGGGCCATCGTGCGCGGCATCCTGATTGATGGCGCCGCGCAGGTGATCCTGGTGGACACGCCCGGCATCTTCTCGCCCAAGCGGCGGCTCGAGCGGGCGATGGTTTCCACCGCCTGGACCAGCGCCTCGGATGCGGATCTTGTTGCTCTCCTGGTGGATGCCAAGCGCGGCCTCGATGAGGACGTGGAAGCCATTCTGAGGTCGCTCGGCGAAGTGCGCCGTCCGCGCGCCTTGATTCTCAACAAGATTGACCTCATTCGCCGCGATACCTTGCTGGCGCTTGTGGCGGAGCTGACCGGACGCCTGTCCTTCGACAAGGTGTTCATGGTCTCCGCCCTCACTGGCGACGGAGTCGAGGATGTGAAGAGCTGGTTCGCCGGCTCCGTGCCCTTTGGTCCCTGGCTCTATCCGGAAGACCAGATCACCGATGCCCCCATGCGTATGCTGGCGGCGGAGATCACGCGCGAGAAGATGTTCCTGCGCTTGCATGACGAACTGCCCTACCGCTCCACCGTGGAAACGGAAAGCTGGAAGCAGTTGCGTGACGGCTCGGTCCGCATCGAGCAGACCATCTATGTGGAACGCGAAAGCCAGCGCAAGATCGTGCTGGGCAAGGGTGGCAGCGCCATCAAGACCATCTCATCGGAAGCCCGCGCTGAGATATCTGAGATCGTCGAGGCGCCGGTCCACCTGTTCCTGTTCGTGAAGGTGCGGGAGAATTGGGCCGATGACCCCGAGCGCTATCGCGAGATGGGGCTGGAATTTCCCAGGGGCGAATAACGGGGACTTGACGCTGCCGTGGAATGGATCGACGAGGGCATTGTCATCGGCGTGCGGCGGCACGGTGAGAACAATGCCGTCGTTGAACTGATGACGCAGGCGCGGGGCCGGCATCTGGGCCTTGTGCGCGGCGGGTTCTCCCGCCGACAGGCGCCTGTGCTGCAACCAGGCAACAAGGTGCGGGCGGTGTGGCGCGCGCGGGTGCCCGAGCAATTGGGCCTCTTCAGCCTGGAACCCGTGGAGGAGCGGGCGGGGCGGCTGATGGAGGCGGCCCATGGAGCGTTCGGCGTCACCTATATGGGCACCCTGCTGCACCTCCTGCCCGAGCGCGACCCCCATCCTGGCCTTTATGGTGTGCTGGACGCCATCTTGGATGCCTTCACCGAGCCCCTGGCCGCCGGCGAACTGCTGGCGCGGTTCGAACTGGCAATGCTAGGTGAACTGGGCTTCGGCCTGGAACTGCAGAGCTGTGCGGCCACGGGGGGGAACAATAATCTGGTTTTTGTCTCGCCACGGACGGGCCGGGCCGTTTCCGAAGATGCGGGCGCGCCCTATGCTGACCTGCTTCTTCCACTGCCATCCTTCCTGGTGGGCTCCATCGTGCCGCCGTCGGTGGGTGATCTTGAGGATGCCTTCCGCCTGACCGAATACTTCCTCGCCCGACGGGTGTTCGAACCGCGCGGGTTGAGCGTTCCGGAAGCGCGATCAGGCTTCCTGTCGGCCCTGCGACGGGCAACATCGCGTTGACTTGACGCCATTCGGCCCGGAGCGGGAGCTGCGGGCCGATGCTGAAGCATGTTCTGGAAGCCTTAGCCTGACCTGCTTCAATAGAAGCGGCGGGGCGGCGGGGCGTAATAGTTGCCGTAACGCGGAGCGGGCCGGGGACCATAGCCATATCCGCGCGGCGGACCCACCCAGACGCGATTGCAACGCTGGACGACGACCGGCCGCCCATTCCACCAGGTGCGCACGGGACGGCAGACGCGGCGCCATGCCACCTGCTCGGCGCTCACCCCCCCTCGAGCCATGCCGAGCGGTTGGGCGGCCGGAGCGGCGGGTGTCGCCGGGGTGAGCGGCATGGCCTGGGCCTGGCCGGCGAGCGAGACGATTCCCAGTGCCGCAGCCCCACAGCAAGCAACAACAAGACGTTTCATCTCAGCTTCTCCTTCGAAGCGATGTGGCGCACCGTTCGGTGCTGCTAATGAGTGTCTAAAGCCAAGATGTCGGTGATTTGTTCCATCTGAAGCACAAGTAAGATTTGTCGGAGGCGCCGATGTGGGCGAATTAACCATTTGTCTGAACGATCGTTCACGCTCTGCTGCGGAACAGATACAGAGAGCCGACTTTACGGCAAAGTTGCGCTACCGCTGCGGCAACGTCGCGGTGTTCACATGGCGCCTTGTGTGTCGCTGTGGAGCGCGCTAGTCGAACCACATGGCCAAGCGCACTCCCCCGCCCAGCGAAGGTTCCATCGAGCCGGTCGCCCTCAAGACCGCCCTTGAGGAGCGTTACCTCGCCTATGCCCTGTCCACCATCATGCATCGGGCGCTTCCTGATGCGCGGGACGGGCTGAAGCCGGTGCACCGGCGCATCCTCCACGCCATGCGCCAGCTGAAGCTGGATCCGGGGACGGGCTTCAAGAAATGCGCCCGCGTGGTGGGCGACGTCATCGGCAAGTTCCACCCCCATGGCGATCAGGCGGTCTATGACGCCCTCGTGCGTCTCGCCCAGGATTTCGCCCAGCGCTACCCGCTGGTGGATGGCCAGGGCAATTTCGGCAATGTGGACGGCGATAACGCGGCGGCCATGCGCTACACCGAAGCGCGCATGACTGAGACCGCCCGCCTGCTGCTCGATGGTATCGACGAGGACGCGGTGGATTTCCGGCCCACCTATGACGGCTCCGAGGAGGAGCCGGTGGTGCTGCCGGCGGCCTTCCCCAATCTCTTGGCCAATGGTTCGCAAGGCATCGCGGTGGGCATGGCCACGTCCATCCCGCCGCACAATGCGGCCGAACTGCTGGACGCGGCCCTTTATCTGTTGGACCGGCCGGAGGCGCCCGCTTCCGATCTGCTGCAATTCGTGCCCGGACCGGATTTCCCAACCGGCGGCGTGCTGGTGGAGGACCCCATCGGCGTCGCGGAGGCCTATGCCACCGGACGCGGCTCGTTTCGCGTGCGGGCGCGCTGGGAGCGCGAGGAAACCGGGCGCGGCACCTATCTCGTCGTGGTCACCGAGATTCCCTATGGCGTGCCCAAGTCGCGCCTGGTGGAGAAGATCGCCGAGCTTCTGACCGATAAGAAGCTGCCGCTGCTCGCCGACGTGCGCGATGAATCCGCCGAGGACATCCGTCTGGTGCTGGAGCCGCGGGCGCGCAATGTGGACCCGGAAGTGCTCATGGAAAGCCTGTTCAAGCTGACAGAGCTTGAGGCGCGCATTCCCCTGAACATGAACGTGCTGGTGCGCGGTCAGATCCCCAAGGTGCTCTCTTTGGCGGATGCCCTGCGCGAGTGGCTGGCCCATCGCCGGGATGTGCTGCTGCGCCGCTCGCGCCATCGGCTCGGCGAGATCGCCCATCGTCTTGAAGTGCTGGCCGGCTATCTCGTCGCCTATCTCAACCTCGACGAGGTGATCCGTATCATCCGCGAGGAGGACGAGCCGAAGGCCGAGTTGATGCGGACCTTCTCGCTCTCCGACGTCCAGGCGGAAGCCATCCTCAACATGCGCCTGCGCTCCCTGCGCAAGCTGGAGGAGATGGAGATCCGCAAGGAGCATGACGCGTTGAGCCGCGAACAGGACCAGCTCAACAAGCTGGTGGCGTCCGAGTCTGCCCAGTGGAAGGCCATCGGTACCGAGATCCGCCAGACGCGCAAGACCTATGGACCCGATACCGAGATCGGCCGTCGCCGCACCAGCTTCGCCGCCGCCCCCGTGCTGCATGAGGACGCCTTCACAGAGGCTCTCGTGGAGCGTGAACCCATCACGGTCGTGGTGTCCCAGAAGGGCTGGATCCGCGCGTTGAAGGGCCACCAGGCGGATGTGACGGGTCTCCAGTTCAAGGGCGACGACACGCTCGCCCATGCCTTCTATGCGGAGACGACGTCCCGCCTCATGGTGGTGGCGACCAATGGACGCTTCTACACGCTGGAGGCGTCCAAGCTGCCTGGCGGGCGCGGCCATGGCGAGCCGCTGCGCCTGATGATCGACCTGGAGCAGGAGGCGGACATCGTGTCGGTGTTCGCCCATGTGGCAGGTCAGAGGCTTCTGGTGGCTTCAAAGGAAGGGCGCGGCTTCCTCGTCTCCTCCGACGAGTGCCTCGCCACGACGCGCAAGGGCAAGCAGGTGCTCACCGTGGACCTTCCTGACCGCACCGCCGTGGTGGCCCCGGCCGTGGGCGATACGGTGGCGGTGATTGGTGACAACCGGAAGCTGCTCCTCTTCCCGCTCAACCAGGTTCCGGAAATGACCCGTGGCCGGGGCGTGCGGCTCCAACGCTACAAGGAGGGGGGGCTGTCCGACGCGAAAGTCTTCACCCGAGCCGAAGGGTTGACCTGGGAGGACACGTCGGGCCGCACCTGGACCGTCTCCGAACTGCTCGACTGGCAGGGCGAGCGCGCCTCGTCCGGGCGCCTGCCCCCCAAGGGCTTTCCCCGCAACAATCGCTTTGCCTGAGGCGAGAGGGAATGGGCCGGATCTCTCGTGCCGATCTGAGCCCCCGCCGCGCCGTCGGCGCTGTCGGCGGGGCGGTGCACGCCATGGTGCGGACGCGGGAAGTCTTTCTGGTTCTGCTGGCCTGCATCGTCGGCGCGGTGGCTGGGATCGGCGTGACGGCCATGAGCCGTGGCGCTCATGAGATGCACAAGATCCTGTTCGGCGCCGGGCCGGAGGGCTTCCTCTCCGCCATGTCGGATCTCTCCCATCTCTATATGTACGCCATCCCCGCCGCCGGCGGCCTCGTGATCGGGCTTTATTCCCTGGCCCTGAAGCGCCTGCGCCCGCGCCCCATCGTTGATCCGGTGGAGGCCAATGCGCTGGAAGGCGGGCGCATGTCGCTGCTGGACAGCTTCCTCCTGTCCGCCCAGACCATGCTGTGCAATGGCTTCGGTGCCTCCGTGGGCATGGAGGCCGGCTATACGCAGTGGGGCTCGGGATTTGGCTCTTTTCTCGGCCAGAAGCTGCGCATCAGCAGATCGGAAATGCGCATCCTGGTGGGGTGCGGGGCAGCGGCCGGCATTGCCGCCGCCTTTCATGCCCCGCTCACCGGCGCTTTCTACGCTTTTGAGCTCATCATCGGTGTCTATGCCATCCCCGCGGTGGCTCAGGTCATAGCGGCAGCCCTCGTGGGCTTTCTGGTGGCCCGTGAACTCGGCGCTGTGGGCACGCCGATCATCGTCCCGGAGGCGCGGGACGTGGTGCCGCTGGACTTCCTGCCCTACATCGCGCTCGGCCTAGTCGGTGCACTCCTTGCCATCGCCATCATGCGGCTGATGACGCTGGTGGAGGCGGGCTTCGCACGGACTGGCCTGCCGGCGCCTCTGCGCCCGGTGGTAGGGGGCATGGGCGTCGGCCTCTTGGCCCTCTTTTCGCCCCAGGTGCTGGCGAGCGGCGAGGGGGCCATGCACATCCAGGTGGGCACGGGGGTGACGCTGGCCGTGCTGGGCGTCTTGGTGTTCAAGATCGCGGCGGCGGCGCTCTCGCTGGGCTCCGGTTTTCGCGGGGGCCTGTTCTCGGCGGCCTTGTTTATGGGGTCGTTGCTGGGGAAGCTGTTCGCCGTCGCCATCGGGGTGCTCGTGCCGTTCCTCGCCATCGACCCGGTGAGCTCCGCCGTCGTGGGCATGGCGGCGCTGGCGGTGGGGGTCGTGGGCGGCCCCTTCACCATGACCTTCCTAACCTTGGAGTCCACCGGAGACCTCGGCATATCCGGATTGGTGCTCACGGCCGCCATCGTCTGCTCGCTGGTGGTGCGCAATGCTTTCGGGTTTTCGTTCACCACCTGGCGCATGCATGTGCGCGGCGAGACCATTCGCGGCGCGCACGATGTGGGCATGATCCGGTCGCTGACGGTACGCCAGGTGATGGAGGCCGAACCGGCCATCCTGTCCGCCGCCATGCCCCTCCAGGAGGCACGCACCATCCTGCGGGACCGCGGGCTGCTGGCCGCCGTATTGGTGGACGAGAACGGGCGCCAGCGCGGCGTCCTCCAGCGGGTGGATGCCTGGGCGGAGGGCGTCGATCCCCTGGGACCTGCCCATGCCCTCGCCAAGGGCGAAGACGAGGCGATCCGGCCGGACAGCCAGGTGCGCGAAGCCCTGTCCGCCTTCCGCCGGGCGGATGCCACACGCCTGCCCGTGGCCGATGAAGACGGACGGGTGGTGGGCCTGCTTGCCGAGGTGGGAGCCCTGCGCTCCTATGTCGGCGTGCTGGAGCGGGTGCGGCGCAGCCTTTCAGGCGACCGCTACTGACCGCTCACGGGTGAGCGAGGCTGTCGATCAGCTGGGCAATTCCGGTCCACATGATCTGCAGCCCGATGCATAGCAGGATGAAAGCGAACAGCCGCACCAGGATGTTGGTGCCGTTGCGCCCGAGGATCCGCTCAATGTCGCCCGCATAACGGTAGGCGACGAAAATGCTCGCCCCGATGGCCATCAGGCCCGCCAGTGCGGCGAGCACATGCAGGCCCAGTCCTGCCCAGCTCTCTCCGCTGGTGTCCACCCCCTGCGTGCCCAGCGCGATGGCAGTCGCGATCGAGCCGGGGCCGACCGTGAGCGGCATGGTGAGGGGATAGAAGGCCTTGTCCACGAAGGCGGTGGCATCGATCTCTTCTGGCTTGGCGACGGTGCGGTCGGTACTGGCTTCGCCCTGGTGGAGCAATTGCCAGCCCACCACGGTCACCACCAGGCCGCCTGCCACCCGCAGCACCGGCAGGCTCACCCCAAAGAAGGTGAGCACGTGGGAGCCCACTGCCATGGAGGCCACCAGCAGGATGAAGCCATAGAGCGCCACCTTGGTGGCCACCTGGGCGCGCACCTTGTCGGGCGCGCCGCGCATCATTTCATAGAAGATGGGCGCTCCGCCCAGCGGGTTGACCACCGGGAAAAGGCCGGCAAAGACGGCCAGGAAGATGTTCAGGTATGTGGTCATGATGCCCCATCCGGTCTCCCCTTGCGAGGGCCAGCCCGGATCCCCCCAGACGCGCTGTTACTCTTCCCCCTCGAACCGCTCCCACCCCTGCGGGGACAGCCGCTCCTGGGGAATGAAGCGGCTCTTATAGCTCATCTTGCGGGAGCCTCTCACCCAATAGCCAAGATAGACATAGGGCAGGTCCATGGCGCGCGCCCGCGCGATATGATCGAGGATCAGGAAGGTGCCCAGCGAGCGCTTGGGAATGTTGGGGTTGTAGAAGGAATAGACCATGGACAGCCCATCGGAGAGGATGTCCGTGAGCGCCACGGCGAACAGGTCGCCGGTGCCCTTGCCATTGATGCGAGTGTCGGGACCCCTGCGGCGATATTCGATCAGCCGGGTCTGGACATGCGTGTCCTCGACCATCATCGCATAGTCGAGCACGTTCATGTCCGCCATGCCGCCCGATCCGTGGCGGGTGGAGACATAGGCGCGGAAGAGAGAATATTGCTCGGACGTCGGCGTCGGCTGCCGCAACGTGCCCACAAGGTCCTCATTGTCGGCCGCAACGCGGCGGAAGCCGCGCGTTTCCTTGAAATCGGCCACACAGATGCGCACCGACACGCAGGCCCGGCAACCTTCGCAGGCCGGGCGATAGGCGATGGACTGGCTGCGGCGGAAGCCACCCTGGGTAAGCACGTCGTTGAGCGCAGTGGCGCGTTCACCCACCAGATGGGTGAACACCTTCCGCTCCTCTCGGCCCGGCAGATAGGGGCAGGGGGAGGGGGCCGTCAGATAGAATTGCGGCGTGTCACGCGAGTGCTCGGTCACGGCCCTGTCACCACTTGGAGCGACAGCATCGCTCCAGCCGACGAGTCGGTCAAAGGTTTCCTCTGGGAAGGCGAATCAAAAACGGGTGCGCCGAAGCAGTGCAGCGCGCGTCTCATTGTTCACCACAACCGTCCCCAGTACGAAATCGTGCAGCAGACGGCGGCGCCCATTGAACAACGCCACCAGCAGCACAAAGGGCGTGAGGAAGCTGACGGACACCCAGTACAGCACGACATGTGCCGCGCCGAGCAGGCTGTAGCAGGGGGCGCCCGTGATGGTGCGCATTTCCAGGTCCATCAGCCGCATGCCCAATGTCGCCGAGGCGGGCGAACCAAGCGTGATGGCGTTGTAACAGATAGCCCAGATGACGAAGGCCGGAGACACGAGCGGAAACAGCATCCAGCCAAGGCTCAGCGTCACAATGCCGAACACGAAAATGAACAAAGTGAGCAGCACGATGGGTCCGATGATCATGGTCGCATCCACCAGGAATGCCACCATGCGTCGGGAGAGCACGCCCTCGAAATATTCCGGCGTCGTGACCGGGTCATAGGCCTGCGCCTGGTCGCCAGTCGTGCCTCCGACCCAGTCGCTGCCGCCCGGGGGTGTATACCTCATCGCTCCTCAACTCCTGGTCGGGCTGCGGCCGAAGGACCTCTTATGCCCGCGGGCAGCCTTCTGCCCGCTGACCTAACGTGGTGCTGGCAGGGCGCGCCTGCAAGGAGGGGTGCTACCAGTCGGCCCCGCCGGCCCCGAGCCGCTGCACCGGCAGGCCCTCGGCTTCCAGCGCTTTGTGGATGAGGTCCGCATGGGCCTGGTCGCGGGTCTCCACGGTGAGATCGAGGCGGGTGCCCTTGGCGGGCACGTCGAGGAAGGTGCGGCGATGGTGCACCTCCAGGATGTTGGCGCCGAGCCGTCCCAGAAGCGTGGAGATGCGCCCCAGCATGCCCGGCCGGTCCAGGATAGTGAGCCGGAAAGACACGATGCGGTGCTCGCGCTCCAGCTCACGCATCATGATGCCGGCGAGCACGCGGGGGTCGATATTGGCCCCGGAAAGCACGAGGCCCACCCGCCTGCCCCGATAGCGGTCCGGGTCGGTGAGGATGGCGGCAAGACCGGCAGCACCGGCGCCTTCAGTCACGGTCTTCTGAAGAATGAGCAGCGCGTTGACGGCCCGCTCCAGGGCGGATTCCTCCACCAGCTCGATGCGGTCCACCAGCTGCGCCACGATGGTGGAGGTCAAGGATCCGACATTGCGCACCGCAATGCCTTCCGCCAGCGTCGGCCCACCGCATTCGCGGGGCTGGCCCGTGCGCAGCGACCACATGGCCGGATAGAGCGCCGCCTCCACGCCGACCACCTCTGTGGCGGGGGAATGCCCCTTCACCGCGAGCGCCACGCCCGAGATGAGCCCACCGCCCCCCACCGGCACGAGAATGGTATCGAAGGCCGGCCCATCCTCGATCATCTCCAAGGCGACGCTGCCCTGGCCGGCGATCACGTCAGGATCGTCATAGGGGTGGACGAAGATCCGCCCCTCGGAGGCGGCAATGCGTGCTGCCTCTTCCGCTGCCTCTCCCACACCCTCGCCATAGAGCACAACGCGCGCGCCGAAGCCCTCGGTGGCCAGCACCTTCACCTGGGGCGTCGTTTCCGGCATGACGATGGTGGTGGAAATGCCGAGCCGGGTGCCGTGATAAGCCACCGCCTGGGCATGATTTCCCGCGGACATGGCCACCACGCCCCGCCGCGCCTCGTCCGCCGAGAGGCGGGCGAGCTTCACCACGGCGCCGCGCTCCTTGAAGGAGGCGGTAACCTGGAAGTTCTCGAACTTCACCCACACGTCAGCCCCGGTGAGCTGGGACAGGCGCGGGGCATGCAGGGTCGGCGTGCGCATGACCGCTGCCGAGACGATGGCACGCGCGCCTTCCACGTCCGCGAGCGTGACGGGCAGGGGAGGGACGGCCAGCGGCCGCGCGGACGATTCAAGGCGCATGGAAGGCAGATCCGGCGGGGCGTCAGCGGCCGTCCGCGAGGCGCTCGGCCACGCGAGGCGCGAAATAGGTCAGGATGCCGTCGGCGCCGGCGCGCTTGAAGGCCATGAGGGCTTCGACCACGATCCGCTCGCCATCCACCCAGCCGTTGCGGATGGCCCCTTCGATCATCGCGTATTCGCCGGACACCTGATAGGCGTAAGTGGGCATGCCGAAGGCTTCCTTCAGCCGGTAGACCACGTCCAGATAGGGCAAGCCTGGCTTCACCATAAGCATGTCGGCGCCCTCTTCCACATCGAGCGCGGCCTCGCGGATGGCCTCCAGGCCGTTGGCGGGGTCCATTTGATAGGTGCGCTTGTCGCCGACCAGCGTCTTGGAGGTGCCGATGGCATCGCGGAACGGGCCGTAAAAGGCCGAGGCATATTTGGCCGCGTAGGACATGATCTGCACGTCCCGGAAGCCGGCGGCGTCGAGGCCCGCCCTGATGGCACCGATGCGGCCGTCCATCATGTCGGAGGGGGCAATCACATCCGCTCCCGCCTCGGCCTGGACCACCGCTTGGCGTACCAGCACCGCCACGGTCTCGTCATTGAGAATCCGCTCCCCTTCCAGCAGGCCGTCATGGCCGTGGCTGGTATAGGGATCGAGGGCGACGTCGGTGATGAGGCCCAGCTCCGGCACTTCCGCCTTGATGGCGCGCAGGCTCTTGCAGACAAGGTTTTCCCCGTTGAGCGCCTCGCTGCCGAAGGGGTCCCGCAGGTCCGGGTCCGTATAGGGAAAGAGCGCGAGGGCCGGGATGCCCAGCTTTGCCGCCTTCTCCGCGTCGCGGACGATCTCGTCCACGCTCACGCGCTCCACGCCCGGCATGGAGGGGACCGTCTCGCGCCGATTTTCCCCCTCGATAACGAAGACCGGCCAGATCAGGTCGTCCACTGTGAGTGTGTTCTCGCGCACCAGGCGGCGGGACCAGTCCGCCTTGCGATTGCGGCGCAGGCGATGGGTCAGGGGCAGGCCCGTATGCGCCTCGGCTGCGGCGGCATCAGGGGAGCGGAAGCGGGCGTGGGTGATCGACATGAGGCGCCTCTCGCGGTCGCGCGGGCCTAAGCCCGAAAGTTGAGCACCTTATAGACCCAGGATGGGGCCTGCGCGAGCATTCCCGCGACGCCGGGCGGCGTTGACGCTGGTGCATGGGCCGTCTAACCCTCCCGAGCCGCCCGCCCGGCGGCGTTGGATCGAGCCGTCCCTCCAGGAGCTGCCGTGACCACCGAGCCTCAGGTCCTGTTCGAACGCCAAGGCGAAGCCGGCGTCATCACCCTCAACCGCCCCAAGGCGCTCAATGCCTTGACCCTGGAGATGGTGCGGCAGATCCATCCCCAGTTGCGCGCCTGGGCCGCCGATGCGGCCGTCACGCGGGTGATTCTGCGGGCCGCTGGAGAAAAGGCCTTCTGCGCCGGCGGTGACGTCCGCCAGCTCTATGATCTGGGACGGGAAGGGCGCTATGAGGAGGCGCTGACCTTCTGGCGCGAGGAATATGTCCTCAACCACTTTATCGGCACCTATCCCAAGCCCTTCATTTCACTGATCGACGGCATCTGCATGGGCGGCGGATTCGGCCTCTCCGCCCATGGACCTTATCGGGTGGCGGGGGATCGCTACCTCTTCGCCATGCCCGAGGTGAATATCGGCCTCTTCCCCGACGTAGGCGGCACCCATGTGCTGCCGCGCCTCAAGGGCGGGCGTGGCGTCTATCTCGCCCTGACCGGGGCCCGCATCAAGGCGGCGGACGCCTTGGCGGCGGGCCTCGTCACGCACATCGTGCCAACGGCCCGCATGGACGAGTTGGTGCGGGCCCTGGCCGGCGGCGGCGCGGTGGAAACCGTGCTTGCCGCCTTTGCCATTCCGGCCCCTGCTGCGCCCCTCGATGCCCATGGCAACCTGATCGCCGACGTCTTCACGCGCCCCGATCTCGGCGCCATCCTGGCCCGGCTCGACGAGATCGCGGCGCAAAGTGGGCCGGAGGCCGAGTTCGCCACCGCCACGGCCAAGGACATGCGCGGCAAGTGCCCCACCAGCCTTGCCCTCGCCATGGAGCAGATGCGGCGGGGACCCGTGCTCGATCTCGCCGGCTGCCTCGTCGCCGAATACCGCATGGTGAACCGGGTGGCACGGGGGCACGATTTCTACGAGGGCGTGCGCGCCATCCTGGTGGACAAGGACAATGCCCCCAAATGGCAGCCGGCGCGGCTGGAAGATGTTGATCCAAACGTGATCGCGGCCCATTTTGACCCCGTCGACGAGGAGCTCCCCCTCCCTTAGGGAGCCCAACCCATCAGGAGCCCATGTCCCATTACGATCCCATCGATGCCAGCGCACGCGCCCATATGGAGCGCATGACGCCTTGGCGTCGTCGGCTGGTCCTCTTCCTGCGGGCGGTCTCGCTCTTTCTGCTACTGGAGGGGCTCTACCATTGGGCGCTCATCTGCGGCATCGGCGGGGGCGTTCCGTTTGACGACATGCCGACCCTGCTCCAGGGCTCGGTGATCTGGGCGGCCATCATCGATCCCATTGCCGGGGTCGGCTTATGGCTGGGCGCCGGCTGGGGCGTGGTTCTGTGGCTGCTGGCCACCGCCACGCGCATCCTGCTCGACTTCCTCACGCCGGAGGGCATGCCGCGCATGCTGCTCCTGTCCTTGTTCGAAGTGTCACTGGTGGTGGCCTATGCGGTGCTTTCCGTCCGCGCCGCTCGTGAAAGCGATGAAGACTGAACGCCAAGCGTAAGGAGCGTCCCATGGCCGGAGCCGCCGACGAAAGCATCCTTTGGTCCGCCGTTGACGCCTACATCACCGATCACCTACTGCCGCCCGACGCCGCCCGCGAGGCCGCGCTCGCCGCCGCGGAAGCGGCGGGCCTGCCGGCCATCAATGTCTCACCCGCCCAGGGCCGCATGCTCACCATTCTGGCGCGCCTGGTGCGCGCCCGGCGCATCCTGGAGATCGGCACGCTTGCCGGCTACAGCACGCTCTTTCTCGCCGAGGGACTGGAGCGCGATGGGCGCATCGTCACGCTGGAAATCGACCCGGCCCACGCGGCGGTGGCGCGCGCGAATTTCGACCGCGCAGGAATCGCGGATCGCGTCGACTTGCGGCTCGGACCTGCCATCGCCTCCCTCCCGAAGATCCTGGAGGAGGGTATCGGCCCCTTCGACATGATTTTCATCGACGCCGACAAGCCCAGCAATCCGGACTATCTGGCCTTTGCCTTGAAGCTCTCCCGGCCCGGAACGCTCATCGTCTCCGACAATGTGGTGCGGGGCGGACGGGTGCTGGAGCAGGACAGCACGGACCGGTCCGTGCAGGGGACGCGCGCGCTGTTTGATGCCCTGGCTGCCGATCCAAGCCTCCTGTCGACTGCCATCCAGACCGTGGGTGCCAAAGGATATGATGGCTTCGCCCTGACGCTCGTCGGCGGCTAGCTGTGGAGCCTCAACAGCTTGTCTTCGGTCAATCCGATGCTGCTGATTGGGGTTTGGGATTTTATCCCCCCATGGGGTCGATCCCGTAAGGGAACCCGCCCCCGTGGCGTCACGTTCTCCTGTCTGCGGACACGGAGAAGAAAGCCATGACACGCCGTCTTCAAACAAGGCGCCCCTTCTGGCCGGCGGTATGCGTGGCTGCCGCCATGGGCGTTGTGGGCGCGATCGCCATTCCCGGCGTCTCCGCTCCAGCGGTCGCGCAGTTGAGGGGTACGCTCTCTGGTCCCAGCTTTGCCGAATCGGCCGGGCTCTTTGCACGCTTCGAGCGGGAGGCAGCGGACCTTGCCCGCACCCGCAGCGGACGGGAGGATATTCGCGCTTATGCGGAAAAGGGCGCGCCGACCTATGACGCCATGGTCTCAGATCTGCGCGCAGCCCTCGCCCGTGCGAATGGGGTCATCACCTTGCCCAGCGCTCTGGACGGCAGGCACGAGACGATGATCGAACGTCTCAAGACGGCACGCGGCACCGACTTCGACGCATTGTATGTTCAGGCCCAGATCGACGCGCTCAATGCCGCCGCAGGCGTGTTCGGCGCCTATGCGCGGGACGGCGACCAGAGCGCGCTCAAGGATTTTGCTGAGAAACACCTGCCCTTCCTCAACCGCCAGTTGGAGGCTGCACGCAACCTCCAAATCAAGACCTGAATGGCGAAGGAAGGGAACGTCGACCTCAATTGGTGGCCGTGCTCCCGGTAATGGAGGCAAGCAGAACGCGGGCCACTTCCTTCGTCACCCGCTTCTTGTACTTGGAATGTACAAGCTGACCATTATGGTAGATGTCCAGCTCCACATACACCATCTGACCGTCCCAGCGCAGGATGTTGTCGCTTCGAGTGGTCTCGATCACGCCAAGGCCTTCAATGAGCTGACCTTCCAGTGGCGGCTTCAACATGGCGGCGGTCTCCCGTTTGGGATGTGATCTTCATGGTCGATCCGCACCTTGCGGTCCGAACCCCCTGTCACACTAGTTCGGCGCGGCAGGCGACGGAAGGGGGCAACGGCGCGGCACAGGAGCCCTGTCTCCGGCGCCTTCGCCTTTGCCTTGCGCCGGCGGGGGAAAGCGGCCTATGGGAGGGGCATGCGCGACCCTTTTCCCGCTTTCCGCGCCGACCGGCGCCCTGCCGTCTTTCTGGACCGAGACGGCGTCCTCAACGAGGATTTCGGCTATGTGGGCAAGGTGGAGCGGGTGGTGATGATGCCTGGCGCAGCCGCAGCCGTCCGTCGCATCAATGCTGCCGGCCACTTTGTATTCGTGGTCACCAACCAGTCCGGCATTGCCAGGGGGCTCTACAGCGAGGCTGACTATTTTGCGGTGCGCGGACACATCCACGCGCTGCTGGCGGGGCAGGGCGCACGCATCGACGCCGAGCGTTACTGCCCTTTCCATCCGGAGGGCACCCTTGACGCCTTTCGCCACGACTCGCCTTGGCGCAAACCTCGGCCGGGCATGATCACGGATCTAATGGCTTCGTTTCCGGTGGATCCGAAGCGCAGTTTCCTCATCGGAGACAAGGCGTCCGATGTTGAGGCGGCTGCCGCTGCTGGCATCTGCGGCCATCTGTTTCCGGGCGGCGACCTCGACGCCTTCCTGCGCCCCCTCCTGCCGCCATGATCCCTCGGTCTTCAAGACGCGCGCCATCCACAGTTGCCGTCTCGACGGCACCCGCACCGTGGGGTATGAGGCAAACGTCCGCACGCGCGGCGGCTTCACTTCACATGAGCCGCCGCACCGGCTCTCGCCTCCGGCGGACGAGGGGCGAGAGCGGAGCGTTTCCATCGATTCGCGCCGGGCTCCGGGGAAGGGTGGCCGAGTGGTTTAAGGCAGCGGTCTTGAAAACCGCCGTGGGTGCAAGCCCACCGTGGGTTCGAATCCCACCCCTTCCGCCAAATTCACTTGATAGAAATTGTTATTTCGGAAAACCTGTTAATGATCTGCAGCCGGAAATCCGGTGGTGGAAACCGGGCTATGACCGGGTCAGATGCGCCTGAACCGTTCATGAAAACGTGAATCCCACCCGCCACCGAAGGTGTCCGAATTACGCTGTAGCGTTGAATTGATCGGGCTGCGTTAGGGTATTTAGGTTTGGACGATGAAGCAAAATGGGCGTTCATCACCGCGCGTGACGACGAAATGTTGAAGGGAGGAGAGACCATGTCGGAATGGTGCGCCTTCATCGTCTCAGATTGCGATTATGCCTTCCTCGGGCGCGCCCCTCGCAACCCTTATAACCGCTGCCGCCGCAATTGAAACCCATCTTCGCGCCGAATGAGGATCAGGGTCTCAGGTCACGCACCCCCACAGAGGCTTTGCCTCCATTCCATTCAAACCCCGGCGGGCCGCGTGGATCTGTGGCTTGCGCGTCGCTGGGTCTGGAAACGGAAGGCGTGACCCGTCAGGAAAGAGAAACGGGCCGCAGGTTATGGAACCTGCCCCCGCCCACTGAAACCTTGAGCGATCGCCCATGACCTCCCTCCATGAACTGGGCGCTGTGCCCCTGGGACGCCTCATCCGCATCGGGCAGGCCTCGTGCCGCGACATTGCGTGTGCATTTCTCGATCGCATCGAAATGCTCAATCCCCGCTACAATGCGGTGGTTTCGCTCCGCCCGCGCGAGGACATTCTGCGCGAGGCCGAGGCCGCTGACGCGCGCGTGGCCGCAGGAGAGCCGCTCGGCCCGCTCCACGGCCTTCCCATGGCGGTGAAGGACCTCAGCCCCACGGCCGGGCTGCGCACGACGTTCGGCTCGCCGATTTTCGCGGACTTTATCCCCGAGACGGATTCGCTCCTGGTGGAGCGGCTGAAGGCGGCAGGCGCGGTGATCATCGGCAAGACCAACACGCCGGAATTCGGCTTGGGGTCGCACACCTATAATCCGGTGTTCGGGGCCACCCGCAATGCCTTCGATCCCTCCCGCAGCGCCGGGGGCTCCAGCGGCGGGGCGGCGGTTGCCGTGGCGCTTGGCCTCCTGCCGGTGGCGGACGGCAGCGATTTCGGCGGATCGCTGCGCAATCCGGCGGCCTATGGCAACATTTTCGGCCTGCGTCCCGGGCAAGGGCGGGTTCCGACCTGGCCTTCTGCCGATCCCTATTTCGCCCAGTTGAGCACCGACGGCCCCATGGCCCGCACGGTGGAGGACCTGGCCCTGCTGCTGGATGTGATGGCGGGCTACGATCGGCGCGCCCCGCTCTCTCTGCCCGCGGAGGCCACATTCGGCGACGCCACGCCGCCGGCGGTGCCGCGCATCGGCTGGCTCGGCGACCTCGGCGGTCACCTGCCGTTCGAGCCGGGCATCCTTGACCTGTGCGAGGGCGCGCTGAAGGCCACGTCCGCCGCCGGCGCGCAGGTGGAGCCTGTCACGCCCGCGTTCGATTTCGAGGCCCTGTGGCGGGCCTTCGTGGTGCTGCGCCAGTTCAACCAGCTGGCGCGCCTCAAGCCTTTGTACGAGGACCCGCGCACGCAGGCGCTGCTCAAGCCCGAGGCGGTGTGGGAGGCGGAAGGCGGGCTTCGCCTCGGCGCGGCCGACCTGTCGGCCGCCATCCAGATGCGCGGGCGCTGGTATGGCGAAATCTGCCGCCTGTTCGATGGGTTCGATTTTCTGGCCATCCCCTCGGCGCAGGTCTTCCCCTTCCCGGTGGAGATGCATTGGCCGCAGACGATCAACGGACGCGCCATGGACAGCTATCACCGCTGGATGGAAGTGATCGTCCCCGCGACCCTCTCCGGCTGCCCGGTGATCAGCGTTCCGGCCGGTTTCAAGGACGGCCTGCCCATGGGGCTCCAGATCATCGGTGCGCCGCGCGGCGAGCGCGCGCTTCTGGCCTTCGCCCGCGCCTATGAGGCGATGCTGCCGGTGCCCACCGGCGCGCTGTGAGCGGGTGCGTAGCCGGGACCCTGGGTCCCGGCTACGCACGGCGTCAGAACACGCGGCCGAGCGCGCCGTCGATGGCCTCCACAGTGCGGTCGATGTCATCAGCCGTGGCGATCAAAGCCGGGCTGAGGCACAGCGTGTTGTTGAACCCCGGAATGGAGCGGTTGGTGGCGCCGATGATCACGCCCTGCGCCATGCAGTCCGCGATGACCGCCTGGACGCGCTTCTCGTCGGCCGGCTCGCGTGTCGCGCGGTCCGCCACCAGCTCGGCCCCGCAGAACAGGCCCTTGCCGCGCACCTCGCCGATGGCCGCATGGCGTTCGGCGAGGCCGTTCAGCCCGTCCATCAGGCGGGCGCCCATCTGCACCGTATTGTTCAGCAGATCCTCGTCCTCGATGATGCGCATGTTTTCAAGCGCTGCCGCTGGCCCCGCGACACAGCCGCCGAACGTGGAGATGTCACGGAAGAAGGACATGGGATCGGACGGATCATCCTTGAAGAGGTCGAAGACCTGTTCGGTCGTGGTGGTGCACGAGATCGCCGCATAGCCCGAGGCGACACCCTTCGCCATGGTCACGAAGTCCGGCTGGATTCCGTAATTCTGGTAGCCGAACCAGGTGCCCGTGCGTCCGACCCCGCAGACCACCTCGTCGATATGCAGCAGGATGGAATGGCGCCGGCAGATGTCCTGCACCTTTTCCCAATAGCCGGAGGGCGGGGTGATCACGCCGCCGCCGGCGGTCACCGGCTCCAGGCACAGCGCGCCCACCGTGTCCGGCCCCTCGCGCAGAATGACCTGCTCGATGGCGTCGGCGGCCATCTCGCCGTAATTGTCCACCGCTCCGAACTGGCTGCGATATTCCAGGCAGTGAGGCACTTCAACGAAGCCACCCGGCAGCGGCCCGTACTGCTCGTAACGCTGGGGCTGGCCGCAGGCGGCCAGCGTGCCGAGCGTGGTGCCGTGATAGTCGCGCTCGCGGAACAGGATCTTGGACTTGCGGCCGCCATGATGCCGGTGCGCGATCTGGCGCACCATCTTGAACACCTTCTCGTTCGCCTCCGAGCCCGAGTTGGAATAATAGACGCGGGTCATGCCCGGCATCTTTTCCATCAGCTTGCGGGCGAACAGCGCGCCCGGGATGGACCCGGCGGCGCCTGCGAAATAGTTGAGCTTCACCAATTGGTCGCGCACCGCATCTGCGATGCTGACGCGCCCGTATCCCACATTCACAGTCCATACGCCGCCCGACAGGGCGTCGAGGAATTCCCGGCCCGTCGCGTCCCACAGGCGCAGGCCCTTGCCCTCCACAAACACGCGCGGATCGCTGGTCTCGAACGCCTTGTGCTGGACCAGATGGTGCCAGACATGGGCGCGGTCGGCCTCGATCACCTCACGCATGTCGTTGGAACGCAGCATTTCATTCATGGCAAATCTCCTTGCGGGTCCGGCGCACGCGCCAGACGGGCGGTCGGGGGGCGAAATGGGCGCGCGTCCTCAGGCGGCGGCGGTGCGGTGCACGGCAAAGGGGGCCCAGGACTGGCTCACCGGCATGAGTTCGAGGCTGTTCACATTCACATGAGGCGGCAGGCCCGCGACCCAGCCCACGGCCTCTGCGATGTCCGACGGCTGGAGCGCGTGGGCGCCGGCATAAAGTGCGTCGTACGCGGCCTTATCGCCGCCGGTGCGGACCAGCGTGAACTCGCTTTCTGAGAGCCCCGGCTCCAGCGAGGTCACACGCACTCCGTGTCGGGAGAGGTCGCACCGCAGGCCGAGCGAGAACTGGCGCACGAAGGCTTTGGTGCCCCCATAGACGTTCCCCCCCGGATAAGGCCAATGCGCCGCGATGGACGCCAGATTGACGATGAGGCCGTGGGTCGCGATCAGATCGTCGATGAGCAGGCGCGTGATGGTAGCGAGCCCTGTGATGTTGGTGTCGATCATCTGCTTCCAGTGATCGAGGTCGCAGGCTTGCGCGGGACCGGTGCCCAAGGCGAGCCCGGCATTGTTGACGAGGGCGGAGATTGGGCGAAAGTCATCGGGAAGCGCGGCGAGCGCGGCTTTCGTGGCATCCGCGTCCGTGATGTCGAAGGTCAAGGGATGGGCATGCTGCGCGCCACCCAGATCGCGGGCCAGCGCCTGCAGGCGCTCCCGCCGCCGCCCCGTCACGACGACCCGCCAGCCATCTGCCACCAGGCGGCGCGCGATAGCGTCGCCAAATCCGGCGGTGGCGCCGGTCACCAATGCGATCTTTGACATGCAGGGGTCCTTCATTGCCAGGTCAGGACGTCCGCGCCCAAGGCGAGGACGGTCTGGACGAGGCCAGCGGCGGCGATGGCGACCAATCCGCCCGCCGAAAGGCGCCGCCAGGCCTCGGAACTGATGCGCGTGCTCAGCGCGCGGCCCAGCGCGAAGCCGGCGCAGGTGGGAAGTCCAAACTGGGCCAGATGGGCAGGAAGGTCTGGGCCGAGGCCACCCAGCATGGCGCGCGCCAGGAGGCTGATCGCATCCACCGCGCCGAAGAAGACCGCGAGCGTTCCCTTCAGCATCCGTTGGTCGGACCCGCGCGCCAGCAGCCAGGCGGCAATCAGCGGCCCGCCTACCGCGAAGGCCGCGAGCAGCGCGCCCACCACGCAGGCGATCAGCGCACCGAGGACGGTATGGCGCAGCCAGTGCGGCGGGTGACGGACCATGGCGAGGCAGGCGGCCAGGAACACCGCCACCGCAACCAGTTGCTTGGCGGTTTCCGCATCAAGTTGGACCGCCAGCAGCGTGCCACCGAGCGCACCGAAGAAGCCCATGACGAGCAGCATGCGCGTGATCGGCCAGTCCACCCGTCCATGGTCGCGATCCATCAGCAGGAAGATGGTGAGCACAAGGTCGGCGATCAGGATGAAGACGACGCCTTCGCTCGGTGAGGGAAAGGCGAACAGGCCCAGCGCCGCGATGAGCGCGAAACCGAAACCGGTCAGGCCGCGAAAGGTCGCGGCCAGGAACGAGATGCCGCCGAACACGAGCAGGGACATGACTGCGGCACCTCCTAAGGACGCGGTGCCGGGAGCGGACGAGGCGGAAGCAGGGGCGATGGGAACCGTTGCCCTCAAGAAGCCCTCGTCCGGCGCGCTGCGCCGGCGGATCCTTGCCGCCATTTGGCGGACGGGACCCAGCGGGCATAAGAGCCAGCGACGAGGCAATGACGGGGCCACGCCCCTGCGGAGGCACGGGCAGCGCGCGGCCGGAAAGGCTTACAGGAGAGCCGGAGCGGGCCGGCGACGCGGGCCGTTATAGCTTCCGGCCGCGGCTCACGCGGCCGGCATGGGCCGGCATGAGCCCCGCCAGCAGCCGCAGGCCCGTTTCGATCCGGTGGGTCGCAATGGCGGTGAAACCCAGGCGGAAGAAACGCCGCGCCTCCTCCGGCCGGTTGAAGAAGATGTCACCCGGTTCGAGCAGCACGCCATGTTCAACGCGCGCCTGCTCGGCAATGGCGCGCATGTCGGTGCCGGGCGGCGCCTCGATCCAGAAGCTGGTCGCGCTCGGATCGCGCCGCCAATGGCAGTCGGGCAGGAGTGCCGGCAGCAGGGATTCGATCAGGTCCGCACGGGTCTTCAGCACCTCACCGCAGCGTTTCAGATGGTGCCGGTAATGGCCGAGCGCGATGAAGGTGGCGAGGCTGCGCTGATTGTTGGAGGGGGGATGGCGCAGCATCAGCCGCCGCAGCACCCGCAATTCAGCCACAACCGGCGCGGGCGCCACGATGTAGCCGACCCGCAGACCCGGCGCGAGCGCCTTGGAGAAGCTGCCCACATAGATCACCCGTCCCGACGGATCGAGGCTCTTCAGGCATGGGATGGCCTGGCCGCCGTCGAAATCCATGTCCGCTTCGTAATCATCCTCCACGATCAGGATGTCGTGGCGCTCGGCCATGGCCAGCAGGTCGCGTCGGCGCGCCAGAGGCATGACGGCGGTGGTGGGACATTGGTGGCCCACGGTGAGGAACGCCACCTTGCGGCCCGCAAGGCGGGAGTCCGGCACGACGCCGTGGGCATCCACGGTGAGGTTCACCACGTCCTGCGTGGTCAGGCGCACCATGTTGCGGACATCGGTATAGCCGGGATTTTCCACCCCCACCGGGGTGTCGCGCCCCACCAGCAACTGCACCAGCATGGACAGCGCCTGCTGGGAGCCGATGGTCACGATGATCTCGTCGGCACTCGCAATCACGCCGCGGCGGGGCAGGACGTGCTGGCGCAACTGGTCCACGAGGTCCGCGTCGTCTTCGTCGATCAGATCGCCGGCCCAGCCGTTGATCTGCCGGACATGGGAGGCCGCCCGCACGCTCTCGCGCCAATTGTTGCTGGGAAAGAGCGCGGGATCGAACTGGCCGAACAGGAAGGGGTAGGGATAGGACAGCCAATCCCTCGGCTTGACGATCTGGGGCTGGGCGGACGGGCGCATGGCGAAGCGGGCGGACCAGTCGGCCCCTCCCGCCTTGGGCACCAGGCGCGGCTTGCGGCTGGGCGGCGAGACCGCGACGAAAATGCCGCATCGCTCGCGCGCCACCAGGAGCCCTTCGTCCACCAGTTGCTGGTAGGCCGCATTCACCGTGTTGCGGCCGATGCCAAGCAGGCTCGCCAGCTGGCGGGAGGACGGCAAGCGGACATCGACCCCCAGCTGGTTGGTCTCCACCGCATGCACGATGGCGCGCCGAAGCTGGACATGCAGGTGGGCACCGGTACGGTCCGGCTCCCCGAAAATGCGCTTCCAGCGGAGTTCGTCGTCCACGTCGTTCGCTGCTCCGTCATGACTGTGTCGGGTCATGAGAAGCAAGACCGGTGCCAGCACTGCGCACCCTCCGCAGCCGGGCCGAGAAAGGCCCGGCCGCGCCTCAGGCGCAGAGGGTGGCCGGCTGGGCGGAAAAATCCGGGGCTTCGATCTCGCCCGCGCGGTGGCAGGACACGAAATGGCGCGGTCCCACCGCGACCGGGAGCGGCGCTTCCGCCCGGCAGCGATCCTCCGCAAAGGCGCATCGCCCGGCGAAGCGGCAGCCTCTCGGCGGGTCGATGGGGCTCGGCGGCTCACCCCGGACGAGGTAGCGCGCCTTCAGCCGGTCGCGCATCACTCCGGCCGGAACGGCGGCCGAGATGAGCGACCAGCTATAGGGGTGCCGGGGGGCCGTGAAGAAGCTCGCCGTCGGCCCCTGCTCGATGATCTGGCCGAGATACATGACCGCGATCTCGTCGCACAGATGCTGCACCACGCCGAGATCGTGGGAGATGAAAATATAGGCAATGCCCCGCTCCTCCTGGAGACGGCGCAAAAGGTTGAGGATCTGCGCCTGGATCGCCACGTCGAGCGCAGAGACCGCCTCGTCGCAGACGATCAGGTCGGGTTCCGTGGCGAGGGCACGGGCGATGCACAGGCGCTGGCGCTGCCCGCCGGAGAACTGGTGCGGATAGAGAAACGCCGCCTCCGGCGGAAGGCCGACCGAAAGCAGGAGCTGCGCCACCCGCTCCGCCGCGGCGCGGCGCGAGAGTCCTTCCAGAAGGCGCAGCGGCTCGGCCACCAGCTCGCCCGCCTGACGGCGCGGGTCGAGGGAGGCGAAGGGGTCCTGGAACACCATCTGGATGCGGCGGCGCGCCTGACGCAGGCGCCGGCCGCGCAGGGCGAGGAAATCCTCATCATGAAGCACCACCTGGCCGGCCGTGGCGGGCACCAGCCGCATCACGCCCTGGGCCGTGGTGGATTTGCCCGAACCCGATTCCCCGACAATGCCGAGGCTGCGGCCCTCCTGGACCTCGAAGCTCACGCCGTCCACCGCGTGCACCACCCGGCCGCCCGGGGCGGGGAAATGCACCGTCAGGTCGTTGACCTGGAGGACGGGACGCCGACGATCGCTGTCCATCATGCTCATGCGGCGGCCCTTCCCTCGGGATGGCGGCAGGACACCGCATGGTGGGGAGAAATCTCGGAGAGCGGCGGCTGCATCTCCTGGGTGCAGGCCCCCGTGGCGCGCGCGCAGCGCGGCGCGAAGGTGCAGGACGCCGGCCTCTGCCCCAACGGAGGCACAAGGCCCGGAATCTCCTGAAGCAGGTCAGGCGCGGCGGCCGCCGCCGCCCCAAGCCTGAGATGCGGAGAGCAGGCCATCAGCCCGCGCGTATAGGGGTGGCGCGGCGCGCGCATGACCTCCTGGGTCGGCCCCTGCTCGACGCACCGCCCGGCATAGAGCACCGCGACCGTCTCGGTGATGTCCGCCACCGCGCCGAGATCGTGGGTGATGAGAACGATGGCGGTTCCCATTTCCTGCTGCAGGTCCTTCAACAGGTCGAAGACCTGCGCCTGCACCGTCACATCGAGCGCGGTGGTGGGTTCGTCCGCGATCAGGAGCTTGGGCCGGCAGGCCAGCGCCATGGCGATCATGACGCGTTGGCGCATGCCGCCCGACAAAGCGTGGGGATAGGCATGGAGCCGTTGCTCGGCGGCCGGAATCTGAACCGCCTTCAGCATGGCAAGCGCCCGCTCCATGGCCGCCTTGCGGCCCAGCCCCTGGTGCAGCCGCAGCGCCTCGCAGATCTGGTCGCCCACGGTGAAGACCGGGTTCAGGGCCGTCATGGGCTCCTGGAAGATCATGGACATGGCGTTGCCGCGCAAGGCGCGCAGGCGCCCGGGCGCGACCTTCGCCACGTCTTCGCCATCCAGCAGGATGGCCCCCGATTCGAGAGCGAACCCTTCGGGCAGCAGGCCCATGATGGCCAGGGCCGTCATGCTCTTTCCGCACCCGGATTCCCCCACAAGGGCGATGGTGCGGCCACGGTCGAGGTCGAAGGAGAGGCGCTCCAGGACAGGAACCGGACCGGACGGCCGCTTCAGCAGGACCGTGAGGTCGCGGACGGACAGGATGGGGCTCATGTCAACGCTTCCTGAGGCGGGGATTGATGGCGTCGTTGAAGGCGTCGCCCACGAGGCTGGTACCGAGAACCGCGAGGAAGATGGCGCCGCCGGGAAACAGCACCGTCCACCAGGCATCGAGCGCATAGGCCCGGTTCTGTCCCAGCATGAGGCCCCAGCTCATGACATTGGGGTCGCCAAGGCCGAGGAAGCTCAGGGCGCCTTCGAACAGGATCGCGGTGCCCACCGCGAGGGTGGCGGAAACAATGATCGGCGGCGCCGCATTGGGCAGGACCACGCGCAGGATGAGATAGGCCGGCGTGGCGCCGCACGCCCGCGCCGCCTTGACGAATTCCAGCCCGCGCAAGCGCAGGAATTCGGCGCGCGCGAGCCGCGCGGTAGGTGGCCAGGAGACGATGCCGATGGCGATGGTGGTGACCGTGAGATGCTGGCCGAACAGGGTCACCAGAACCATGGCGAACAACAGCGTCGGCAAGGTCTGGAAGAATTCGGTGACCTTCATGAGCAAGGTGTCGGCCGCGCCGCCGAAGAACCCCGCGATCGAGCCGAAGGCGACGCCGATGACCACCGTAATCAGGGCGGAGGTGAACCCGACCGCGAGGCTCGCCCGACCGCCCTGGAGCAGCCCGGCGAGGATGTCGCGACCGAGATAGTCGGTTCCGAGCACCGGGTCCTCGCCCGGCGGCTGGAACGGCATCCCGGCAATATCGAGCGCGTCCACGCCATAAAGCTGCGGGCCGGCCAGGGCCGCGACCACCAGCGCGGTCAGGATCAGCAGGCCGGCAAGCCCGATGGGATTGGCCAGGAACAGGCGAAAGGCGGTGGCCCCCGGCGAGGCGACGGTGCGCGGCGCGGCGGACGGCGCGGCTGTGGGGGCGCGTGTCTCGATGGCGGTCATGCAGCCCTCCCGGTCCGGATGCGGGGATCGATCAGTCGGTAGATGACATCGGTCAGCAGGTTCACCAGGACCACCAGAAGCGCCGAGAAGAACAGGATGCCGAGCAGGGTCGGATAATCCCGCCGCAGGATGGAATCGAACACCAGCCGTCCAAGACCCGGCCAGGAAAACACCGTCTCCACGAGGACCGCCCCGGCGAACATCTGGCCGAACTGCATCCCGACCATGGTCACGAGGGGGATCAGGGCGTTGCGCAACGCATGCTTGCCCATGACCACCCGTTCCGGCAGTCCCTTGGCCCGCGCCGTGCGCACATAGTCGGCATGCAGCGCGTCAATCATGCTCGCCCGCATCAGGCGGCTGTATTGGGCGATATAGACGATGGCCAGGGTGACCGTCGGCAGGACCAGATGGCTCAGCACGTCGAGCACATAAGCCAGCCCGGTATGACGCGCGGCGGGGTCATCCATGCCGGCCACGGGAAGGACCGGCCAGAGGGAGGAAAACAGGACCAGCAGCATGAGGCCGGTCCAGAACACGGGCGCGGCATGGGCGGCGGTTGAGCCCACCGACACCGCGCGGCTCAGGGCGCCATTGGGCTTGCGGGCCGCGAGCGCCCCAAGCCCGCCCCCGACCACAACCGCGACAAACAAGGCGGAGACCACCAGCAGCAGGGTCGCCGGCAGTCGGTTCAGGATCAGCCCCGTCACCGGCTGGTTGAAGTAGAAGGAATAGCCCAGGTCCCCCTGGGCCACCTTCCCGAGATAGGTGAGAAGCTGCTCCGGAAGGGAGCGGTCGAGGCCATATTGCGCGCGGATCTGCGCCAGCACCTCGGGGGAGGCGCCGCCCATCTCCCCGGCGATCACCTGCGCCGGATCTCCCGGCGCAGTCTGGATCAGCAGGAAGTTGAGCACCACCACGGTCGCCAGGAGGCCGACAATGTTGAGCGCCTGTCGCGCGGCTCGCCCGAGGAATGCCGACGCCCTCGTCATTTCGCCGCCCCGGAGGACCAGGAGACTTCGTCGAGCGGGGACAGCACGCCCCAGATCGAATCCGGCAGGCCCGTCAGACGTTGATCATAGGCGGTGCGATAGGGGGTCACGTTGATGAAGGTGATCGGAACCTCATCGGCGACGATCTTCTGGAACTCGCTATAGAGCGCCTTGCGCTTGGTGGGATCACCTTCGATCGCGGCCGCATCGAGAAGCTCGTCCACGCGCTTGTTGCTGTATTGCTGCGTGTTGGACCAGATGACGCCCTTCCGGATGTTGCTGCTGAGATAGGTGCGCGCCACGCCGATGACGGGGTCGGCCCAGTTGAACACCGAGTCCATGGTCAGGTCGAAATCGAAGTTCGCGACCCGCTGCGCCCAGGTGGCGAAGTCGGGCGCCGCGCGCACTTCCAGGGTCACGCCGATGCGCTTGAAGGCGGAGCGCAGATATTCGGCGACGTTGCGCTGCTGCTCGTTCTGGTTCGGAATATAGTCGATGGTCAGGGTCAGGCGCGTGCCGTCGGCGCCCTTCTTGAGGCCCGCCTCGTCCAGCAGCTGCTCCGCCTTCTTCAGGTCGAGCTTGTACTGCTCCAGATTGGGCTCAAACAGGGGCGAGCTTGGAACGATGGGGCCGGTCGCCGGGGTCGCGGTGCCGCCCATCAGCTTCTGGGTGATGAAATCCCGGTTCACCGCATAGGCCAAGGCCTTGCGCACCCGCACATCGTCCAGCGGCTTCTTGCCGGTGTTGAAGGCCAGCCAGTTGAGCGGGCCGATGCCCTCATATCCCTTGGTCGTGATCCCGACGCCCGCAGCGCCCGTCAGGCGCTTCACGTCGAGGACGCCGGTGAGGAAGGGCAGCATGCCCACTTCGTGCCGCTCGGTCGCGATCACCAGGCTGTTCATGTCCGGCAGGATGCGGAACACGATCCGCTCCAGCTTGGGGCGGCCGGGCAGGAAGAACTTGTCGAACCGCTCCAGCTCGATGGTCTCGCCCTGCTTGTAGGACACGAGCTTGAACGGCCCGGAGCCCACGGGCGCAAGGTTTGCCGGATGGGTGCGGATGTCCTGCCCGTCGCCATAGACGTGCTTCGGCAGGATCGGCATCAGCGCCGGAGACATGGCGAGCAGCAAAGCGGGGTGCGGACGCGAAAGGCGCAGCACCACCGTATGGGCGTCTGGCGTCTCGATGCTCTCCACCGGCGCCAGCATGGTCTGGAAGGGGTGGTTCTTCTTGATGACGTCGATGGAGAAGGCCACGTCGGCGGAGGTGACGGGCTGGCCGTCGTGGAACACCGCCGTCTTCACCAGATGCAGGGTCACCGACCGGCCATCCGGCGAAACCTCCCAGGATTCAGCAAGATAGGGCTGGGGATTCCACTTGTCGTCATAGCGCAGAGGGCTGGCGAACAATTGGGTGGAGATCATGCCCGTCGCGAGCCCGGACTGCACCGCGCCGTTGAAGTGGCGTGCGACCTGCGTGGTTCCGATCACCAGCGGAGCCATGGTCTCGGCGCGGACGGGCGCGGCGAGCGCCATGAGGCAGGAGACGCCTGCGGCGATGAATGCGCGTTTGGTCAGTTGCATCGGGGATGGTCTCCGGTGACGTTGCAGGGCGGGGCAGGCGTAAGGCAAGCGGGGATCGGGAGGGGGACGGGGAGAAGGGCGAGATCGAGCAGGTCCGCCAGCGCGCGGTCGGCGGGCCCATCGCCCGACGCGATACCCACCAGAGCGATCTCGCCCGGCGGCACTGCATCACCTTGCAACGGCGTCATTGTCCAGCGCCGTCCCACCATCTGCAGAATATGAGGCGTGGCGTGCGGACCCAGGCGCACCCACCCCTTCAGGCGCAGCAGGTCCGCCGGCGCGCGGTTCAGCGCCGCGCGCAACGCGTTGGGCTCGAACGCGCCGGCGCGTTCATACAGGATGCGGCCGAAGCGCGTCTCGTGGCTTGCGGGGGAAGAGGCGCGGAAGCGCGAACGTCGCTCATCGAGCCCCGGCGCCACAATCTGTGCCGGAATCCGGGCGTCCACCGCCTCCAGCACCGGGCAGCGCGGCGCGAGCCCCTCCAGCGCGGCCCGCGCCTGCGCCCGCCCTGCATCATCCATCCGGTCGCATTTGTTGAGGATCAGGATGTCTGCGGCCTGTACCTGCCGCAGCACGGTGTCGCCGATGCGCGGATCGCGCAATTGGGACGCGACGCTCTCCGCGTCCACCACCACGAGGATCGCGCTCAGGACCAGATCCGGCTCCACCAGCGCAATGTCCGCAATGGCGCTGGGATCGCCGACGCCGCTCGCTTCGATGAGGATGTGATCGAACCCTTCCGGCTCCGCCAGCACCCGCGCCAGCGTCGTCAGGAACCCTTCTCCGAGGCTGCAGCAGATACAGCCATTGGTCAGGCGCAGGGTTTGGCCGTCATGGCTGGCGATCAGGCCGGCATCCACATTGACCGCGCCGAAATCGTTCACCAGCACCGCGTAACGGCGCTCTCCGCCGGCGAGGAGGTGATTGACCAGGGTCGTCTTGCCGGCCCCCAGAAAGCCCCCGATGACGGTGAGGGGCTGGGGTTGGCGCGGGCGGGACGGGCGGGACGGGCGCCTCATGCGCGCGCCGCCGGGTGGATGGCGCCGCCGACCATTGTGGCGAGGATCGCGATGTCCTTCAGCGCCTCGGGCGGCGTGGTGAGCGGGTCGTCGGCGAGAACCACGAAATCGGCTTGCTTGCCGGGCGTGATGGAGCCGATGTCCGTGTCCATGTGCAGGGTGTAGGCGGCGCCGAGGGTGATGGCATGAAGCGCCTGCGGAACGCTGAGCCGTTCCTCCGGGCCGAGCACGGCACCGGACGACGACATGCGGTTGACCGCGCACCAGGCGACGAACAACGGCCCCAGGGGCGTGACCGGCGCGTCGGAGTGGATCGAGAAGGGAATGCCCATCCGCAGCGCGCTGGCGGCCGGGTTCATGCGCGCCACGCGCTCGGGGCCGATGGTCACGTCGCGGTGCACGTCGCCCCAGTAATAAAGGTGGTTGGAGAACAGGTTGACGCACAGTCCCAGCGCCTTGGCGCGGGCGAGCTGCTCGGGCCGGGCCATCTGGCAATGCTGGAGCGTGTGCCGGTGATCGGCCCTCGGCGCCGTTTCGAGCGCGCAGGCGACCGCGTCCAGCGCGGCATCCGTCGCCTCGTCGCCATTGGTGTGGATGTGCAACTGCACCCCGGCCGCATGGTAGATGCCGACAATGCGCTTCAGGTCCTCGGGGGCCACGTACCAAAGGCCGTTCGGCGCGCCATTGTGGTAGCCCGGCGCACCGAGGCGCGCCGTGAAGCCCTGGATCGAGCCGTCCACGATGATCTTTACGAGGCCGAATTTCAGCCGCTCGGTATTCTCCGCCCGCAGCGCCGCGATGCGCGCCACGCCTTCTTCCGGCGGGCACGAGGCGGAGGCCAGGGCCGGCACGATACGCACCGGCAGATCGGGCGTGCACGCCGCCCTGTAGATGTCCACGGTGCTGGCGGGAAGGTCGTTGTGCAGGTCCGCGATGGTGGTGATGCCCTGGACCTGCGCGGCGGCGGCAAACCGGGTCACGTCCGCGGGCTCCAGGTCGCCGGTCCAGGAGGTCCAGCCGAGTGCGCGCAACAGGCGCAGGCGCGGTGCGATCCCCTGCAATTCCCCGCTCGGCGCGCCATCCTCCTGCTTCACCACGCCGGCAATGGCGGTCTCGGAGGTGAAGCCCGTCAGCTCGAGCACGCGGCTGTTGGCGACGATGATGTGGAGGCTGGCATGGAACACCACGATGGGGCGCTCCGGCGAGATGCGGTCCAGATCGCGCCGCGTCAGGCGCGCGCCTGCGATATGCAGCGGGTCGAAGCCCCAGCCCACCAGGACGCTCTCACCCGGATCGGCGCGGTGCGCCTGTGCCAGGCGGTCAATCACCGCGTCGATGGAGGCGAGGCCGGCCACCTTTTGCCCCGCGGGATTACGCCGCTCGCCCGCGCCCACATAGGTGTATTTCCACAGCGTGCCTTCCATGACATGAGCGTGGCCTTCGACGAAGCCGGGCAAGATCACCGCCTCGGCGAAGCGCTGGTCCACGGGCATGCCTTCAAAGTCCGAGGCCGTCCCCACGGACTGAATGCGCCCGTCCTTGACGGCCACATGGGTGGCCTCGGGGCGGGTTGGATCCATGGTGATGATGCGGCGCGCCTCGAAAACCGTCGTTTCGCCCACTTCGCAGCCTCCTCAATCTGCAAGCGAGTATGGGCGCGCGAGGAGCAAACCACAGGGGCCAGCGGGCAAAGAGCGATGGAGCCAGAGGGAGACCGGCCTAGCGCCACCCCTCCGTGCTCCGGAAAGGCGTCCGTAGCTTGTCTCAGCCGGAAGCGATCTTTGTCAGGGCCTGCTAATGGCCTGCGATACGTCACGCCGGTATGTTGGCTCCCGCTCTCCGTCGGCCTTCGGCGGCTCACGTGGCGAGATCGCCGCGCCCACGAACATCGGTGGTGAAGCCAGGAACCACGCCTGCGCAGGCTCAGCTGTCACAAATCGAAACTTTCACGAGACACGCAAGCGAGGGCTGCCCCCTATGCAGGTTGGCGGACGAACAGCGGTCGCCCCAACGGGCGGCCCATGTGAGGTTACGCCATGCTCAGAACACTCCTTCTCGCCGCCGTACTGGCAGGGGCCGCCGCATCGGCGGCCAACGCCGCGACCCCCGCGATTGCCGTTACCAACGTCAATCTGCGTGCGGGTCCTTCCACAGTGTATCCGGCAGTTACCATCGTGCCGGCGGGCGCTCCCATCACCACATTTGGCTGTGTCGCGGGATACAGCTGGTGCGACATCGGGTTCGGCGCGTATCGGGGCTGGGTGGCGGCCCCCTATATCCAGGTCAGCTATGGCGGGGCACCCGTAGTGCTCACCGCCCCGCTCGCGCCGACCGTGGGCATCACCGTGGTGACGTTCAACCGCGCCTATTGGGACCGCTATTATGTGGGTTACCCCTGGTATGGACGCTGGGCCGCCTATCCGCCCTACGCTCCGCCGCGGGTGACCTCGGCCCACCGGTCGGTGGGTTGCGCTGGCGGCACCTGTGTGGGCGTTCGCGGGGCCACGGGCGTCTATGGCGGATCGACGGCGCAGACCCGCGTCTGCACCACCGGTTCCTGCACCTCCACCCGCGTCACCAACGGGCCAAATGGTGGCACCGCCGCACGCACCCGCCAATGCGCGACCGGACAGGGCTGCACCACCGATCGTGCGGTGGTGGGTCCCAACGGCGGCGTGCATACTGGCTCGCGTACCGTTCAGCGCCCCTGAGGTGGCCTCACGCGGGGCAGGGCCGGGCGCTCCGGCGCCCGGCCCCTTGCCGCTCCGACCATGCGCGTCAGAGCGGGACGCCGCCTCCTTGACGCTGGCGTGCGGCGATGAAATGGGCGATCCGCTCCACTAGCTTGGCTTGCATCTGCCGCGCCATGTCCATCTGCTCCGGCGTCAGCACTGCCTTGAGCCGTGCGACGGCCTCCTGCAGCGCGCGGGCCTTTTCCGCCCGTGCGATGGCCGCGCCAGCCATGTCCTGCGCCAGGCCGAAAGCGTCGGGATTGGCGCGCTTCGGGTCGTCCAGCAGGTGCCGGACTTGCTCTCCGGACGGCAGGAAGGCGATAAGCGCCGCGCTGTAGGCGCGCCAGGCATCCATCTGGCCGCTGCGAATGCCGAGTGCGGTTTCCTGGCCGGACAGCAACAGGCTGGCTACGAGGCGAACGGCCGCAAGATCGACGCGGGCCCAGGCTCGGCGCCGTAGGGGGGCATCTCGCAACTCCAGGGACCGGCGGCCTGGGCGGGGGAGACGCGGGGACTGCCTCCATCGTCCGTCGGATCCTGCGCAAGGCCGTGAGTTGGAGCGCCGCCAGCGACCACCAAGGCGAGGACGGCGGCGGCCCCGTACATCCGTGCGGAGCGATCAAGGGAAAATGCGCATCTCATGGCTTTCATCCTTTGCCGTTGAGGAGCGTCAAGGATGGGCGCCGGAGGTGTCTGCGCGCGCACGGCAGCATGTCCGTTTGTATCAGGCTGCGAGGTCCATCCGCCGCAGCCCCACGCGGACCGAAAGCCCGCCGACGCGGCTCTCCCCAAGCGCGATGGTTCCGCCATGCCTTTCGACCAAGCGGCGCACGATGGTGAGGCCGAGGCCCGTACCCCCGCTGTCCCTGTTACGGGAGGCCTCAAGGCGATGAAAGGGCTCGAAGACGCGCCCGCGCTCCTCGACCGGGATGCCGGGACCGTCGTCCTCGATCGTCAGCACAGCACGCGGCCCCTCCAGTTCGATTCCGGCCGTGATATGGGTGCCGTAGCGCAAGGCGTTGCCCACGAGATTGCCGATGATGCGCGCGAGCGGCTTCTCACCCATGGCGACCCACACTGGCCCCTCGGACCCGCACAGCACCACGCGCCCCTCTCCAACCTCGTCCACCTGGAGGCGCAGCGTGGCGGCAAGGTCCGCACCGGCGGGCTCGGGCGTGGAAAAGGTATCCTGCGCAAAGTCCAGCGTGTCTTCCACCAGGGCCTGCATGGCCTCCACATCGGCGATGGCGCCCGCCCGATGACGGCTCTCCGGCATCATTTCGACACGCAGGCGCAGTCGGGTCAGATAGGTGCGCAGGTCATGGGAGATGGCGCCGAGCGCCAGCGTCCGGTTGCGCACCAGAGCGGCGATGCGCTCCTGCATGGCATTGACCGCACGGATCAGCTTGCGCAGTTCCGGTGCGCCGCGCTCGGATATGGCAAAGAGATCCATGCCGTCGCCGACCCGGTCGATCTCCCGCGCGAGGCGTGTGATGGGTCGCATCTCGCGTGCCACCGCCACCAACGCCGCAACCGCGACGACCACACCGAACAGGCCGGCGAAGAAGCCGATGGGTACACCCAGCAGCCGGACGGTGACGCGATCCTCCACGTCGAGCCAGAGATAGCCGCGCTCCGCGAGCGCCACATAGACGCTCAGCGTGCTGCCGCGCCCGCTTTCACCCTGCCCCTCCAACTGCACCCGCACCTCGCGCGCCTCGATCCCGCGCGCGGCGAGGGCGGCGCGGATGGCGCGCTCGATCCGCACCAGCTCGTTCTTGCGGACGAGCCCGTCGGGCAAGGCGGGAATGATCGCCATGGTCCGGCCGCCCTCGTTGAAGGCGTCAGCCAGCGCCGGCCGGAGGCTCGGTGGCATCTTGTCCACCAAAAGGACCAGCGCGGCGATCCGTCCCGGCAGGGCGGGAGACCCATCACCAAGTATTCGCCGACCCTCGCCGGCACCGAAATAGAAGACCAGCGCCAGCAGTTGGATGGCAAAAAGCGCCACCGCGACGATGAGGATGATGCGGGCGAGCAGGCCAAGGCGCATGGGCTTGAACGTCAGGCCTCGCGCACGTCGGCAGAGAAGAGATAGCCGGCATTGCGCACCGTGGTGATAGGCTGCTCGGCCTCTCCGAGGCTGCCTGAGAGCTTGCCGCGCAGCCGCGAGACGGTGACGTCGATGGTGCGGTCGAAGGGATCGCCGCCGGCACGTCCCCGCGTGAGGTCCAGGAGCTGATCGCGCGAGAGCACCCGGCCCGGACGCTCTAGGAAACAGAGCAGCAGGTCGAACTCGGCGGTGGTCAGGTTCACCCGCTGCCCGGCCTCATCCACCAGGGTGCGCGCGTCGAGGTCCGCCACGAGACCGGCGAAGCGCCGCTTGCGCCTCCCCGGCACGGCGGCGGCGAGGGGGCCGGAGGCCCGGCGCAGCAAGGCGCGGACGCGCGCCAGCAATTCTCGCGGATTGAATGGCTTGCCCAGATAGTCGTCGGCCCCGATCTCCAGCCCGACAATGCGATCCACGTCATCCCGCTTGGCCGTGAGCATAAGGATCGGCACCCGGCTTTTGGCCCGCAGGCGGCGGCAGATGGACAGCCCGTCTTCGCCCGGCAGCATGATGTCGAGAATGACGAGATCCGGCATTCCGCGCATCAGGGCGCGGTCCATCAGGATCCCGCTTCCGACCGCGTCCACTTCGTATCCCTCGCGGCCGAGGAAATCCACGAGAAGGCTGCGAATATCGCGGTCATCCTCCACCAGAAGCAGTCTTGTGGCAGTCATGATGCATGGCATGGCAGGCCGCGGCGCCCCGCGCAAGGCGTTCGGGCGGCGCCGATACAAACTGCAATAATAGGGCTCCGTATGGAGACACGGGCGCAAAAGACCCTGGCCATTCTGCGCTCCGTCGCTGCGCATCCCACACCCTCGCCGGCGGCACGGCAGGCATGTCCTGCCGGCCATGGCGCCTGCTCCGGCTGGACGCCCCCCGCCGGGCGGGTGCCATGGTCCTCCATTCCAGTCCCGGATAGGAGCCGACATCATGTTGCGTGCGTTTCTTCTCCCTGCCAGCCTCGTGTTTGCCTTTGGTGTCCCGCTCGGTCTCGTCGCCAGCGGAACGGCCGCGGCGCAGGCTCTTTCGCGGGCCCAGATGCAGACCGTGCGCGCCGCGTGCGAGGCGGACATCCGCGCCACTTGTCCCGGCGTGCAGCCCGGCGGCGGGCGCATCCTTCAGTGCATCAAAGCCAATCCCGACAAGATTTCCCAACTCTGCAAAGACGCCCTCATCGCCGTGAAGGCCGAGCAGGCGCAGTGACCGGTCCAGAGCGTTCGTCTTCTTCAGGCGTTTTCATATCATGACCTTGCAGTGTGAAGGTGAGGGGGCGCGCGCGCTCTCGCCACCGCCTCCGCGCCCCAGGCGTTGTCGCGCGGTGCGGCTTGCCGCGCTAGTCGGCGCGGCCCTCGCCTTGGGGGCCATCGGCCTGCGCTATTTCTATCCTCATGAAGTGGAGGGCGAGATCCTGCGGCCGGGCCTGCTGGATGTTGAGCTGCAGGGGCCGGGCACGCTTGCCGCCTTGACGGAGGCGAGCCTGAGCACCCGTTTCCAGGCCCGCATCACAGACCTTGCCGTTGATCGCAACGATGTGGTCACTCAGGGAGAGATCCTCGCGCGGCTGGCGTGCGAGGATCTCAGCGCGGACCGCGACGCCGCCGATGCGAGCGCTCGGGCAGCCGAGCGCGCGGTGCGCGCCATGGAGGCCGAGCGCGACCGGGCTGTCGCTACCCTGGAAAAGGCGCGCGCCACGCATGAACGGCAAGTGGCCCTGTTCGCCAAGGGCGTGGCCAGCGAAGCCGGGCTGGAAGACGCGGTCGCCGCCCGTCGCCAGGCCGAGGCAGATATTGCCCGTGCCAACCGCGCCGTCGATCAGGCGGAAGCCGAGCGCGATGCCGCGGCGGCGCGCCTTTCGTTCGCCCGGACCCAGCTGGACGACAGCATCCTACGGGCACCAATTTCCGGCATTGTTGTGTCGCGTAGCCATCACGTGGGCGAGGTACTTGCCCCCGGCAGCGAGGTGCTCCATCTCGTCGATCCGTCTAGCCTCGTGCTGACCACGCGGCTCGACGAGAGCGCCATTGCCGCCATTCTCCCGGGACAGGCGGCCCGCGTCACCTTCACCCGTACGGCGGATTCCATCGCCGGCCATGTTCTGAGGCTCGGGCGGGAGGTCGATGCGGAGACACGCGAGTTCGAGATCGACATCGCGCTCGACACCGTTCCCGCCCATTGGGCGCTGGGCCAGCGCGCCATGGCGCGCATCCTGATTGCCCAGCGCGGGCCGGTGCTGAGCGTGCCGACTTCCTTCATCGTCTGGCGGGACGGCCTTCCGGGCGTGTGGGTGATGACCCGCGCCCGCGCGCGGTGGCGCGCGGTGGCACTGGGCGAAAGCGGCTTGGACCGCGTGGAGATCCGCCAGGGCCTCAGCGCCGACCAGACCATCCTCAAGCCCGGCACTCTCTACCCCTTCATGCGTGTGCACGTTGTGGGTCGCGCCACATGAACCTGGCATTGAAGGACACGCTGCACGCCCCGACGCGCTTCGCACTGACCGCGTTTGGCGTTGCCTTTCTCATCATGGCCGTGATCGGCATGATCGGCCTCTATCGGGGCATCGTCGAGGATGCGCTGCTGATCATCGACCGGATCGACGCGGACCTGTGGGTGGTCCAAGGCGAGCGTGCCGGTCCCTTCGCCGAGGGGTCAGCCGTGGCGGCCGACATGGACCGCAGGGTCGAGGGCGTGCCGGGCGTGGCGGATGTCCGCCGCTTCACCCAATTCAGCCAGCAGTTCAATTTCGCGGGCGTCGCGCGCCGGGTCACTGTCACCGGCGTGGATGTGCCGCGCGATGACGGGCGATGGCTGTCCCTCACAGAGGGGTGCTGGCTCGCCGGCAGACGCTACGAGGCGGTGGCGGATGCCAGCACCGGCTTGAAAGTCGGCGATCGGATCCAACTGGCGCGCGACACCTACACCGTTGTCGGGCTCACGCGGTACATGGTGGATTCGGCGGGCGACGGGCTGCTGTTCGTCGGTATCAATGATGCCGCCGTGATTGCCCGCCGCCGTACCTCGGAAGAAATTCACCTGGCTCGGGCGGGGCGAGCGGATGCGGCCGCCGTCAGCGCCGACGCCTCCTCCGTGGCGCAGGAAAGCAAGATCGCCGCGGTCCTGGTGCGACTCAACCCTGCCGCCGATGCCGGGCAGGTCATCGCGGCCTTTCGGCGCTGGGGCGACGTGGAGGTGCTGACCACCGCCGAACAGCGCCACCTGATGTTGAACGCCCGGCTCTGGAAGCTGCGCCTTCAGATCCTCAGCTTCACCGGGATGATCCTCGTCATTACGGCCATCGTGGTGTCGCTGATCGTCTACACCATGACACTTGAGAAGCTGCACGAGATCGCGCTTCTCAAGCTGATGGGCGCGCGGGAACGCGTGGTGATCGCCTTGATCGGTCAACAGGCCGCGTTCATCGGCATCGCCGGCTATGTCTTCGCGCTTGTGCTCTCCGTCCTCGTCTTTCCCCTTTTCCCCCGTCGGGTCGTGATGCTGCCCTCGGACCTCGGGCAGATCGCTCTGGCCTTGGCACTTGTCTGTGCGGTCGCGGCTTTCGTGGGGATCGCGCGGGCCTCGCAGGTGGGCGCGCGGGAGGTGCTCTCGTGAGCGGTGCCCCTGTTCTATCGGTTAGAAACCTCTCGCGCACCTATGTCACCGGCGGGGGCGTTGTACGCGCCCTCGACGGGGTGTGCCTGGATGTGGCGGCAGGAGAATTGGTGGGCATTTTCGGGCCTAGCGGCTCGGGCAAGAGCACCTTCCTGATGCTGGCGGGGCTCCTGGAGAACCCCACCTCCGGCGAAGTGTGGCTGACTGGCGAGCGCGTGTCTCACCCAGGCGCCGACCTCGACGCGCTGCGCGAGACGCGGCGCGCGGGCATCGGCTTCGTGTTCCAGAAGGCGAACCTCATCCCATTCCTCTCAGCGGTGGAGAATGTGGCCCTGAGCCTGGAAATTGCCGACGTCCACCCCGCAGATGCCCGCGCCCACGCCTTGCGGTTGCTCGCCGCCTTGGATCTCGCGCACCGCGCCGACAGCCTGCCGGCAAAGCTCTCCGGCGGAGAGCAGCAGCGCGTGGCAGTGGCCCGTGCCCTCGCCAATGCGCCGCCCCTCATTCTCGCCGACGAGCCGACCGCCGCTCTTGATGGCGCACGTGGCCGCCAGGTGATGGAGATCTTCCGCCGCATCGCCGTGGATCATGGGGCCGCGGTGGTGGTCATCACGCACGATCCGCGCGCGATCGATCTGTTCGACCGCATCGTTCACTTCGAGGATGGGCGGATGCGCACAGACCATGGGGCCGATAACGATCCCGCCGGGCGGCACCGTGGGATGGCAGCGCCTTAGACTCGCGGTGGCACGCCTCACGCGCGCTACCTTATGCTTGTCGCGGGCGGCCAGAGGCGGAAGGCTTGGGCGAGAGCGCAAGGGCACCTTGTGCCGTGGTCCCGCGTGCGGAAGGGGGACGAACGTGCAAGGGCCGGTCACACCGCATCAGACTTGGCGCCGTCCCCCCTCGCAGGAACGCTGCTCAAGGGCCATCCGGGTGCCAAGAGGCCAGGGCGCTCCGCCCGAGATCGGTGAGCCCATACACGCCGCGCGCTGACCGCTCGAACCAGCCATACACGTTGCGGCGGAGGATTTTCTGTGCATCCGGGCAAGCGGCTTTCAGGTCGCGTGGCCGCTGCGGCGCTGCAACCATCGCGGCAGCGCAGGCGAGGGCCTGCTGCCGATACGCCGTCATGATGGGCTTGCGCGTGCCACCGCCTGCAACGGGATCGCCCTGGCGCCGCTGATGCTCCTCCACCAGACGCGACCGGCGGCGAGCATTGTTGCGCGGCATGGGTGCGGCCGGCGAGACGAGAATGTCCACCCGCCCGGATGCCGATACGCCCAGCAAGCCGAAGCCGAGGCGACGGCAGAGATTGCGGTAGCGCCCGTCGCTTTCCCGGCCCTTTCCCTTGGTTGAGAGACGCGCCGCCAGCCAGATCTCGTCCCCGCAGCTTGCCCGGTCTACGCCTTGTAGAATGAGCTCGAGATTGAATGCCAGTTTCAGCTCGGCGATCACCACAACCTTGGGATCCTCATCCCGCAGCCCGACGATGTCGCAGTGCCCCACCTCACCCTTGACGGTGTAGCCGAGCTGCTCAAGGAAGCGCTTGACGGGCTCATAAAGGGTCGTTTCCACATGTCGCCTCTGGTTGGACGGCGCCGAGCATGTCCCACAGGTGGTTTAGGAGCAGCAAACGGAGGTTTATCTGGCACACATCAGGAATGCGCGCTCATCTCCACACGCTGGAGCCTTCCCGAAACGCGACGCGGCCTGAACTCAGGGGATCCGGTACGCCTTGGGCGCGGCCAGGTTTGCGGATCGACAGGTCCAGAAGCGGCTGAAGCAGATTGTGGCCCTTAAGATAAGGGGCGACCGTCGTGGCCGCAGCCGTGCACGCCCGTAAGGCCTGGATCCAATCGCCAAAGCTAGAATCGATTGACAGCGTCAAGTCCGCTTCTGCGAGAGCAGCTCCCAGCAGGCGATAGTTTACGCGCGACAGGGATGCGCATGCTGGCAAAATCCTTGGCAGGTGACATCTCAGGCCTTCAGGCGCCGCGGAGGGAAACCGATGCGCCCACCGGGGCCGCCTCCACCGGTCTCATCCGAGCGCGGGTGCCTTTTTGACCAGGATAGGCTTGCCATGCGGCGTTGCCCGCGCCGCCTCGTCCCATGCGCGCTGCCAGGAGGCGAGGGCGGTGGGGGTGGTGACAGCGCGCTCCACCAAGAGGCCCTCCAGCGCGGCGAGCCAAGCGTCATAGTCGGTGGTGCCGTCGCCACGTTTCGCGGCAGCCCCGAGCCTGGACGCCCATTCAGGCCAAGTGAACAGGCCCGACGAATGCAACGCCACCACCATGGCGAAGACCTGTGCTTCCCAGGGGGCGGAGAAGACGGGGGCGGCGTCCGGCCCATCCAGACAGACCGGTGCGGGCATGTCAGCCGACGGGTTCAAGATAGCTCTCCCACGCATCGACGGACACGGAGGTCCCAGGCTCTGCGTCTGGCCCCCACAGCTCCTCGCCCGAAAAGCGAACCGTGAACAGCCATTGGGGATCCTCCCCGAGACCATGGGCGCTGGTGTCTGGAAAAACGAACATGCCGTGGACCATTTCGACGACTCCGATCTTGCCGCGGGCATAGCGGGGCAGGCGGGTGTGGCCGGCCGGGTGGAAGACCCGCGCGCGAACGCGCGCACCAGCCGCGAAGGGGGCCGTTCCTTCGGCGGGACGGGCGTAATTGGTCCCCGCCGCCAGCCCGCGCGCAATGGCTGCACCATCCGGCACGCGGGCGACGGGGAGGGGCGGGGAGGTGATCTCGCCCGTCGCCAATTCGGCCGCGGAGGCAAGACCCTTCTCCACCAGCATGGCAGAAAGGCCCTTCATCCAGATCTCATAATAGGACGAACTGAGATATTCCGCCGGCGGCAGGCTTTCGCGCAGGTAGCGCATGGCGTCGATGGTCCAGGCCCCCGTCGCGCCCGCCGCCAGGGTGAGCGCGAACAGGCGCCGTTCCCATGGGGCGTGGAAGAGCGGTTCGTTGTCTTCCTGCACCACCGGGCCGAAGCCCATCATGCCGCCAAGATCCGCCGCGCCGTTCATGACTGCGCCGGGCTGAGGGCCAGTCCCGTCCCGATCATGGAATTGCGCGTCACGAGGTCGGCCAATTGCTCCTCGTCGAGGCCGTCTGTCCCGTCCGGCCGCCGGGGAATCACAAGATAGCGCGTCTCGGCGGTGGAATCCCACACTCGCACCTCGACCACGGGCGGCAGCGTGACGCCGAATTCCGCCAGCACTTCGCGGGGTTTGAGCACCACGCGGGAGCGATAGGCGGGGCTCTTGTACCAGGTGGGCGGCAGGCCAAGCACCGGCCAGGGGTAACAGGAGCACAAGGTGCAGACGATCACGTTATGGACGGTCGGCGTATTCTCCACCGCCACCATGTGTTCGCCTTGGCGGCCCGTGAAGCCGAACTCGGCGATGGCGGAAGTGGCATCCTTCAAGAGCCGCTCACGATAGTCCGCATCCGCCCAGGCCCGGGCCACCACCCGGGCGCCGTTACGCGGCCCGACCTTAGTCTCGTAGGTCTCGATGATGACGTCGAGGGCCGCGGGATCCACATAGCCCTTGCCTACCAGGATCGATTCGAGGGCGCGCACCCGAAGCTCATTGGGGGACAGCGCGCTGCCATGGTCGTGATCGTGATGATGATCGTGGTCGTGACCGTGATGCGCATGATCCGCGTGGGGATCTTGATGCATGCGTCCTTCTCCAATGGCCCCGTCTGCCATGGCGGCGGCGATCCGCGCCAGGGCGCCACCATCGCCCGCCGCCGGCACTTGCGCAATGGAAAGGGGCGTGTGTCAGACCCGGGTGGCCAATGTCCACACTGTATCCGCCAGCACCTTGGTGCCAGCGGTGAGATGCTCCGGCTCCGCCCATTCCAGCGGGTTGTGGGAGATGCCACCGCGGCAGGGCACGAAGATCATGCCGGTGGGGCAGACATAATGAAGCTGGCGGGCGTCGTGGCCGGCCGCCGAATAAACGTCCATGCAAGGGATACACAATGCATTCGCCGCCTCGGTGAGTGCATTGCGCATGGCCTCCGGGAAGGTCAGCGATGGCGAATGCTGAATCTGGCGGAGCTGCGCCGTGCAGACACCTTGACGGGCCGCGACGATTTCCCGGATGGCGGCGTCCATGCGATCCACGACGCCATTGTCCGGGTGGCGCAGGTCGATGGAGAACAGAACCTCTTCCGGCACGACGGAGGGCGCATTGGGCGTCACCTGCATCTGGCCCACGGTCAGGAGCGTGTCCTCGGGCTGCCGCGCGGCGTCGTCCATGGCGCCGATCATCTGGACGGCGGCCATCAGGGCGTCGCGGCGGTCCCGGCGCAGGGCCGTGCCCGCATGGGCAGCTTCGCCCTTCACGGTGACGCGATAGCGCCGCGTGCCCTGGATGCCGCTGACGATGCCCACCGGGGCGCCCGCCTCCTCCAGCTTTGAAGCCTGCTCGATGTGAGGCTCCACATAGGCCGCCAAAGGCAGGCCGAAGGGGCGAAGGGGCACGCCGTCATCGGCGGCCAGGATGGCGTCGATGGCCTCCCCCACGCTCACGCCGTCCGCGTCCTTGATGGCGCGCACGTTGTCCAGCGTCTTGGTGCCGGTGAACAGGTCCGATCCGGTCATGCCGGGCGCAAAGCGGGAGCCTTCCTCGTTGGTCCAGGCCACCACCTCGATGGCCCGCGCCGGCACCTCGCCGCGCTTCACCACCGCCTCGGCCACTTCCAGGGCAGCGAGGACGCCATAGACGCCATCGAACTTTCCGCCCGTGGGTTGGGAATCGATATGGGAGCCGGCGAGGACGGGGGGCAGACTGGCGTCGCGCCCCTCAAGGCGCAGGAACAGGTTCGCCGCCTGGTCCGTATAGGGCTTGAGGCCGATGGCGCGGCCCCAGGCGATGAGTTGCGCCCGCGCCTGCGCCTCGGTGGCGGAGAGCGCCGGCCGGTCCACGCCGCCGTCGGGGCGCGCGCCGAAGGCGGCGAGCGCCATCAGCCGTGCCCACAGGCGATCGCCGTCCACCAGATCGGAAAGGCGGGGCGCCATGCTTATTCCGTCCGCATGATCTGGGCGGGGTTGGCGCGGGGATCGCGCGGCCCCCAGCGGCCCGCCTCCACCTGGGCGATGAACTCGCCCACCAGGTGATTGAACAAAGCCGGCTCTTCCAGATTGAGCGTGTGGCCGGATTTCGGCAGCACGGCCAGGCCGCAGCGGGGCACCACCTTCTTGAGAAAAATGCCCGGCTGGAGGCAGTGGTCGTCCTCGTCGCCCGTCATGACCAGGAGCGGCGCCTGCATGGCACGGAAGTCGGCTTCCATGTCATAAAGCGAGGGCCGCCGCATCTGGACGCCGCGCATGGTGTTGGCAGCCCCCTTTGCGTCGTGACGGCCCAGGCGCTCGGCGAACAGCGCCCAGCCGCGCGGGTCCTTGTCCTGGAATTGGACGCGAGAGGCGCCCTCGGCATAAGTGGGGGCGAAGTCCGGCGCGCCGCGGGTTTCGAAGTTATGGGCCACCTGCTCCGAGATGCCCTTGAAATAGTCCTCATGGGCCTTTTCGGCGCCATAGCCCGTGCCGGCCGCCACCAGCGACAGGACCCGGCCAGGGTGCCGCAGGCCCGCATGGAGGGTGGCAAAGCCCCCCATGGAGAGGCCCACCACATGGGCCTTCTCGATGCCCGCCGCATTCAGCACGTCGATGATGTCGTCGGCCGCGCGGACCTGCGAATAGGCCTCCACATCCGCCGGAATGTCCGAAGGCGCATAGCCGCGCGCCGCAAAGGTGATGCAGCGGTGGCGGCGGGCGAAGAAGTTGAGCTGCGGCTCCCAGCTCCAGTGACTGCCGCCGAACTCGTGCACGAAGATGATGGGCGTGCCCGAGCCGGCTTCCTCGTAGAACAGCTTGTAGCCGTCGCTGGTGGATGCGAATGCCATGGCGTGTGCCCTCAGATGACCGAGCGGCGGGACGCGATGCCGCCATCGACGGTAAAGATGGTGCCCGACGTGTAGCCGGAGCGGTAGGAGGCCAGGAACACGATCAGGTCCGTGACCTCGTGCACATGGGCCGGGCGACCCAGCGGATAGCGGGTCTGCAATTCCTTGTAGCGGTCCGCATCGCCCAGCCAGTCGGCAGCGCGCTTCTTGAGCATGTTGTAGATGCGGTCCGTATCCACCGGGCCCGGATTGACGCCGACCACGCGGATATTGTCGTCGAGCGAATGGCCGCCCATGGCGCGGGTGAAGGCCATCAGGCTCGCATTGCCGGTGGTGCCGGCCACATAAGCCGGGTCGAACACCTCGCCGCCATTGCCGATATTGTTGATGATGACGCCGCCGCCCCGCGCCTTCATGCGGGGATAAATGGCGCGGGTCAGGTTGATATAGCCGAAGACCTTCAGCTCCCAGCCCGCGCGCCACTTGGCCTCGTCCACGTCCCACAGCGAGCCGCTGGGGATGACGCCCGCATTGTTCACGAGGATGTCGATGTCGCCTACGGCCTCCACCAGGCCATCGATGGCGCCGGCCTGCGTCAGGTCGAGGGCGTGCGGGGTGACGGATACGCCATGTGCAGCGGTGAGCGCCTGCGCCAGCGCCGCCAACCGATCGCCGGAGCGGGCCACCACATGCAAATTGCAGCCTTCTTCCGCGAAGGCCCGGGCCAGACCCTCGCCGATCCCCTGGGAGGCACCGGTGATGAGCACCGTCTTGCCCGTGAGCTTCAGATCCATGTTGGACGTCTTTCCTAAAGCTGTGACCGATGCGCCGGTCAGAACAGTTTCACGGCTTCGTTCTGGCCCCGCACCTGCTCGACGAGCCCCGGCAGCAGGTCCACGAATTCTTCCACCCAGGCAGAGGGCACGGTGGTGCTGATCTTGATGAAGCGGTCGCCGAAGGTGGGCGTGTGGTAGGCGCCCTGGCGGATCATGATGTCGTGCTTCTGGAAGGCGGCCACCAGCGCATCCGGGCGGATGCCGGCCGCGCCGCATTCCACCACCACGAAATTCCCGTTGGACGGGAAGACGGGCATGGAGAGGCCGGGGACGCGGTCCACCGCGTCCTTGATCAGCTTCTGGTTGGCCCGCTGGTTGGCGAGGATGCCGGGGAACCACTCAGCTTTGATGCCAAGGCCCGCGAGCGCCGCGCGTTGGGAGAGGATGCTGGAGCCGAGATTGTTGGGCGGAGCATCGGCAAGCCGCGCGATGATTTCGGGGGTGGAGACCACCGCGCCCACGCGCATGCCGGCCAGGCCCAGCCACTTGGAGAAGCTGTAGATGGTCAGCGTGCGCTCAGGATAGACCGCCGCCGCCAGATGGTGCTCATAGGCAAAGTGGCGATAGGTGCAATCGTGGATCAGGTAGGCGCCGGCCTCCCGTGCCACGGCTGCGATGTCGGCGATCTCCTGCGCCGTGCAGGCGGTGCCGAGCGGATTGTTGGGATCCACCACATAGATGACCTTGGTCTTCGGCGTGATGGCCGCTTTCAGGCGCTCCGGGGCGAGGCGGTAGCCGTATTCCTCGCCATAGATGGGGATCTGCGTGACGCTGGCACCCACGGAGCGGGCGAAGGCCATGGGCCAGTTCCAGGTGGGATCCGTTGTGATGAACTCATCGCCCGGCGCAAGCAGGGTATGGCAGATGTGGTAGAGCGAGGCGACGGCCCCGTCCGAGATCAGGGCGCACTGGCCAGGCAGCCCGAGATCATCCACCACGCCCTGGCGCAGCGCCTCGAGGCCCGCCGGCGGCGCATAGATGTGGAATTCCTCATCCCGGATGCACTTTTCCATCGCAGCGATGACTGCGGGATGCGGCGTCCCGTGATTGGTGTTCTGCCCCATCCACCGCAGGCCGGGCGTGTTCACCAGCCGGTCGAAATGAGCGTTCCGGACCTCGAAAGATTGCATATTGGTACACCCCAAAGGACGTTTGGCATAATGAAGTGTGTTTTTGGGCTTTCCAAGCGGGAAATTTGCATAAAAATGCAGCGTTGTCGGGTCGCAAAAATAGCAATCTGGTCAAATTGAATTCAAATTTGAGAAATTGGCATACTGGAGCTTGCGCCTGGCATCGAACGCGGGAATGCTGACCCCACTCGGCGAAAGGCCAACCAGAAGGCCACCAGAAGAAGGGGACATCGGGATGCACATTTCACGTCGAAACGCCCTGAAGGGCCTGGGTGCGGCTTTTGCCGCCGGTGCCACGGGCGCTCTTGCCATGCCTGCCATCGCGCAGGGCACGCGGTCGGTCTCCTTCACCACATCGTGGATTCCGGAAGGGCCGAACCTGTTCGCGTATGTGGCGCGCGACAAGGGCTTCTGGAAGAAGCTTGGGCTCGATGTCAGCGTGGCGCGCGGCTCTGGCTCCGGTGCGGCGGCTCAGGCGGTGAGCGCCGGAACGTTCGACTTCGGAATGGCGGCCACCCCGACCGTGATCGTCCAGGCGGCCAAGAAGCTGCCCATCACCTGCATCGGGCAGGTCAATTACGACGCTCTCATGGGCATCGGCGTGCTTGCGAGCTCGCCCATCAAGAGTCCGAAGGAACTGGAGGGCAAGAAGCTCGGGGCCAGCGTTTCCTCGGGTGAATATCCCTTCCTGCCGCTTTATGCGGAGAAGGCCGGCTTCGACCTGTCCAAGGTCCAGATCGTGCAGGTGGACAGCAAGGTGCGCGAGCGCACCCTGGTGGAAAAGCAGGTGGACGCCATTGCCGCCTTCGCCACCAGCACCGTGCCCTCGCTGGCGTCCCTCGGGACCGACGTGCGCTTCATGCTGTTCTCGCAGGTGGGCATCCAGTTCTACGGCCAGTCACTGACCACCCAGCCCGCGCGCCTTCAGCAGGACAAGGGCCTTGTGGAGGCGTTCGTTCAAGGCGCCATGGAGGCGATCCGCTTCTCCATGACCAATTTCGACGAAGCCGTGGACATCTTCTTGAAAGCCAATTCGGAAGTCGCCATGTCCTCCACGGGCAAGGAATATGCGCGCATCGGCCTCGGCCTCACCAACCTGACCAATTTGGTGCCCGAGGTGAAGGACAATGGCTTCGGCTGGGCGGATCCGGCGAAGGTCTCCACCATGGCCGATCTGGTGGTGAAATATGCCGCCGGGGCCGGCGCCGAGAAGCCGGATGTGGCGACGCTGTTCACCAACGACTTCGTCGGCAAGCTGAAGCTTTCGGCCGCGGATTTGGCGGCAGCCGAGAAGAGCGCAGCCCCCTATCGCAAGTATATCGGCGCCTGAGGCGCCCGCACGAGGCCACCCATCGATGCTGAATTCGGGAATACGGGAGCAGGGGGCGGCCGTGGAGCCGCCCATCGTCTCGGCCGTCGACGTCCAGAAGACCTATTTCGCCCGGCACACGCCCATTCATGCGGTGGCCTCGGCCTCCCTTGAGGTGGCGCGGGGCGAGTTCGTGTCGCTGCTTGGCCCTTCGGGCTGCGGCAAGTCCACTCTTCTGATGATGATTGCCGGCCTCGAACGCCCCACGGGCGGCTCCATCATGCTCGCGGGGGCACCCATCTCCGCTCCCCGGCGGGACATCGGCATCATCTTCCAGGACGCCACCTTGCTGCCCTGGAAGAGCGTGCTGGACAATGTCCTCTTCCCGATCCGCATCCTCAAGCTGCCCATGGAGCAGTATCGCGAACGCGCCCACGGCCTCCTGAAAATGGTCGGCCTCAGCGGGTTCGAGCATAAGAAGCCGGGCGAGCTCTCCGGCGGCATGCGCCAGCGCGTGGCCATCTGCCGGGCGCTGATCCATGACCCGGAAATCCTACTGATGGACGAGCCCTTCAGCGCGCTCGATGCCATCACCCGCGACCAGATGAACGTGGCGCTCTCCGAGATCCTGGAGACTTATCGCAAGACCGTGGTCTTCGTGACCCATTCCATCCGTGAGGCGGCCTTCCTCTCGGACCGGGTGGTGGTGATGGGCGGGCGGCCGTCCACCATCATCCTCGATATGAAGATGCCGTTCCCGCGCCCGCGCCGCTTCGACATTGAGGAGACGGCGGAATTCTCCCAGGTGTGCCGGCATCTGCGCCTGACCATCGAGGCTGCCCACGGCCATGGTCCCGCCCCGTCGGCTGTCCCCGCCGGTTCGTCCGGCGCAAGCGTGATTGAGTGAGAGCGAACATGGCAAAGGCAATCGGTACGGAGACCGGCGTCGCCCTTCCCGCGGCGCCCAGCCGCTCGGCCGCGGCCAGCGGGCTCAGCAGCATCGTCCTGCCCCTGGGTCTCGCCTTTTTCGTCCTGGCGCTCTGGCAGGCCTATGTCACCATCTGGCAGGTGCCGGCGGTGATCCTGCCGTCGCCTATTTCCATCGCCCTCTACATCTATGAGCGGTACGATCTTCTGCTGATGCACGCGATCCCCACCACGCTTGAATCGGCCGCGGGCTTTCTGCTGGCCCTGATCCTCGGCGTGGCCATCGCCATCCTGCTTACCTATTCGCCCACCGCCCATCAGGCGCTTTATCCCAACCTCATCTTCTTCCAGTTGATCCCGAAGATCGCGCTGGCCCCGCTCTTCATCATCTGGCTCGGGGTGGGCACACAGTCTCGCATCGCCTTCTCAGTCTTCATCGCCTTTTTCCCCGTTGTGATCGCCACCACGGCCGGCTTCCAGAGCGTGGACCGGGGCATCGTGCGCCTGTGCCGCTCGCTGACCGCAACCGAGTGGCAGATCTTCACCTCGGTGCGCTTTCCCATGGCGCTGCCACATATCTTCAGCGGCATGAAGATCGCCATAACGCTGGCCATCATCGGCGTCATCATCGGCGAGTTCATCACCGCCCAAGCGGGCCTTGGTTATCTCATCATCTTCGCAACCGCGCGGGCCGATACGGAGGTGTCTATGGCCGCGATCGTGGTTCTTTGCATCTGCGGCCTGCTCCTGTATGGGCTTGTGGCGCTGGCGGAGATGATCACCAGCAGGTTGTATTCGGTGGAAAGCCGGTGAGGCGCTGATCAGCATGGAGCGTTTGAACGGAGCCCCGCCGAAGGAAGAGACCGGTTCGCTTGCGGTGGGCGTGGTCGCCCGGCTGGAGCAGGAGATCCTCAACGGCATTCGCAAGCCGGGGGATCGCCTGGACGAGCGGCAATTGGCCGAGCAGTTCAACATCTCCCGCACGCCGGTGCGGGAGGCGTTGCAGCGGCTGGCGGCGAGCGGTCTCGTGGTCTCGCGGGGCCGGCAGGGGCTCCAGGTCTCCCAGCTGTCCCTCGCGGATCTTCTGGACGCCTTTTCAGTGGTGGCCGAGCTTGAAGCCTTGGCGTGCCAGCAGGCGGCCCGGCGCATGCAGTCCGAGCAGCGGGCCCGCATGCAGGCCGCACAAGCGGCCTGCGCCAAGGCGGCGGAGGAGGAGGATGTGGAAGCCTTCTACGCGGCGAACCTCGTCTTCCACGAAGCCATCGCGCTCGCGAGCCACAATGCCATCCTGCAGGAGGAATTGCGCCGCCTGACCCTGAAGGTCTCGCCCTATCGGCGCACGACCACCTACCAGCCAGGCCGCATGCATTCCTCCATTCCCGAGCACGAGAATGTCATGAACGCCATCATCCGGGGCGATGGCGCGACGGCGGCGCAGCAGATGCGGGCGCACGTGACGCTTCTCGGGGAAGGGCTTTCCGACCTGCTGCATTTCCTGCGCACGTCGGGCAGCGGCTCGCTGATCAAGGACATGGGCTGAAAGCGATTTTCGAACCGCCCTCGCTCTGCCGGATTGGGGGGACTTCCCCGAAGCGCGGGAACTACCGGAGCTATAGGGATGTAAAGCGCGTTTCCAGCAGATCGACTTCGCCGACCAGCCTGCGCGCCATCTCGTCCGGAATCTCGTGGGCCCTTGCCATCCGGTAGAGTTCGTCGCGTTCGGCGCGCATGCCCACCAGATAGAGCTGTTGCTCGATTTGTCCGACGGCCGTGTTTCGGTCCGAGGCGTCGCCGGATTTGGTTCGGCGTTCGATGCGTTGCCGATACTGAGACATGATCCGGGTGCCCACTTCCGCGTAAAGGTCCACTTCTCCCCTGTTTTCTCCAAGGTCGTGCTGCGCCCGTCCGACCGCCCGTATGGCAGCCTCCGCCGCGTTGCGCCGCGCCCTATCCTCACGCGCCTGGCGCTTTTCCTCGGCGGGCAAGGTCAGACCGTGCAAAAGCAGCGGCAGGCCGATGCTGGCGGCGATGAGGGAGAAGATGATCGCGCCCGCCGCCAGGAAAATGGCGAGGTCCCGTGTTGGGAAGGGGGAGCCGTCCGGAAGGGCGAGGGGCAAGGTGAGGATGCCCGCCAGCGTGACGGCGCCGCGTGCGCCCGCAAGCGAGGTGGCTGCGACCAGTTGCCAGGGCGGGCGGGTGCTGGCGTGGCGGAACATGGTGTAGCGCAAGGACACCCAAACCCAGACGAAGCGCAGCGCGAACAGGGCGGCATTGATGGCGACCACATAAAGGAGCAACCAGAACTCCCCATGCCGTCCCGCCTCCCGTTCCGCCAGGGCGACGCTGGTGACAAGACGTGGCAATTGCTCTCCCAGCAGCACAAAAATAGTGCCATTGGCGGCGAAGCTGATGGTGTCCCACACCGCTGCGCGCTGCAGCCGGGTGCGGGCGAGCGCGCGGCCGCTTTGCTCCACATGGCTCATGGTGATGCCGGCGCTCACCGCGGCAAGGATGCCCGAGCAGCCCAAACGCTCGGCCATCAGATAGGCGCCGAAGGGAATGAGGAGGCTGATCAGGATCTGCGAGCCCGGCTCTTCCCCATAATGTCCGGAAATCCAGTTCTTCGCTGTGGTGATGCCGATCGTAGCGCCGACGCCAACAACGATGCCGCCCAGCGCCAGCCATAGGAAGACGCCGAAGGCGTCCACCAGCGAGAAGGCCCCAGTCAGAGCCGCGGCCACCGCGAAACGCATGCACACCAGCCCCGAGGCATCGTTGAAGAGCGCTTCGCCCTCCAGGATCTGCATCAGCCTGCGGGGAAACGGCACCCGTTCGGCAATTGCCGAGACCGCGACCGGATCCGTGGGAGATAGGACCGCCGCAAGCGCGAAGGCGACAGGAAGCGGCATTGCGGGAATGAGCAGGTTCACGAATAGACCGACACCCAGCACCGTGAACACCACCAGTCCCAGTGCCAAAGCAAGGACCGTGTGCCGGTCTCGGCGCAAGCCGTCCTTTGGGATGCGCCACCCATCCAGAAAGAGCAGGGGCGGCAGGAACAGGAGAAAGAAGACTTCGGGCTTTAATTCCACGCCCACATTCGCCACCGCTGCCACCAGGGCGCCGAGCACAATCTGCACCAGCGGCAAGGGGAGGGGGATGGGGGAGATGCGAACGATCGTGCCGCTGATCGTAACCGCCAGGATCAAGACCAAGACGGTGGTAACGGGTTCCATGGTGACGCCAATGCAGTATTGCGCAATAGCATATAAATAAACCGAGATGTCCGGCGGAAAAATGCCGGCTGGCCCGATCTGCGAAAAATTGCGTCTGCACTTCCCTTTGCACCGGACACGATATCGGAAGCGGCAGGGATAATTTGCCCGCTCCGGAGCGTCGCATGGGCTTACGGTCGGAACTTGAAAGGACTGTGTGGTGCGCCCGGATGTAAAGGCCCCGGCGGGTGTGGATGGCCCGCCGGGTTTTCAGGCCGCTAGGCGAGTGTCGCCTTCAGCTCCAGGCGGCGCTGGTGCAAGAGCGGTTCCGTATAGCCATTGGGCTGCTCGCGCCCCTTGAACACCAGGTCGCAGGCCGCCTTGAAGGCGATGGAGCCCTCGAAGTCCGGCGCCATGGGACGATAGAGCGGGTCGCCGGCATTCTGCCGGTCCACCACCGCCGCCATGCGCTTCATGGTCTCCATCACCTGCTTTTCGCTGCACACGCCGTGGCGCAGCCAATTGGCGATATGCTGGGAGGAGATGCGCAGGGTGGCGCGGTCTTCCATCAGGCCGACATCATGAATGTCCGGCACCTTGGAGCAGCCGACCCCCTGGTCCACCCAGCGCACCACATAGCCGAGAATGCCCTGGGCGTTGTTGTCCAGTTCCTTCTGGATGTCCTCGGGCGTCCAATTGGGGCGCACCGCGACGGGGATGGTGAGGAGGTCGTCAAGCTTCGCCTTGGGGCGGCTGCGCAGGGCCGCCTGCACCGCGTGCACGTCCACCTGGTGATAGTGGGTCGCATGCAGCGTCGCGGCGGTGGGGGAGGGCACCCAGGCGGTGTTGGCGCCGGCCTTGGGATGGGCGATCTTCTGCTCCAGCATGGCCGCCATCAGATCGGGCATGGCCCACATGCCCTTGCCGATCTGGGCGTGGCCGGCGAGGCCGCATTCAAGGCCGGTATCCACGTTCCAGTTCTCGTAGGCGCCGATCCAGGTGGCCTGCTTCATGTCGCCCTTGCGAACCATGGGGCCAGCTTCCATGGAGGTGTGGATCTCGTCGCCGGTGCGGTCGAGGAAGCCGGTATTGATGAAGGCCACCCGGGCCGAGGCGGCACGGATGCATTCCTTGAGGTTCACCGTGGTGCGGCGTTCCTCGTCCATGATGCCCATCTTGATGGTGTTGCGGGCAAGGCCCAGCAGGTCTTCCACGCGGTCGAAGATTTCCACCGCGAAGGCCACTTCCTCGGGCCCGTGCATCTTCGGCTTCACCACATACATGGAGCCGGCCCGGCTGTTGGCGCGCCGGCCCTTGGGGCCGATATCGCGCAGGGCGATGAGCGCCGTGATGGCGGCATCCATGATGCCTTCCGGGATTTCGGACCCGTCATCCAGCAGGATGGCCGGATTGGTCATGAGGTGCCCCACATTGCGCACCAACATGAGCGAACGGCCGGGCAGAACCAGCGCGCCGCCTTCAGGTCCGGTATAGGTGCGGTCGCCACTCAGTGCGCGCGTGAAGGTGCGGCCGCCCTTGGCGATCTCTTCCGTCAGATCACCCGTCATCAGTCCGAGCCAGTTGCGATAGGCGACGACCTTGTCCTCGGCATCCACCGCCGCAACCGAATCCTCGCAGTCCTGGATGGTGGTCAGCGCCGCTTCCAGAACGATGTCGGAAATGCCCGCGGCATCGTCCTTGCCGATGGTGCTTGCGCGGTCGATGACGATCTCCACATGCAGGCCGTTCTTCTTTAGGAGCACGGCCGTGGGAGAAGCCGCATCGCCCCGATAGCCCGCGAACTGCGAGGGATCGGAAAGGCCCGTGTCACCGACGAGCAGAATGCCGTCCTTTACCGAAAGGGCGCCGGCCTTAGTCCAGGAGCCGCCGGCGAGCGGCGCGCTCCGGTCGAGGAAGGCGCGACCCCACGCGATCACCTTGGCGCCGCGAATGGGATTATAGCCGCTTCCCTTCTCCGCCCCGTCGGCCTCGGAAATGGCGTCGGTGCCATAGAGCGCGTCATAGAGCGAACCCCAACGGGCGTTCGCCGCATTGAGCGCGTAGCGGGCGTTCATCACCGGAACGACCAATTGCGGGCCTGCCAATTCGGCGATTTCGGGGTCCACATTCTGTGTGGTGACGGTGAAGGCGGGGCCTTCCGGCACCAGATAGCCGATCTTGGCCAGGAAATCCTTGTAGGCCTGGAGATCGATGGGCGCGCCGTTCTCGCGGTACCACTGGTCAAGCCGTGCCTGCAGCGTATCGCGCCGCTCCAGGAGTTCACGATTGCGCGGTGCAAGGTCGTGGGCGATAGCGGAAAGGCCGGTCCAGAAGGCTTCGGAGGAAATGCCGCTCCCCGCCAGTGCTTCCTGCTCAACGAAATCGTACAGAATTGTTGCAATGCCCAATCCGGCGCGTTCCACCCTCGGCTCAGTCCCGCTTGCCATGTGCACTCCGTTTCATCTTCCAAAGGCGAGAGCACATCCTGCGGATACGCTGGTCGCAAGGACGCCCAGCGGCCTCGCCTTCATTCGTTATGCCGTAACGGCACCGCCGGCATAACCAATCCGGGCAGCTCCTCTTCCTAGCCGGAAAAGCCGAAAATTGCTCTAGGGAACTCGCTCTTCGCCCAGAGCAAAACCACCTTCCGCCTGCCGACGGCGCAGTCCACCTGCCCTTGCTCGTGGCGCGCAAGGGGAGCGCACAACCCAATGGTCAAGGCTCAGTCTGCGGAGACTGTAAGGCGGTACAAGCGAACTCTGTATTCGGGGCGCCACAGCCAGTCCACCCAGCCCTCCGAGTTCAGGCTAACGGCTTCCGGTCGTGGAGCGTCCGGCGCGCCTCGGGGCAAGGCGATGAAGTCGGAGGCATTGTTGACGATCGGCGAAAGTACGAAGCCTGTCTCCCCCATGCGATAGATGTAGCGAAAGGCATGGTTCACGCCGCCGGAGAAGTGGTATGTCATGAATAGAAGCGGAGACTTGTACAGAAGTCCCCAGACCCGCCCAAGAAGCGAGGGCCTGACATCGATCTCTGCCCATAGCACCGTCTGCGCATCCTGGGGCAGGGCGATCCGCTCGCCGAAACGGTAAGTCTTGTCGCTCAAGGGCTGCAATTCGTAGCTTCCGGGGGCCTGCCTGCGCTGCAGGATTGCGGCATCGACCCCGTAGGCCGGGAGCTTCCTGACCTCGACCGGCTGGTAGAGGCTCAGCAGCAAAGGCCAGCTGTTGCCATCCTCTAGCATGGGAATTCGGTTGTCGATGGGTTGAACGGAAAAGATCACGTTCCGAGGTGCATCCGGTCCCGTGAGGTGATCCGCATCCGCACGGAGCAGTTCCGGGGTATAGGCCGAATAACTCTGGAGGACCGGACGCGGCGCCCATTCGAGCCCGGCCGCAATGAGCGCGGCCTGGGAGAAGGAATACACATCGGTCGTCCCTTTGAGGGCGGGAAGGGGCGCAGTCTCACGAATTTTCGCGAGACTTTGCTCGAACCGGGCGCGTGGATACCCGGGCTCGAACAGCCGCAGATAGAGGCCCACCGGCGCTTGGCCATAAGGCCGCATCACCTCCCGCCCCGGCCCGCCGGTCAGAGTCACCGCCAGCCAACAGGCCACGGTCACCCCCACCGCAAGCCCCGCCTGCCGAAGCCGGCCGAACTCATGCGCCCCCGCCAGCGTGCTGCCCCAGGCCACCAGGACGGCAATGCCCAAGGCTGCCGCGGGGTGGCGGCCGCCATGTCTCACAAAACCTTCCTTGAAGCCAAGAAAGAGGAGCATGGCCATTCCAAGAAGAAGAATGTAGCCGGAAACGCCGATTTGGAGACGCCGCAGATGAAAGGTGTAAAGAAACCCGCAAGCCAAGAAAAACACACCGATATGCCAATAGGGTCCCGGTCGGGACATGGCGTCCGCATAGCCCGTGACGATGTAGAGCCCCTTGCTGAAGTAGGCCGGCAATGACGCCAAGTCTTGATAGCTGACCAGCCAGAAGATCGGGATGGCGCAGATGAAAAGCACCGCGCACATGCCAGCAAGCCGCGCCTTGCCCGCCAGCCCGAGCATCGCTGCCGCCAGAAAAACCATCGCAAAAGCTGAGATGGCGGAGGTGCCTTTCACCAGGACCAGCACCCCTAAGGCAGGCATCATAAATGGCAGGGCAACTCGACACCAGCCGCTGTCCGGCTTGTCCGGACGGGACTCGCACACCCGGTAGGCAAGAAGGAGGACGAGGAGAGGGATGGCCACCAATTGTGCATCCATGTCCACCAGCGGCAGGAACAGTGAGAAGCCCAAGGCAGGCAACCATCGGCCGGGGCCGGCCAGAGAGAGCAATCCCAAAGTGGCTGTGACGGCCAGCAGCAGTCCGCCATAGATCATCAGCCCGTCGGTCTCCGGCTGATACATGCTGGAATAGATGGACGAGAAGGGCCCGAACGTGAAGGTCAGCGGGTTGCCCAGCAGGCCGGCACGGGTCGCCTCCGTCATCCCAAACTGCCAGCCGCCCCCCAGAGTGGCAATGGGGAAGCTGGGCGCGAAGACGACAAACGCGGACATGCTGCTGCACAGCATCAGTGCCGACAGGAGGAGAAGTGTAAAGCGTCCTGGTCTATTCTGGCTTATCGTCACGGCTGTTCTGACCCATTCCATTCCCACCCGGTGAATAACCTACATCACCCAGGGGAAGAGTCGCTGCGGCATATGTCAAAACAGCCTGCTCTCCACCCTTCCCTTGCCACTTAACGCACATGGTGTCAGTGGATCGCGTGCATCGCATCCTCCCGTTGGCTGATCGCTGGAGCGGCAGCTGGCGGGGGCGTTGTGGGGCGGCGAGTGCGGATCGTTGCAGGTTCGAATCTCTCATTGGCCAGGGAGAGGTTTGGATTGTACCAGCGGTCCTCCCAGCTTCCGTAGAGGCGGTTGTAATTGGCTTGCTCCTGCGGGTTGTCCTTGAACCCACGTGTGCGACCCTCAAAATGAAAAAGCTCTGCTCCAGCGCAATAGATACATGTAAACCCCGCTTCGACGAGGCGATAGCAATAGTCCACATCGTTATAGGCGACAGAGAAGTTCATCTCATCAAAACCACCAAGCGCCTCGAAGGCCGTATAGGGGGTGAGCATGCACGCCGCTGTTACAGCGGAGTATTCACGTGATGCGCGAATGAACCCCATATAGCCCCAGTCATGGGGCGCTGCATTGCGGAAGGCGTGCCCCGGGAGCCCGTCATGATAGCCATGGACCACGCCCGCGTGCTGTATGGTGCCATCGTGGAAATACAGGCGAGCGCCAACCGCGCCTACCTTCGGCATGCGCGCATATCCGACCATCTGACTGAGCCAACGGGGTGAGATCACCTGGGTGTCGTTGTTCAGCAGCAGCACGAACTCACTGCGACAATGGCCCAGAATCGCACGGTTGTTGAGATTTGCATAGCTGAATTGCCCGTTCGGGCTGGCGATGGTCACAATGCGGATGTTATGGGTGCCACGCAATTCTTCCAGATAAGCGAGCGCGTCTGGGTCGGTGCTTTCATTGTCTACAATCAAGATATCGTAATTCTTATAGGTTGTAATGGCAAGAGACGTGATGCAAGACTTAAGAAGTTCAACCTTATTGAAAGTGGGGATGACGATCGTCACGGACGGCCCGGTATCGCCAAACTCCACTTCAAAGATGCCGCATCGGCCAAGGGACGCCCATTCCGGGTGTACGGCCTTCGCGTCCACAAAGCCCCGGCGCATCAAGGCCTCTTCGACGGCGCGGCGCCCGGCCTCGAAGCTGAGTGGCTTTGTGTTGGCAGACGAGGCCGTGGAGCCGGGGGCGGCGCGCCAATGGTAGAGCACCTTGGGGATGTGGCCGACGTGTCGAGCATGTTCTGAGGCGCGAAGCGCGAAGTCAAAGTCCTGCGCCCCATCGAACGGAGCGCGGAAGCCGCCAATTTCCAGGAATAAGGACCTGCGGACCGTAAGAATATGCGCCATGTACATGAAGGACAGAAGCAGGACAGGAGACCAATCCGGCTTGAATTGCGGCGCATACCGCTTGCCGTCCATGTCGATCTTGTCATCGTCGCTGTAGACAATATCCGCATCGGGATGATCTGAATAATATATCGCGATCTCGGCGATACAATCGTTCGTGATGATATCGTCATGATCGAGAAAGGCGATGATCTCGCCTTTCGCCATTTTCACGCCCTCGTTCGAGGCAACGCTGATTCCGCTATTCTGAGGAAGATGGGTCACACGGATGCGTGGATCGCTTTCCGCTGCAGCCTTCAGCATGGGTCCCACATGAAGAGAGGTGCTCCCGTCATCTACAAGGCACAATTCCCAGTCCTCATAGATCTGGGAGCGGGCCGACTGAATCATCTCTTCGAACAGGAGCGGGTCCGTATTGAACACGGGGGTGACGATCGAAATCTTAGGCAATCGTCCAGTGCGTTCGGCTAATGCCTTGCGAAGGTGGGTGACGTCGGTATCACTGAGCGCGTTCGCCTCGACCCAGGCGTCGTAGGGGGATGCCGACGGCGCTTCCGCCGGGGCCTCCACCACCATGGCCGGGTTTGGCAGCCGCCCCTCTGCGGCACCAAAGGCAATGTAATGTGTGAGCGGGTGGAGGCCCGCCTCTCCGACGTCCGGATAGGTCGCGAGGTACCAGTCAGGATCGAAATTGAGCCCAGGCTTGTGGTAAAGCAGGGAGAGACGGCTGTCCCGCTCTTCAATAGCGCCTTGAAGCTGTGCGATTTCTTCATCTCGGACCGCGATTTCGCGCGACAATCGGGCGACAGTGTCTCCCATCTCCCGCGCGCGCCGGGCGTGCTCTTCGGCGCAAAGCCTGGCTGCGACACCCTCGCCGAGTCGCGCGAAGACCTGCCGCACTGCTTTCGCGCGGGCCGGATCGGTAGCGACTTCCTTCAGCAGCCAGTTCAGCGCGGGTGGAGGCTCCGCGGTTCCGACGAAGACAACCCCAAGTCCCTCGCAGTGTTCAAAGGAGAAGCTGGGGTGGCGCGCGGACAGGTCGTGCCAGAGTTGCTGTATCCCGTCCTTCTCGGACGGATGAAAGATGCCGTGGATAAGAATAACGGCTCGCCGGCAGGGATTTTGTTTTATCTGATCAAGGATCCGGCGTGTCGCGCCTACGTTTTCGCAGCCTGAAACATGGATCATGTCCAGGGATTGGTCGTCGATGGAATCCAGGATCTGGCTCGAAAGTTGCGTCAGTCGGTGCGAGCGGGTCCCATAGTGGCGGGAAAGATAGGACCAGAACTCTTGACGTTCCTCAACCGCGCGGTCGTCCACCGCCGAGTGGGAGGTAATGGCGAAGGACTCCAAGGGTATATCGAGCGCAACGCTCGCCTGGAGGGCCGCGCAGTGCGTGTTTTCGCAGTCGCTTCCGAGATTGAAGATGCGTCGCGGCTTCCATGTTTCTACGGCCCACATGACAAATGAAACATGTCCCGCATCATGGCCAGGTGGAGAGAGTCGGTGCGGTGCTTGGAATATAAGTGTTGACTGGAATAGAACGATGAGATCGCTGGAGGGCAGGGCCTGGTTCATGTAAATCTTACTGTTTCTGCTCCCGATGGGGATTACTCACCGGAATACCGCCAATGTGAGGGGGCATGAAAGCATAAGGAGGGGGCGTAAGGCCAGTGCCGAGGCGGATCGCGGGGCGGTTTTTGCTTTTGACGAACGTCCCCGGGGGCGCCGCCGCCGACGGATAAAAGGATGTAATGCGCGGGGAACGATGCGGCTGCATCTTTGGAAAAGCCTAGCCGTTCCGCATGGCGCGGCGCTTGGTCATGTGGGGTCCTGAGATATAGCCTCCGCATAAGCGACGTCGTCTTCTAAAAAGGCGCTCAGGTCATACGTTTTGCTTCGTCCGATCGTGTCTGGTTTAATCACGAGCCGCGAAAGATCATTGACGCAAATGCCCTCATCCGCCTGGCAGAAAGAAGCAAGACGTGGGATGATGTCCAGTGGTCGCAGGACGAGATCTTCATATCGAATGATGAGGATGCGATCTGGATATTGGGTCTTCAGTCTCCGCATACGCCGCTCCACGCACACCCAGTAGGACAGTGCATCGCGGGGCTGAACGGAGATGGGGCGATTCATGAAAATCGGTCCCCAAAGTTGAAGCTGATTCATGTTCGAGCTATAGGCCATGTCCAGGCCGTCACGTGTTATATGAATATAGGAAAGCGACGGGTCGATATTCAGAAGCCGGTCGATAATGACGTGGGTATTGGGCTCTTTCCAGGCGATCTTGTCTTCGTGTCGACCGCTCTCATCCAGGAAGGACAGACGGCGCTGGTTCAGCCATTCCGCCGGATGAGGCGGGCGTGGGTTGAACGTCAATGGTTTCAGGACGGTGTCAAATGTATCCGATGCCAAGGTTCCATGTGACATCCTTTGGCGAAACATGTGGTACAGAAATTCAAGATCAGCTGTGCTCTCTAAAAGTATGGAGGGGCGCTTGAAGAGAAGGGTGAACCAAAGGTTGTCCATCTCCGCGTTGAGGTCGTCGCCGATATAGTAGCCCATGCTTTGGATGATGCGGGCTACGGCGCGGGATCCGCTGCCGCCGATACATCCAACTGCAATGACAGGTTGCGCCATAATTTCACTCTCAGTCAAAAGATGTGAGGCCGCTCATTTGATCTGAGCTTAAATGACCCAGAGCAAGGCCGAGGACCGCACAAAATCCGTGAGTTCGCACCGGGGGGCGTCGGAGTGGGCGCTGCGGTGTTGCGTGAGGGTCACGCCGCCGTGGCCTGGGCGCCGTCAGCGGGATGAAGGGTGGTGGGGGAGGGGGAAGGCGGTTTGGTCTCCCGGCCCTCTGCCCGGCCGTGGTCCAGATAGTGCAAGAGCGGGTTCATTCCGGAGGCGGCAACGTCGGGGTTGGTGGCCACATACCACGCCCCGTCAAAGTCCGGTCCGGGGTTCGCGCCTTGGGCGGCACCGCGTGTCAGATAGTGGAGGAGGGGGTTCATTCCCTCCTGCGCGGCGTCGGGATTGTGGCGGAGGTACCAGTCGGTATCGAAGAGAGCGTTGGGATTGCGGCCTTCCTTGAACCCGGTGGTCACATAATGCTCCCACGGGTCGAGGGCGGAGGCGCGCACGTCGTCATAGCGCTCCATATAATAGGTCACGTCCAACAGGGCGCGCGGGTCCACCGCTGGCGCTTCCCGCGTGGGCGGCGCGGGCTCGGTTGTCTGGTCGGGACGCGTCTCGGAGGGGGCGCGATCGGCGGCGAGCCATCTCAGTCCCGCGGTCATGCGCCAGGACAGGGAGCCGTGGACGGCGGCGAGTTCTGCCGTCAGGGCTTCGATCTCGACCGTCAGGCGATCGGTCTGCCCGCGGGCCGTGGAAAGGTGCAGGTCGCGTTCGGCCAATTGCTGGCCGAGGGTGCGGATCTGCTCGTGGCGGACCTTCTCAATGGCCGCCCCGGTCTCGCGCATCCGCGCGATCTCGGTGTGCAGGTCGGCGATGGCGGTGGTGAGCATGGCCCTTTCGTTCTGAAAGTCCCGAGCCATGGCGTGATGCATGGCATCGGCGGCGGAGGCGGCCTCGGCCAGGCGCTGGACCTGGGCGTCCCGTTCCGCCAGTTGCCCGTCGCGCTCGGCCAGCAGGCGCGTCAACTCGCTCACCTGCGTCTGGTGCGCCTGTCGCAGATGTTCTTCGGCGCTGCGCGCGTCGAGCTTCTGGCGTGCGTCCGCGAGTTGGCATTGATAGAGGGCCACCAGGGGCGCAAAGGCCGTGGTGGCGCGGTCGAGCGCTTCGCGGATCCGGTCCAGCGCGGCGCGTCCCTCTTCGGTCATCGCCTCCTCGCCGCTCAGGATGCGGAACGCCTCCTGTGCCCATTGGGTGATGACCACGTCCGAAGGTTCGTCGGCCGGGGGCGCACGGTGGTGGCGCAGGGAGGCGTCGAGGAAGGCATCCACCTTCGCCTGCGCCATCGCGCCCTGGCCCGGAAAGGTGATGCCGAGGCTGTGTTCGATCCTTGAGAGCGTGGACCGCCATCCGGCGATGAGTTCGTCATAGTTCACGAAGACGCGCGGCAGGTGTCGCGTCGTGCGCTCAGCGTCCAACTGGTTGCGGAGCCAGATCAGCAGGCCGAGCGGCAGGGGAAATCCATCCCGCGTTTCCAGCGACCTGGCGACTTCGAGCGGATGCCGGGTGATGAGGATCACCTTGGGAACGGCGCCCACCGTCTCGAAGACGGTCTCCCATAGCGGAATCAGCCGGTTGATGCGGGGTTCCTTGAGAACCACCAGGGCGGCATCCCCATAATTGTCGCGATAGGCGTGCGCGAGCAGGCCGGAATAGGTGCCGAAATCCGGGCTGGCATACCATTTGTCGGGAAAGGGGGCGATGTCGTGCCAGGCGCTGCCGGCCCGCGCGAGCATCTCGTCATGGAGATTGGCAATGTCGAGCGGCTCGAAATAGCCCTTTTCGTTGCTGGATGTCGGCGGCATCAGGTTGCGCGGCAGCGCCGCACCAAGGCAGGCCAGGGTTCCCGAAAGGGACGACGTGCCACTGCGATGCGCGCCCATAACCAGCAGGACAGTTGCTTTCTCAGCCCCCATGTCAAGACACCTGTTATTCTTCTCGGCTTGGGTGGAGTGTCCTATTGCACGACCTTAAATATCGGACACGCAGCGGCGCGGTCAATTCACCGAATTCGCCACACCGAAAGGATCTGGTCTTCTGCACGAGCCGGGGCGCCGGTACCAGCGCACGGCGTTCTCCGCTGCGGAAGCTCATCGGTTTAACCTCTATAGGCCGCTACGGCACACATCTAGACCGATCCGTGAAGGCCTGCAGCAGAGCGCATCGGGTGGCGCAGCGCCAAGGCGTGCCACTGCCGACGGGGCCAATGAGGATGGTCGATCCGTTGGTACAAAGGTGTGGCCATCACACGGCCTGCATCGGCGAGCCGGACCCTGCCGTCTTTCTAGAGCATGCGCCGATCATATGGCATCGCCATATGATCGGATCACGCATTCTCTATCAATGGGTTAGAGGGCGATTCCCCATCAGATTGATTCAATCCGATGGGATCGCGCTCTAGCAGATGGTTCCCGCAGGAATGGCGGGAAGGAAATGGTATCGTTGGGCGTAATTCACGTGAATAAACGTTCTACGTGTAATTACTGGCACGAGACTGTCACAATACAGAGGCAAGGGGGTCGAGTCCCAAAAAACGAGGCAACAAATAAAACTTAACCTCTGCCCGGCACGCCAGGATCGTTGTCCGTCGGGAGGCGCTCTGAGACAGTGACAAGGGGGCTCAACGACCGGACGGGTTCATCATGGCGAGCGGCAAGACGACCACCATCAGCTGGGCATGGGGCACGAACGCGGTGATCGACTTCGATCCCACCGTCGACGTGCTGGATTTCGGCTGGTTTCAGGCGGGACAGTTCACCATCGCCGAGGTGAACGGTGCGGTCGTCATTTCCATCCCGTCCAACAACCAGAGCTACACCCTGACGGGGGTGAGCCTCGACGAATTGTCCATGGCCAACATTGTTGCCAAGGACAGCTCCACCGTTTCGGCTTGGACCGCGGCGCTGGCCGACGAGGGAGGCGGTTCGTCGGGTGGGTCCACCGGTGGGGCCTCTGGCGGCGAGACGGGCGGCGGATCGGGCGGCTCGACCGGCGGCGGCGATTCCGGCCATGTGGGGGATGGCGTGGCAACCGTCACCACGATCACCTGGTCCTGGGGCACGACCACGCGCCTCAACTTCGATACCGCGCTGGATGTTCTCGATTTCGGCTGGTTCTCGGCCGACAATTTCGTCCTCTCGGAGGTGGACGGCTCCACCGTCATCACCATTCCCTCCAACAACCAGTCCTACATCCTCACGGATGTCTCCCTGGCGGAGCTGTCCACTGCGAACATCCGCGCCAAGGATGCCTCTGCCCTTGCGGAATGGCAGGCGGCCATCACCGGCGGGAGCACGGGCGGGGGCCAGACCGGCGGCGGCGAGACCGGCGGCGGCGAGACCGGCGGGGGTGAGACCGGAGGAGAAACCGGCGGCGAAACCGATTATGCCGACCCTTGGAGCGCCACCACGGTCTATGTGGCGGGCGACGAGGTGAGCGTCGGCAACGAAGTCTATGTGGCCAATTGGTGGACCCAGGGCGATGATCCCACCACCCACAGCGGCGGCGCCGGGCTGGTCTGGAGCTTCGTGGGCTATATGGATACGACGCCCGTGGTGCCGGACGCGCCGGACGATGTGCGGGCCACCGGCGTCTCGGACGACACCTTCACCTTGCGCTGGGACGCTGCCGAGGTTGACGGGGTGGGCACCGTCTCCGGCTATCAGATCTACCAGGACGGGACCCTCATCGGCACCACCATCAGCACCTATTACAAGGTGACGGGCCTCGATGCCGCGACCACCTATTCCTTTACGGTGGTGGCCATTGACGAGGCGGGCGCCTCGGTGCCGTCCGACGCGCTGTCCGTGACAACGGCTGCCGAGGACACCTCGTCCGGTGCCGACAAGTCCTTCTCGCCTTATGTGGATATGTCGCTCACCACCAGCCAGGATCTGGTGCAGATGGTGGAGGATGCCGGCCTTTCCGCCGTGACGCTCGCCTTCGTGCTGTCCTCCGGCACCGACACCATCGGCTGGGGCGGAAACGGCAGCATCGCCAATGACACTCTGTCCAACGGCACCTCCATCTCGTCCATCGTGAGCGAGCTGCAGGCCAACGGGGTGGACATCACCATCTCCTTCGGCGGCGCCAACGGGCAGGAGCCGGCGTCCACCTTCTCCAGCGTCGAGGCGCTCGTGGCCGCCTACCAGTCGGTGATCAACAAATACGGCGTCACCAAGCTGGACTTCGACATTGAGGGCGCCGCCATCGCGGACACCGAAGCCAATGCCATGCGCAATGAAGCCCTGGCCATTCTTCAGGACAATAACCCCGGCCTTGAGGTCTCCTATACGCTGCCGGTGCTCACCGATGGCCTGACGGCGGCGGGCCTGGCCCTGCTTCAGGATGCCGTGGCCCATGGCGTCGACGTCGCTTACGTCAACATCATGGCCATGGATTATGGCGAATATTACGATACCGGAGACATGGGCGACGACGCCATTTCCGCCTCCGAGGCGACGCTCGCCCAGCTGGACAGCATCGGGCTCGACGCCAAACTCGTCATCACGCCCATGATCGGCATCAATGATGTGACCAGCGAGGTCTTCACCCTCGAAGACGCCCAGCAGCTGGTCGATTATGTGGAGGCCAATGACGACGTGGCCGGCATCTCCATGTGGTCGCTGAGCCGCGACAATGGCGATGTGGTCGGCTACGTCTCGCCGGTGGGCAGCGGCATCACCCAGACCGACTATGCCTTCAGCGAGATTTTCGGCTACGTCTGATCCTGCTGAATGCGTGGCTGGAAGCCCCCCGTTCGCCCGACGGGGGGCTTTTGGCGCTGGCGCGTCTTTGTTCTCCGTGGGCGCGTCTTTGTCCGCCGCAGACGCGTGGCGCAGGACGGCGGCGATGATATTGTCGCCCCAGGGAGGATGCGCATGCTCAAGTCTGTCACGCTTCCGGGGGGAGAACAGGTGCCCGCGCTTGGCCAGGGCACCTGGTTCATGGGCGAGACGCCGGCCCGCCGACGTGCGGAGATTGACGCCCTGCGCCTCGGCATCGAACTCGGCGCGAGGCTGGTGGACACCGCCGAGATGTATGGCGAGGGCCTGACCGAGGACCTGGTGGGCGAGGCGCTGCAGGGCTATCGCGACCGGGCCTTCCTGGTGAGCAAGGTCTATCCCCACAATGCCAGCCGCAAGGGCGTGGTGGCTGCCTGCGAGCGGTCGCTGGCCCGCCTGAAGACGGACCGGCTGGACCTCTATCTCCTGCACTGGCGGGGCAGCCATCCGTTCGCGGAGACCATCGCCGGCTTCGAGGCCCTCCAGGCGGCGGGCAAGATCCGCCACTGGGGCGTGAGCAATCTCGATCCCGACGACATGGAGGAATTGCTGGCGGCCGGGGGTGGGGCCTGCGCCGTCAACCAGATCCTCTACAATCCGAGCCGGCGCGGCCCGGAATTCGACCTCATGCCGATGCTGGCCCGCCAGGGCATCCCGGTGATGGCCTATAGCCCAATCGAGCAGGGGCGCCTGTCCCGCTCCGGGGCCTTGGGCCTTGTGGCGACGAAGTACGGCGTGGATCCGTTCCAGGTGGCGCTCGCCTGGGTCATGCGCCGACCGGACGTGATCGCCATCCCCAAGGCGAGCCGCGAGGCCCATGTGCGCGCGAACGTGGCGGCGGCGGGCCTCGTCCTCGACGCGCAGGACCTGGCGCTGATCGATGCCGACTTCCCCCCGCCCACGCGGCCGCGGGCGCTGGAGATGCTGTAAGCCCGCTCAGCGGTTGAAGAGCGTGTAGGCAAGGCCCACGAACAGGGCAATGACGAGCCAGAAGGCGATGGACGTGAGGGTCTCGCGCGTGCGCCCCCGCGACATGCGGACCACGCCGGACCCGATCACCAGGGCCAGCGCACCGAGGGCCAGGAGGCTGGCGAAGGCGTCCAGCCGCATACCGGCAATGGTGCCTTCGTCGTGCCGCAGGATGAGCGCGACCACGCCCACCGCGAGGCCGATCAAAACCGCTTGAAGAAGGCGCGACCTGCTCAAAATGTCACCTCCCGTGAACCAAGCTCCGCAGCCTTAATCCTCGAACGCGGCGGGCCGTTCCCGCCGCAGCCATTCCAGCCGGCCGGGCAGCGCCGCCATCACCGCCTTGCGCCGCTGAGGCGAAAGGCCGGCCCAGGCCCCGATCTCCTGCAAGGTGCGTCCGCAGCCGATGCACAGCCCGCTCGCCGGATCGACGACGCAGACCTTGATGCAGGGCGTTTCCATGGCGGTGCCGGTCATCTGGACCTCAGCGGAACGAGGCGAACATGAGGAGGCCGAGCAGGATAGCGATCTCGGCCACCTGCTGCGTGGCCCCCGCCACGTCTCCCGTCTGCCCACCGATCTTGGCGTTGGAGAGGCGCGAGATCACGAACAGGCACAGGACCGGCGCCACCAGCCCCACGGCCGCCGCGCGAATCCCCAGTGTCGGCACCAGGAGGAGGGCAACCAGGATAGCGGCGGATAGGCTCGCCGCGACGAACCCCTCCGGCCCGGGCCGCCCCGCCGCAGTGGACGCGCCGTCGGCGCGGGCGGGATCGAGAATCTCAAGCAAGGCGATGCCCGCCGCCCGGGACGCCGCGCCGGCCGCGGCGAGAATCGCGATGGTGCGCCAGGGATCGGCCGCCAGAACGAGCGCATCGATGGCGCTGACCCGCAGAAGCAGGGACAGCACCAGCGCCGCCCCGCCGAACGTGCCGATTCGGCTGTCGCGCATGATTTCGAGGCGATGCGCCCGGTCCCGCCCGCCGCCGAACCCGTCCGCCGTGTCGGCGAGCCCGTCTTCGTGGAAGGCGCCGGTCATCAGGACCATGGCGGTCACCGCCAGTATGGAGGCCGGCAGGACCGGCAGATGGAACAGAATGGCGAGCGCCAGAACGAGGCCGCCGAGGCCCCCGATCACCGCGCCCGCCAGCGGCACCGCATAGGCGATGCGCTTCAGGGAGGGCGCCGCGTGCGGCTCGGTTTCCTGCGGCAGGACCGGCAAGGGCAGGCGCGTATAGAAGCGCAGGGCGACCAGAAGGTCCTGGAGGATAGCGTGGTTCGTCATGCGCCTCGTGTCCGGTGCGGTCGCCCGCCTCCTGCCTGGGGAGCCTCCTTGGGACCCGCATTCGCGCTGAAGGTCAAGCGGGTGGGGAGAGGGCGAAGCCTTTGTTTGCATTCCCCGGCCGCGCCAGTATAGTCCGGCCGCCTCGGTGCCCCCCGCTTGCGTGCGGGGAGGCGCCTCACTCCAAGACGAACGAGGATGCTCATGTTCATTACGCCCGCTTATGCCCAGGGCGCTGCGGCCGCCGGCGGCGGGACCGACATGCTCATTCAGCTCGCCCCTTTCCTGCTGATCTTCGTGGTCATGTATTTCCTGATTCTGCGCCCGCAGCAGAAGCGTGCCAAGGCGCACCAGGAGATGGTCAATTCGCTCCGCCGGGGCGACGTGGTCGTGACGGCTGGCGGTCTGGTGGGCAAGGTCGCCCGCGTCGTGGACGAGGCCGAAGTCGAGCTGCAGATCGCTGAGAATGTGAAGGTCCGCCAGCTTCGCTCGCAGATTTCCGTCGTGCGCTCGAAGGCCGAACCCGCCAAGGAAGAGACGCCCGCCTGAGGCGTTGAGATCGCAAGACGATGCTGCACTTCTCCCGGCTCAAGACGGTTCTGATCCTCGCGATCACAGCCCTTGGCATCCTGTTCGCCCTGCCGAACGTCCTTCCCCCATCCGTTCTGGCGGTGCTGCCCCATTGGCTGGCGTCGAGCCGTGTCACGCTCGGCCTCGACCTGCAGGGCGGCTCGCACATCCTCCTGGAGGTGGATGGGGCGGCGCTTCGCAAGGAGCGGGCCGAGCAGGTCCGGGATGAAGTCCGCAAGATCCTGCGCGAGCAGAAGATCGGCTATACGGGCCTCGTCATCCGCGACACCATCGTTCAGTTCCGGCTGCGCGACCCGGCCGATTCCGCCAAGGCGGTGACCGAGCTGCGCAAGCTGGCGGCGCCCGTCAGCAATGCGCTGATGGGCGGCGGCACCGGCGAGATGGACCTCACCGTCTCCAGCTCCGCCGACGCCATCATCGTCTCGCTGACGGAAGCCGGTCTCAATGCCCGCATCCGCTCGGCGGTGGACCAGTCCATCGAGATCATCCGCCGCCGCATCGACCAGCTCGGCACGGTTGAGCCCAACATCCAGCGCCAGGGCGCGAACCGCATTCTGGTGCAGGTGCCCGGCCTCCAGGATCCCCAGCGCCTGAAAGCGCTGCTGGGCCAGACCGCCAAGCTCTCCTTCCGCATGGTCGACCAGTCCATGTCGCCCCAGATGGCGCTCGAGGGGCGCCCGCCGCCGGATTCGGAAGTGCTGCAGGGATCGGACGGCACGCCCTATCTGATCGAGAAGCAGGTGCGCGTGTCGGGTGAGGATCTGGTGGATGCCCAGCCGGGCTTCGACCAGAATTCGCACCAGCCCATCGTCACCTTCCGCTTCAATTCCAACGGGGCCCGGCGCTTTGCCGCCACCACGCAGGATGCGGTCGGCCGCCCGTTCGCGATCGTGCTCGACAATCAGGTCATCTCGGCCCCCGTCATCCGCGAGCCGATCCTGGGCGGTGCGGGCCAGATCTCCGGAAATTTCACTGTCCAGCAGGCCAATGACCTCGCCATCCTGCTGCGCGCCGGCGCGCTGCCTGCGCCGCTGAAGGTGGTGGAGGAGCGCACTGTCGGCCCGAGCCTCGGCGCGGATTCCATCGAGTCGGGCAAGATCGCGGCGTTCGTGGCCGCCGGCCTCGTGGCCGTCTTCATGCTCGCCGTCTACGGCCTGTTCGGCCTGTTCGCCCTGGTGGCCCTGGCGGTGCACATCACCTTGATGTTCGCGCTGCAATCCATCCTCGGCGCGACGCTGACCTTGCCTGGCATCGCCGGCGTGGTGCTCACCATCGGCATGGCGGTGGATTCCAACGTCGTGATCTTCGAGCGCATCCGCGACGAGGCGCGCGAAGGCCGCTCGGCCATTGCCGCCATCGACAAGGGCTTTGTTCACGCCCTCGGCACCATCCTGGATGCCAACATCACGTCGCTCGCCACCGGCGCGATCCTGTTCCTTCTGGGCGGATCGGGTCCCGTTCGGGGCTTCGCCGTCACCTATATTCTCGGCCTCCTGACCACCGTGTTCACCGCCTATACCCTGACGCGCCTGATGATTGCGTGGTGGGTGAGGTGGCAGCGCCCGGCCAAGCTGCCCATCTGAGGCGCCGCCCATGCCCTTGATCGACTATATCCCGGCGCACACCAACATCCGCTTCATGCGCCTGCGGCACTGGACGTTCCCGTTCTCCGCGGGAATCATGGTGTTGGCTGTCGTCTGCTTCGCCGTCTTCGGCTTCAATCTCGGCATCGACTTCCGCGGCGGCACGCTGGTGGAAGCCCAGACCAGCCAGCAGGCGGCCGACCTTGGCGCGCTGCGCGAGCATCTGGGCGACCTGGACCTGGGCGACGTGCAGATCCAGGAATTCGGCTCGCCCCGCGACGTGATGATCCGCGTCGGCCAGACCGGCGCGGACGATGCCGCCCAGCAGGCCATCGTGGCGAAGATTTCCGGCGCGCTCGGCGCGGACTACACCGTGCGCCGCGTGGAGACGGTGGGTCCGAGCGTCTCGGGCGAGCTGGTCCGCCAATCGGTCATTGCGCTGCTGCTCGGCGCCGTGGCGGTGCTGATCTATCTGTGGTTCCGCTTCGAGTGGCAGTTCGCGGTGGGCGCCATCGCGACCACAGCGCACGACGTGTTCGTGACGCTGATGGTCTATTCGTTCCTTGGGATCGACTTCGACCTCACCTCCATCGCCGCCATCCTCACCATCATGGGCTATTCGCTCAACGATACGGTGGTGGTGTATGATCGTATCCGCGAGATGCTGCGCCGCTACAAGAAGATGCCTTTGCCGGAGATGCTCGACATCGCGGTGAACGCCACCTTCTCGCGCACCATCATCGTCTCGCTGACCACCTTCTTCGCCTGTCTTGCCCTCTATTTCTTCGGGGGCGAGGTGCTGCGCGGCTTCTCGCTGGCCATGACGGTGGGCGTGGTGATCGGCACCTATTCCACCATCTTCGTCGCCGCGCCCATGCTCATCCATCTGGGCCTGCGGTCCTCGACGGTCGTGCCGGAGGCGGACAAGGACGCGGCGCCCGCGCCCGTCGTGGCGCCTGCGGATGTGGTTGAGGAGGCCGAGATCGTGCCTCCCGCCGCGCCCGCCACCCCCGGCGCCGGGAACCCGGCCCCCGCATCGCGGCGTTCCAGCAAGGGACGCCAGCGTCCGCGCCCAAAGGGCTGAGGAGAAAATCATGGTGGAGCGGCCGGAAACGCCATTCCTGCCCCGGCAGGTGTCGATCGACGGCTATTCGGACCGCTTCTTCCATTTTGCCGGCATGTCCCACGCAGGGTCCATCACGGCCTTGCCATCCGGCGTGCGACCCTGGCGCCCCGAGCGCTTCGCAGACCTGGGCGCTGACGACCTTGCGGTGATCGTTGCCGAGGGCGGGGCGGTGGAATTGCTGCTGATCGGCACGGGCCGCGACCCCGCCCATCTGAAAGAACCGCTCAAGCAGGTGCTCCGCGATGCCGGTATCCGCTTCGAGCTGATGCCCACCCCCGCTGCCGCCTCCACCTATAATGTCCTGCTCGATGAAGGCCGGCGCGTAGGCGCCGCCTTGATCGCCGTGTGAGCGGCCTGTGATGGCCGAGCCCGAGGCACCCCAGGCAGCTCCCACCCACGACGCGGCCTATGCCCATTGCGGCGAGATGCTGCGCGCCCAGGACCGGGACCGTTTCCTCGCCACCTTGTTCGCCCCCGAGGCGGAGCGCCGCCATTTATGGGCGCTCTATGCCTTCAGCCAGGAGATCGCTCGCGTCCGGGAGGTGGTGCGCGAAGCCCTGCCCGGCGAGATGCGGCTGCAATGGTGGCGAGAGGTGATCGAGGGGCTGGGGCGGGGCGATGTGTCCGGCCATCCGGTGGCACTCGCCATCTGCGCCACCCTTGAGGCGAAGTCGCTTCCGCGTGGCGCGCTGCTCAACCTCATCGATGCCCGCACCTTCGACCTTTATGACGACCCCATGCCGACTCTCAACGATTTGGAGGGCTATGCGGGTGAAACCGCATCGATCCTGATCCAGTTGGGGGCGCAGATCCTCACCGGCCGCGCCCAGCCGGCGGTCGCTGAGGCCGCCGGGCATGCGGGCGTCGCCATCGCGCTCACGGGCCTGATGCGGGCCTTTCCGTTCCACGCCGCGCGCGGCCAGTGCTACCTGCCGCTGGACATGCTGCGTGCGCAGGGGATCGGCCGGGAGGAGGCGGTGGGCGGGATACCCTCGCCGGCTTTGGCCAAGGTGTTCTCGGAGCTGCGCGCCGTGGCAGCCGGGCATGTGCGGGCCGCGGTGCAGGGTCTCGGCGATGTGCCCCGCGACGCGCTGCCGGTCTTCCTGCCGCTGGCCCTTGTGCCGGGGGATTTGAAGGCCCTCGCCCGCGTGTCCGATCCCTTCAAGACGGTAGCGGGGACACCGCCTTTCCTGCGCCTGTGGACCATCTGGCGCGCCGCGCGGCGGGCGCGAGCGGGGCGTCCGCTGGTCAAGCCGCCGGCCGCGTGATCCGGTCGGTGAGGTTGAGGCGGCCGCGCGCGATCTCGGCCACGGTTTCCTGAGTGGCCGGACTTCCCGCCAGTGCATCCAGCATTTCGATCTGATTGCGCGCCACCAGCAGCAGCAGGTCGTCGCGCACGGTGCCATCCGCCGCCCGGGGCAGGCGCTTGACGATCTGGAGATGGTCGAGGTGCGGCCGGTCGGGCAGCGCCTGCGCCAGATGGGCGCGCAGCGCCTCGACGTTCACCGGGGCGTCGGCTTCCACGAAAGCATAAAGGCCGACCTTGCCGCCCAGGGTCTGGAAGTCGGACATGTGCACATCCCGCACGCCGGGATAGGTCGCCAGCGCGGTCGCGATGCGCGGTCCCACCTGCGTCACGCGCGGGCCACGCCCCTCCGTGTCCGAATAGGACATGAGGCGGCGGGTGACGAAGCGATAGACCTTCTTGCCGGTCGCCATCCAGATGCGCGCGAAAATGCTCTTGTGCGCCAGCACCTTGCGCTCGCGAGGCGTGAGCGCCTCCGGGCAATAGGTGCGCTTGTGCTTCAAGAGGTGGCGCACATCCTCATAGGCCAGCACCCGGCCGAGCCGCCAGCGGCGGCTGATGGGCAAAGCCAGCTGGAAGTCCATCAGCCACGCCTCGCCATCGGCGCCCCGCAGCCAATTCTGCTGCTTGGCGAGATCGTTATGGGCAAAGCCGGCGGCATGGAGGGTGCGCAGCGCCACCTTGGCGGAGCGAAAATAGTGCAAATCGCCGTGGGGGCGGGCGATCTGGAGCGGCACGCCTTCGATCCAGCCGCGCACCAGGAAACGATCGCCGACGGCGAGGAGGGGCGTGGTGACACCCGTGCGCGTCACCCGCTCCAGCGCCTTCACTTCGCCCGAGGCGAGGCGCCGGGCGATGAGGATGAACCAGGGGGAGACGGTATCCCACCGCCGGCGTACCGCCTCGTGGGGCGTCCCGCTGGCGTCGATCCAGGTTCCCCGTTCCACGGTCGAGAAAACGTCGCGCTTCAACACCGTGTCGACGGTGAAGCGGGACGGATCGGCATTGCGCTCGAGCGGCGGAACGGGACGGGACTGACGGGACATGACGCGCGTCTTAAGCCGCCGCCGCGTGCATGTCGAGCCATGCGCTCCAATGGGCCAGGGCGCGGGCGGCGAGCGCCTTCTTCTTGGCCAGCGTCTTCTCCGATCCGCGTAGGCGCTTGCCGCCTTCTCCCTTGGGAGACTGCTCCAGCGGCGGGAAGAGGCCGAAATTGACGTTCATGGGCTGGAAGGAGCGCGGCCCCGCATCGATGGTCTCGATATGCCCGCCGGTGATGTGGGCGATGAGGGCGCCGTGGGCCGTGGTGCTGGGGGGCAAGGTCAGCTCCTCGCCAAGGCGCTGCTGCGCCGCGAGGCGGCCCGCCAGGAGGCCCACGGCGGCGCTTTCCACATAGCCCTCGCAGCCCGTGATCTGGCCGGCAAAGCGCAGGCGTGGGTCGGCTTTCAGGCGCAGCGTCTCGTCCAGGAGGCGAGGGGAGTTCAGGTAGGTGTTGCGATGCAGCCCGCCCAGCCGGGCGAATTCGGCATTCTCAAGCCCGGGAATGGTCCGGAAAACACGCACCTGCTCGCCATGGCGCAGCTTGGTCTGGAAGCCCACCATGTTGTAGAGCGTGCCCAGCTTGTTGTCCTGACGCAGCTGGATCACCGCGTAGGGCCGGACGTCTGGGGCGTGGGGGTTGGTGAGTCCCACCGGCTTCATGGGGCCGAAGCGCAGCGTTTCCCGTCCGCGCTCGGCCATCACCTCGATGGGCAGGCAGCCGTCGAAATAGGGCGTCTTGGCCTCGAAGTCCCGCAGCGGCGTCTTCTCGCCCGCCAGCAGGGCGTCGATGAAGGCTTCGTATTGCGCCTGGTCGAGCGGGCAATTGATGTAGTCGGCGCCGGTGCCGCCGGGTCCCGCCTTGTCATAGCGGGACTGGAACCAGGCCCGGCTCATGTCGATGCTGTCGAAATGGATGATGGGGGCGATAGCGTCAAAAAACGCCAGCGATTGCTCGCCCGTAAGCCCAAGAACCGCCTCGGCCAACGGGGCTGAGGTGAGGGGGCCGGTGGCGATGATCACATTGTCCCAGTCCTCGGGCGGCAGGCCAGCCACTTCCTCCCGGCGCACCTCCACGAGGGGATGGGCGGCGAGCGCCTCGGTCACCGCCTGGGAAAATCCGTCGCGATCGACCGCCAGCGCGCCGCCCGCAGGGACCTGATTGGCATCGGCGCAGCGCAGAATCAGGGAGTCGGCCCGGCGCATCTCCGCATGGAGCACACCCACCGCATTGCCTTCGGGATCGTCGGAGCGGAAGGAGTTGGAGCAGACGAGTTCGGCGAGGCCGTCGGTATGATGGGCATCGGTGGTGCGCACCGGGCGCATCTCATGGAGCACAACGGGCACGCCCCGGCTCGCAATCTGCCAGCACGCCTCAGAGCCTGCCAGACCGCCTCCGATGACGTGGATCGGCTTGGCGTCGACCAGCTTGGGCTCAGTCATTCCCGTCCTCACTTCCAAAACAGCGGGCCGCGGGCCCAATGAAGCCCGATCAGCCAGGGGACAAGGACCGGACGGCTCACGCTCAAGCGGGATGTGCCTGATGCGCGCGGACAGTTCAAGAACGGTTATTCTTGCAGTGCAAACGAAAATGGCCCCCGCAGGGGCCATGATCCGTCAAGCGTGACCGCAGATGTCAGACGACATGCAGGGTGGCGCGCCGGGCAATCGCGCGGATTTCGCTGCGCATGACGTTGATATCGCCGAGTGTACGATCGTCGAGCTGAGAGAGCTCAGCCACAGTCCGATTGTAAGCGTGCCAGCGGCGAATCTGGCGAGCCAGAAAGCCCCAGAGCAACATGATCATTCTCCTTTCGAAGGCGCTCTCGAAGCGCCACGTTTCTTTGCCAAGGAGATAGGCCATTCGCACAACATGACAAATAGGTAAGCTTGCAGTGCAGCAATGCGTGCCGCGCATGCTCACAGTCACCGTCATGACGTCACATCCGGAAACAGGCGAACAACTTCAACGGGGCGCGCATTGTGCTGGTGAAACCGAAGGCATGCCCGGGAAAAAGGCGGCCCATTATGGTGACGTGCCCACGCGATAGGCTTGATAAACGGTGAATCCGCAGCCCCTGCTGAAACCATAGGCGGTCCACCTGAGGGAAGGGGGCATCAGCCGCGCGGGCCATAGATTTCGCGGGTGAGCTGGAGCCATGCGCGGGCGGCGTCCGACAGATAGGCCCCCCGGCGCCAGATCACCGCCATGCTCCAGTCGGTTCCCGGCTCGTCCAGCAGCACCCGCGTCACCGCCGCATGGGCCCGCTGCTCCGCGATCATGCGCGGCAGGAAGCCCACCCCCAGTCCCGCCGCCACCAGGGCGACGATGAAATCGATCTGCGCGCTGCGGGCAATGATGTCGGGCACCACGCCTTGGCGGTCGCAGGCGTCCAGGATGATGGCATTCAGCGCGAAGCCGCTTTCGAACAGGATGAAGGGGGAGGCGGCCAGGTCCTGGAGGCGCACGCTGCGGGCGTCCTGCGCGGGATGGCCGGGCGGGAGCAGCGCCACCAAGGGTTCGCTGCGCACGGGCTCGGCCTCGAACACATCGGACACGGGCAGGAGCGAGGCGGCAAAGTCCATCTCGCCGGCCAGGAGCAATTCCTCCAGCCGCTTGGAGCCATGCTCGGCGAGGCGAATCTCGATGCCCGGATAGCGGCTGCGATAGGTGGCGAACAGCGGGGCGAACAGGGTGCTGGAGCCGAGCGGCGGCAGGCCGAGCCGCAGCACGCCACGTTTCAGGCCGCGCAATTCGTCCAGTTCCGCCACCAGGTCGTCCCGCTCGGCCAGCATGGACAGGGCCCGGCGATAGACGATCTCGCCGGCCGCGGTGAGCGTGCTGCGATGGCCGACGCGGTCCAGCAGCGTGACACCCAGCTCGTCCTCCAGATGCTTCACCGCCTTGGAGATGGTGGACTGGGTGGCAAACACCACCTTGGCGGCCTGGGAGAAGCCTCCCTGGCGAACCACCTCGACGAAGGCGCGCAATGTCCTGAGTTCCATTCTATTCCAATTGCGACTTGAATGAATTCTGTCAATTCATTTTACGCATATCGCAATGCAGCGTATCGTTCACGGCAACTCAGGAGCGGCGCGGTCCGCTCCCCGGATTTCAGCCATGATCCCCGTCGCATTGCATGCCCGGGCCGTGCTTCGCCGCACGCGCTCGCTCCAGATCGTCGTTCTCGCCGCCGTGTGGCTCTCCGCCGACACGCTCGTGCGCCTCACCGGCCTGCCTCTGCCCGGCGGGGTGGTGGGCATGGCGGCCCTGCTGGTTCTCCTGGCCACCGGCTGGGTCAAGCCGGCCTCGGTGCGCCTCGGCGCCTACTGGCTGCTGGCGGAGATGCTGCTCTTCTTCGTGCCGGCCGCCATCGCCGTCATCGACCATGGCGAGTTCATCAGCGCCCTCGGCCTGAAGATCGCCCTCGTCATCTTCGTGGGTACGCTCATGGTCATGGCGGGTACGGCGGCCACGGTTGAGCTTCTCTATCGCTGGCGGGTGCGCCATGCGGTGGGATGACGCGACGCTCCAGCTCATCTTCTGGCCACTGGCCACCATCGCCCTCTATCGCCTGGCGCGGGCCATCAACAAGAGGTGGCCCCGCTGGTGGACCGGGCCTTTGCTGCTGACCCCGGTGATGGTCGCGGCCCTGACGCTGGCGCTGAAGACCGACTATCGCGCCTATATGAGCGGCACCCATTGGCTCCTTCTCATGATGGGCCCCGCCACCGTCGCCTTCGCCTTGCCCATCTATGAGCAGCGCGCGATCATCCGCCGGCATTGGCCGATCCTGATCGTGGGCGTGCTGGCGGGCAGCACCATCGCCATGGGTTCGGCCTGGGCCCTGGCCCATGTGCTCGGCGTGCCCGATGAACTGGGACGCAGCCTGATGCCGCGCTCCACCACCACGCCCTTCGCCATGGCGGTTTCGGGCGAGATTGGCGGGCTGCCGGACCTCACCGCCGTCTTTGTGATCCTCACCGGCGTCTGCGGCGCGGCCATGGGGGAAGTGATGCTGAAATGGCTCCCGCTGCGCTCCGCGCTTGCCCGAGGCGCCTTGTTCGGCATGGGCGCCCATGGCGCGGGCGTCGCCAAGGCCAATCAGCTCGGCCGCGAGGAAGGATCTATCGCCGGCCTCGTGATGGTGCTGGCCGGCCTCCTGAACCTGCTGGCGGCGCCGCTGGTCATGCTCGCGCTGAACTGAGGCGCGCGAGCCCGGCCTGCGGCTCCGCCGCCCGGGACAGGTCACAGGCGTGCACCGTTGCGGCGATCAGCACCACGGTCGCGCCGAACTGGTGGGCCAGCGCCAGGTCCAGCGGCACCACGAACAGCAGCGTCAGGATGCCCAGCATGGCCTGCGCGGTGACGAGGCCGAACAGGCCCCAGGCCTGCGCCGCCGCCCATCCGCCCGTGCGTGCCGCATGGAACGCGTGGAGCAGGGCGAACAGCCAGAGCGCATAGGCAATCATGCGGTGCGTGAACTGGACGGTGAGGACATTCTCGAACAGGTTGCGCCAGGCGGGGGAAAGCAACGCCAGCTTGTCGCCCGCCGGAATGAGCGCCCCGTCCATGAGGGGCCAGGTGTTGAAGCTCATGCCGGCATCGAGCCCTGCCACGAGACCACCGGCGAAAATCTGCAAGAGGACCAGACCCACCAGCGCGAACGCGCCGATCCGCAGGCTGGCGGGCGGGGGAAGGGGCCGCGCTGGCGTCAGGCTGCGCCCCACATGGACCACCGCCGCCAGGATGATGCAGGCCATGGTGAGGTGCACGGCCAGCCGATACTGGCTGACCGAGGTGCGCTCGGTGAGGCCGGAGGCCACCATCCACCAGCCGATGGCGCCCTGCATGCCGCCGAGCCCGAACAGGACGAGACACTTGCCCAGGAGCGGGCCGCGAATGACGCCGCGCACCGCGAAATACAGGAAGGGCACGAAGAAGGCGAAGCCGATCACGCGCCCCAGCAGCCGGTGCGCCCATTCCCACCAGAAAATGGTCTTGAAGCTCTCAAGCCCCATGCCCTTGTTGAGGATCTCGTACTGGGGAATGGCCTTGTACTTGTCGAACTCGGCCTGCCACTGGGCCTCGCTCATGGGCGGCACGATGCCGGTGACGGGCTTCCATTCGGTGATCGAGAGGCCTGATTCCGTGAGCCGCGTCGCCCCGCCCACCACCACCATGGCGACGATCATGGCCGCCACCACGTAAAGCCAGAGGCGCACCGCGCGCATGGAATTGCCTGTCGGTTCGACCGTGCCTGCAGCCATGGGTCTCGTGTCCTTTCCCGCGCCGGGTGTGGCCCTCCCCGATGATCCGTTATAGAGCGGGAGACGACCGTGCAAGGCCGGCCCCGGCGGCGGGGGGCGGGGAGCACGGCCCGCCGGCGGTCCGGTTACGGCGCTGCGGGGCGGACGGTTCATCGCTCGTGCGAGGAAGGTGGAGAATGCCTCAGCGTTTGCGCAAGCTGATCGGGACGGTGCTTCTCCTGACGCTCATGGTGGTCTGGGCCTTGGTGGCCATGGCCCTGGCCCAGGGCCGCGTCACCGAGCTGCACTGGGCGCTCCAGACGGTGAGCTACATCATTCTCGGCGTGGCCTGGGTGATCCCCGCCGCCTTCCTGATCCGCTGGATGGAGCGTCCCGACCGCAAGGCTTAGGCTTGAGATGATCGCCCAAGCCGCGGATCGGACAAAATGTCCTGCTCAGGCGGCGGTGGCGGTGAGGCTGGGAACCGGCAGGCTGTCCGGCACGGGGCTGCTCTCCACCCCGTCCGGGACCGAAAGCCGCAGCATGACCACGTTGCGGAAGCCCCGCCCCGCCAGCGCCTCGAACGTGTCGATGCCGCCGCCGCGCGCGCTGTCTTCCTCAATGCAGACGATCAGTGGATCGAGGGCGGCGAGCTGTCCCGCCCCGCCGGCGCCGGCAAAGGCGGGGGCGGCCACCACCACGAAGTCATAGGTCTGGCACAAGGCCTTCAGGATCAGGCTGAGGCGCTCCGCCTTCACCACGCCGACGCCGCCCCGTGCATGGCGGCCGGGCGGGATCACATGGGCGCGAGACTGGGTGTCGCGGTGGATGGTCTCGCCGAAACCGGCGACGCCGAACAGCATCTCGCTCATGCCGGGTGCCCACGGGTCGGAGACGAGGGCGGCAAGATCCCCCGAATCGCCGTCCAGTGCCACCAGGGCGACGCGGCTCTCGCCTTCGGAGAGCCGCCGCGCCAGGGCCACCGCCACTGGCGCCGACCGGTCCACCGGCTGCTCGGAGGTGACGACCACCAGTCGGCTGCGAGCCGGGCCGGCCTCAGCCATGGCCGTCAGCCGCCGGGCCAGCAGGTTGGCTGCTTCCACGGTGCCGAGCCCGCCGGTCGAGCCGGCCTCGATCCAGGAGACGCGAGGCGGGGCGATGCTCTCCCGGGGCAGGCTCCGGGGCGACACCGGCCCGCGCGGCCGCGTGCGGCGACCGAGGGAGACGGTGAGAAGCCCGATGCCGATGAACAGCAACGCCAGCGCCGCAAGGCGGGCGGGGGTCGGCGGATCGGGCACATTTGAGGCTTCTGGCGGCTTTTCGAGACGCAGGATGGGGGCCGCGCCCACCGCAGCCGCATTCCCGGAGCGGTCCCGCACGGAGGCATCGAGATTGGCATATGCCGTGGCATAGGCGCCAGCCGCCCGGGCAGCGAGGGCGGGCCGCGCGGCAGAGACGGTCAGCGCGATGGCACGCCCGCCATTGATGGGGGTGACCCGCAGGCTGGAGGCGAGGATGGCGGCGGCCCTGTCCTTCTCGGTCCAATCGGCCGCGTCGCCCATGAGGCGGGACATCCATTTCGGGAAGCGGGCACGGGCAAGGGTCGCCACGTCCCGATCGGTCATGTGGCCAAGGGCCTCGCCGGCCAGTTCCCGGGACTGGAGAAGCTGCACCACGCCGTTCACGCTGGCGGCGGGCGGCTGGGCCGCCACGTCGAAGCCGAAGCGGGCCGTGGCGCTGAAGCGGGGCGGGAGCAGAAGCGCGAGCACCAGGAGGCCGAACACCAGCCACGCCAGGGCCAGCGACACCCGCACCACCGGGCTGCGTGCCCCGGCATTGCTTTCCTGGTTCGTCTCGACGGCAGCTTGCTGATCCATGGATCGGCGCCTCCACTGCCCGGCAACAGATCCCGAGCAGACACCAGGAGGCGCCCATCATGGTTTATGTTCGGTAAACGCCCGTCCCCTGGCGATCGTCAGCGGTCCTCCCAGACCGGGTGGCGCTTGCCGATCACCGCGCCGATTCCCTCGTCGGCATCGCGGGCGAGGAGGTTGGTGGTCATCACGTCGGAGGCAAAGGCATAGGCATTGTCGAGGGTCATCTCCGCCTGGGCGTAGAAGGCCGCCTTGCCGAGCTTCACCGGCACCTTGGACTTGGACGCGATGCGCTGCGCCAGCGTCGTGGCGGCGGCGAGCGCCTCGCCTTCGGCCACCACGCGGTTCACGAGGCCCATGCGATAGGCATCGTCCGCCTCCACCCAGTCGCCGAGGATCAGCATTTCCATGGCGTGCTTGCGCGAGACGGCGCGCGACAGGGCCACCATGGGCGTGTGGCAGAACAGGCCGATATTCACCCCCGGCGTGCAGAAGCGCGCCGCCTGGCCGGCCACGGCCAGATCGCAGCTGGCCACCAGCTGGCAGCCGGCGGCGGTGGCCATGCCTTCCACGGCGGCGATCACCGGCTGGGGCAGGCGGACGATGGCGGTCATCACCGCCGAGCAGCGCTTCAGCACCTGCTCGTAATAGGCCCGGCCCTTGTCCGCGTCGGTGCGGTGCGCCTGGATCTCCTTGAGATCATGCCCGGCGGAGAAGACCGGCCCCTCGGCGGTCAGCACCACCGCGCGCACGCTCTCATCCACCGCGATGTCGGTCAACGTCTCGGCAAGCGCCGCCAGCATCACCTCGGAGAGGCTGTTGCGGCTCGCCGGGCGGGCGAGGGTCAAGGTGGCGATGCCGCCGGAATCGGAGCGCAGCAGCGGAGCGGCCTGCGTGGATGCCGGGGCGGGGGCGGTGATGGACGCGGATGTCATGGCGGCCTCGTCGTTCGACGCTTTGCGCGGGAGCCCGGCTATTTTATGCAAGGCTTCAAAGAGAAGCGAGATGGGGTGAGGCGCATGGGCAGGCACGGGCCGGAGACAGTCGTCGCGATGGACGAGCTGTCCAAGTTCCTGGCGGTGGAGTTTCCGCAGGCATTCGGCGCGGGCCGGCCCTTCACCACGGTCGCGCTCGGCCGGCGGACAGCGACCGTGCGGCTCGATGCCGGCGAGGAGCATTTGCGGCCCGGCGGCACCATATCGGGGCCGGCCATGATGGCGCTGGCGGACGTGGCCGTCTATGTGGCGCTGCTGGGCCAGATCGGACTCGTTCCGCTGGCGGTCACCACCAACCTGTCCATCAATTTCCTGCGCAAGCCGGCGCCGGGCGCGCTGTTCGCCGATGCCCGCCTCATCAAGCTGGGCAAGCGCCTGGCGGTGGGGGATGTGGGCATCCGGGGCGAAGCGGGCGAGGATCTGGTGGCCCATTGCGTGGCCACCTATTCCATTCCGGACCGGTGACAGGGGTCGGCGTTTCGGGTTCCCGCTACGGAAGGTGACGGTTCTGACCTCGATCAATGTCCCGCGCTGGAAGCTGGGAGAGGGTTCGAGGCGGAGGACCTCATGGGAAAATCCATTCTCATCATCCAGGGTCATCCCGACCCCAATGGCCGCCATCTGTGCCATGCGCTCGCCGATGCCTATGCGCAGGGGGCGCAGGAGGCGGGCCATCGCGTGACGCGGGTGGAAGTGGCGACCTTGGATTTTCCCTTGATGCGGACGCAAGCGGATTTCGAGACCGGCGGCATGCCTCCCGCCCTCTTCCCGGCCCGCGATGCGCTGCTGGAGGCCAATCACGTGGTGCTGCTGTTCCCCCTGTGGCTCGGCACCATGCCCGCGCTGGTCAAGGCATTCCTGGAGCAATTGATGCGGCCTGGCTTTGCGTTCGTCTATGCCGGCCCCGGCTTTCCCCAGACCCTGCTGCACGGGCGCACCGCGCGCGTGGTCGTCACCATGGGCATGCCGGCCACCATCTATCGGTGGTATTATTTCGCCCACGGCATCCTTGGCCTGGAACGCAACATTCTGGGTTTTGTGGGCATGAGCCCGGTCCGCCACACCCTGTTCGGCATGGTGGATGCGGCCCCGCCCGCCCGGCGGCAGGCCTGGATGGAGAAGATGCGCAGCCTCGGGCGGCGCGGGACATGACCGGGGGCGACGCGTTTCAACGGGAAAATGCGGCTTTATTTGATGGTGTTATGGCACCATTTTTATAAGTTGTTGTTTTTGCAATATAAATGCGGGTGACGTTTGGTTGACGGTGTGACGGGCCTGGGTTAGAAGCCTCGCCCATTGCCGCAGTGGCCTGCTTCCGGCGGACCCAGCGGCTTCCTCATTCGGAAACCGATCCATGAAGACGTATTCGGCCAAGCCCGCCGAAATCGAAAAGAAGTGGGTGGTGATCGATGCGACGGGGCTCGTCGTCGGACGCCTCGCCACCATCATCGCCATGCGCCTCAAGGGCAAGCACCTGCCCATCTACACCCCCCATGTGGACTGCGGCGACAATGTCGTCGTGGTGAATGCCGAGAAGGTGGTCTTCACCGGTCGCAAGCGCGACCAGAAGGTCTATCACCACCACACCGGCTTCCCGGGCGGCATCAAGGACCGCAGCGCGAAGTTCATCCTCGAGGGTCGCTTCCCGGAGCGGATCATCGAGAAGGCCGTGGAGCGCATGCTCGCCCGTGGCCCGCTCGGTCGCAAGATCATGGGCAACCTGCGTGTCTATAAGGGCGCGAGCCACCCCCACGAGGCGCAGCAGCCGGTGGCGCTCGATGTGGCGAGCCTCAACCGTAAGAATGTGAGGAACTGAACATGGCCGAGGTTCTTCAGTCCCTCGATTCCCTGAACGCCCGCCAGGTGGAAGCCCAGGACGCCCCCGTCCATGTGCAGAAGCTGGACAAGTTCGGCCGCGCCTATGCCACCGGCAAGCGCAAGGACGCCGTCGCCCGCGTGTGGGTGCGTCCGGGCACGGGCAAGATCACCGTCAACGACCGCGAAGTGGAAGTCTACTTCGCCCGTCCGGTGCTGCGCCTGATGATCAACCAGCCGTTCCAGGTCGCCGGCCGCGAAGGCCAGTATGACGTGGTGTGCACGGTGTCCGGCGGCGGCCTCTCCGGCCAGGCCGGCGCGCTGCGCCACGGCATTTCCCGCGCTTTGACCTTCTACGAGCCCGAGCTGCGCTCGCCGCTCAAGAAGGGCGGCTTCCTGACCCGCGACAGCCGCGTGGTCGAGCGCAAGAAGTACGGCCGCGCCAAGGCTCGCCGCAGCTTCCAGTTCTCGAAGCGCTGATTTTCCGGTTCATCCGGTGTTGGAAGCGGCGGGGCCCTTGGGCTCCGCCGTTTTCGTTTGGACGGATGCTGTGGGTGTCAGGTGGGTGCCAGTTGGCGCGCCAGGTGGGCGCCAAGGTTCGCAGTCTGCGCTCAAGAAAAAACCCCGGCGCCTTAGGCGACCGGGGCTTTTCGTTCAGAAGCTCGGCGTGTCGCCCGGCAGCGGGCTCCACTGGCCGTCGGCCGTGGGATCGCCGGGGGGCGAGCTGCCCATGAAGCCATCCAGGTTGGGCGGGAAGACATAGTCCTCGTTCCGCCCGTCGCCTTCCTTCACGTCCGGCCGGATCGGCGCGCCGGGGCCGGGATCCAGATAATTGCCCTGGGGAATCACCGGCAGCTGAATCACGTTGGGATTGTGGGGGTGAATGTCCACTTTCGGGACGTTCGAGCCGCTGGAGCTTTGGGCCATGGCGGCATTGGGAGCGGAGGCGGCGAGGGCGAGGCCGAAAGCCCAAAACGCCGTGCTTCCGAGCAAGAACTTCATCTTCACCATCCGATCCCCGGGAACGTCGCCCCTCATCGCATAGGCGAGGTGGACGGCCTTGGCAAGCGAGGGGCAAGCCGGAAACGCCGCCGCCCTTTCCGCGTATGCGCCAAGCTTCACCTTTACCGAAGCGGCTCCTATGCTCACCGAGGGGGATGGATGCGCAAGGCGGATGGAGGCTGCGCATCCCGGTCTGTCGTCCGTCCCGGTGGGCAGGGCGCGCATGGTCCATCCAGGGAGCGTTCACGTGTTGCGTTTCGGCCTTGCCTTTCTCGCTTTCCTGTCCGCTTCCGTCTTTCCCCTCCTCGCCGCCGCGGCCCCCGCGCGCGTCATCCTGCTGCGGCATGCGGAGAAGCGGGATGACTTCCGGCTGTGCGAGACGGGGCTGGAGCGCGCCCGCGCCCTGGCGGATCAGTATCTCGGCGCACAGGCGCGCGAGCCCCTCCTGGCCCCCGGGCAGGCACCGGGGGCGGTGTTCGCCGTGACGCTGCACGCGCTGGAGACGGCTGTCCCGACAACCACATCCTGGAAGCAGCCGGTGGTCCTTTATGCGGTGATTCCCGAGGAGATTCAGGGATTCAAGGACTGGCGGGCCGGCTTCCCGGACGCCATTGCCGAGCGCAGCCGCTGGGTGACGCGGCTGCTCCTGGATGATCCGCATTGGACCGGACGGACCGTGTTCGTGGTCTGGGAGCACAGAGGCATTGCCAATGCGGCGCTGGAAGCGGCCCATCCCGGCCAGCAGATGACGCTTCGCCAGACCCTCGGCCTCGACCGCCTGCCCAATGTGCCGCACACCTGGCCCGACAGCACCTACAACTATTTCTGGATCATCGACTTCGCGCCCGATGGCACACCCGTGAACTTCCAGATGAAAAAGCAGGTCTTCACCGGCGCCTACGCCAACCTGCCCGCCAATGACTGGGATATGCCCGACGGTCTCGATCCGCTGGTGACCGGCTGCAAGCGGTGAGGGAGCCGTGCCTGCGGCCCGGCTCATCGGCACCAGGCAAAAGCACGGGAGGAAGGGCCGGAAGGCTTGCGAATCAAGGGGGCCGGCAGGCTGTTCGCAACGCCACCGTGAAGCTTAGCCGACCCAATGATACCGTGGGGCGTCGAGACGACCAATTCTCGTTCGCCGCAGGCGCCAGAATGGAAAAAAAACCTGAGCGGCGGGGCTTGATCATACGAAATCCCCTCTTGTTCCTGCCTCTTCATTGGTTCAACTCTAAGGAACGTACATCGGCTGTGCATCCGGCCTGAGGGGAGGTGATGACGCGATGCGCGTCGCCTTCGCGGCGGCGGATGCCCTCCGATCCTTTGGGAGGAACGGGTAGAGGCAAGCGCGTCACCGGGCGCGTGCGCCCGCGGCAAAGACCTGCCGGTCGTGAAAGAGAACAAACAAGGTGGCCGGGGGCGGCCATGAGAGGCGGCTCGACCGGGCCGGTGAATGGCCGGACACGATGAAAATCGATCTGTTCACGATCTACGTCTTTGTTGTCTTCTTGGGCAGCGCCTTCTCCATTGCCTGGCTGGTGGTCTGGCGTTCCTATGCCACCGTGCGGGGGCCCGGGACGTGGCTGCTCTCCAGCATGTCGGTGGTGTTCGGCGCGGCTGCCGTCGCCTATAATTACGTCTATCCCAACGTGGTTATCGTCACCGGCGGCCATGTGCTGATCGCCATCGCGGTTGCATTGCTTTGGGTGGGGCTGCGCCAATTCTACAATCGTGATGTCCGCTGGACCGCCCTGCTGCTTTGGATTGTCGCCATCGCGGTGGCCCTGGCGGTGTATCGCGACGACCCGGTCGCCCTGCGCTTCTTCTACAGCCTCTCGGGGACCGTGCCGTTCCTGTTGATGGTGCGGGATCTCATGCGGGACCCGGCGGCGACGCCGGCCTCGCGCCTGTGCGCCATGGCCATGGGCCTCGCCGCGTTCGGCGACATGATGACGTTCATCGCCGTGCTTGCCTTTTCGGTGAAGATCATCCCGGCGAAGATCTCCAACCCGGTGGCCATCGTCAGCGTTCTGCTCGCGGTGTTCGGTTGCGTTTCGGCCTGTTTCGGCTTTCTCCTGGCCGCCATGGAGAAGGTGCGGTCCGATCTTTCCGCCCTCGTGGTCGCCGATGATCTCACCGGTGTCGGCAGCCGGCGCTATTTCCTGGAGCGCATAGAGGCGGAGGTCGCCCATGCCCGCAGGGTGGGCAGTGTGTTCTGCCTGCTGATGATCGACCTCGACCGCTTCAAGGAGATCAACGATGCCCAGGGGCATGCGGCGGGAGATCAATGCCTGCGCCATTTCGCGCGCGTGGCCTCGGAGCGCATCCGGCGGACCGACCTGCTGGCGCGCACGGGCGGGGATGAATTCTGCCTCATCCTGCCAGACACCACGCTGGGCGAAGGCATGCGGGTAGTGGACGACCTGCTGCGGGCACTGCGCCAGGATGTCATGATCTGGGATGGGGCGCCGTTGCCCTTCACGGCGAGCATCGGCATCGTCCAATGGGATCCCGCCTATCCGCAGACCGTGGACCAGTTGCGGGCGGATGCCGACCAGGCGCTCTACCGGGCCAAGCAGGGCGGCCGGAACAGGAGCGCGCTGAAGAGCGCTTCCTGACCCGGCCGCCGCATGTCACGCCGTGGCGCGGATGGCGTCGGAGAGGAGTTCGGCGATCTGGCCGATCTGCTCGGCGCTGACGATCAGCGGCGGGGAGAGGGCGATCACATCGCCGGTGACCCGGGCCATCAGGCCCTTCTTGAAGCACTCCACGAACACGTCATAGCCGCGGCTGCCCACCGCGCCCGGACGGGGCTCCAGCTCCACGCCGGCGACGAGGCCGATGGTGCGCACGTCGATCACCTTGCCGGTGTCGCGCAGGCCATGAAGCGTGTCGGCCCAAAGGGTTGCCAGCTCCGCCCCGCGGGTGAGCAGGCCCTCGCTCTCATAGATGTCGAGGGTGGCAAGGCCGGCGGCGCAGGCGGCGGGGTGGCCGGAATAGGTGTAGCCGTGGAACAGCTCGATGGCGTTCCCCGGGCCCTGCATGAGGGCGTCGTGGACGGTCCGGCTGGCGAAGACGGCGCCCATGGGGATGGAGCCGTTGGTGATGCCCTTGGCGGTGGTCACGAGGTCCGGGATGACACCGAAATAATCGGTGGCAAAGGGCGCGCCGAGGCGGCCGAAGCCGGTGATAACCTCATCGAAAATCAGCAGAATGCCGTGACGGGTGCAGATTTCGCGCAGCTTTTCCAGATAGCCCTTCGGCGGCAGCAGGACGCCCGTGGAGCCGGCCATGGGCTCGACGATAACGGCGGCGATGGTCTCCGCGCCATGGAGGGCGACGAGGCGCTCCAGGTCATCGGCCAGCTCCGCGCCGTGCTCGGGCAGGCCCTTGGAAAAGGCATTGCGGGCAAGGTCATGGGTGTGGCGCAGATGGTCGACGCCGGGAAGCTGGGGGGCGAAGGCGCGGCGGTTGTTGACGATGCCGCCCACCGAGATGCCGCCAAAGCCCACCCCGTGATAGCCGCGCTCGCGGCCGATGAGCCGGGTGCGGGTGGACTGGCCGATGGCGCGCTGGTAGGCGAGGGCGATTTTCAGAGCCGTATCAACGCTTTCCGAGCCGGAGCCGGTGAAGAAGACACGGTCGAGCCCGCCCGCTTCCCCGCCCGGCGCGATGGCGGCGAGGCGGTCGGCGAACTCAAAGGCGAGGGGATGGCCCATCTGGAAGGAGGGGGCATAGTCCATTTCCAGGAGCTGGGCCTGGACCGCGTCGGCGATGGTCTTGCGGCCATGGCCGGCATTCACGCACCACAGGCCCGCGCAGCCGTCGAGGACCTGACGACCGTCCACGGACGTGTAGTACATGCCCGAAGCGCCGCTGAGGAGGCGCGGAGCCGCCTTGAACTGACGATTCGCGGTGAACGGCATCCAATAGGCGTCGAGCGGGGCATTGTGGCCGCGCACGGCGGCGGGGGTGACGATGTTCATGGGTGGGCTCCTTCTTGAGGCAGGGAAGACCTGTTCGCGAGGCGCAACAAGTCCTTTTCTATTGGAGCGCAACCCATTGAAAAGTGGAGCGTGAAGCGCATAGTGGTGCGGATCTGAAACACCTGGAACGGCCCCCTCCATGAGCCTCGACATCGGCGCCCGCGTGCGCTTCGTGCGCCTGAAGCATGGGCTCTCCCAAAGGGCGTTGGCCAAGCGGGCGGGGGTGACCAATTCGTCGGTGTCGCTGATCGAATCCAACACGGTGAACCCGTCCGTGGGTGCCCTCAAACGCATCCTGGATGGCATCCCCATTGGATTATCAGAGTTTTTCGCCCTGGAGCCGGACGCGCCCCGCAAGGTCTTCTTCGCCGCTGAGGAACTGGTGGAGATCGGCAAGGGCCCCATTTCCTTCCGCCAGGTGGGCGAGAGCCTGTTCGGCAAGTCCTTGCAAATCCTCAAAGAACGCTACGAGCCGGGGGCCGATACCGGGCGGGTGCCGTTGGTCCATGAGGGCGAGGAGGGGGGCATCGTGCTGGCGGGCCGGCTGGAGGTGACCGTGGACGAGGAGCGCCGCATCCTGGGGCCAGGGGATGCCTATTATTTCGAGAGCCGCAGGCCCCACCGATTCCGGTGCGTGGGGCCGGTGGCCTGCGAGGTCATCAGCGCCTGCACGCCCCCGACTTTCTGAGCGCGGGACGCCTCTATTTGCCGCCACTCACCACCGTGCGAATGGCGAACGAGGACTGGATGCGCGACACGCCCGGCAGGCGGGAGAGCACCTCCTTGTGGAGCCGCTCATAGTCGGCGGCATTCTTGACCTCGATCTTGAGCAGATAGTCCGCGAGGCCCGTCATCAGGTAGCAGTCGGTGATTTCCGGGCAGCGGCGCACGGCGGCCTCGAAGCGGTTGAGGAAGTCCTCGGTCTGCCGGTCGAGGGTGATCTGGGTTAGCACCACCAAGCCCTCGTCGACCGCCGTGGACTGAATGAGGGCCGTATAGCCCCGGATGACCCCCCGCTTCTCCAGGAGCCGCAGCCGCCGCAGGCAGGCGGAGGGGGAGAGGCCGACGGCGGTGGCAAGGTCCGCATTGGGGATGCGCCCGTCCACCCGCAACACCTGGATCATCTTCAGGTCGATGTCGTCCAGGACCGGCCGTGGTGGATTATGCGGAGGCTCGAAATTCTCATCCATTATCCGCCGCTCCACGCAATATCGTGTGACTGTTTGGCGAGAAATTCGCACGATGTTGCGCCTATAGTAAAGCCATAACAAACCTTCCAGCTTTTGGCGGTTCCCATGGCTTTCATCGCAATGGAGTCTCGCCCCTTCCCGCAGGCATTGGGCGCCGATATGGGCGCCGGACGGGCCGGGGCCATTCTCACCATCGATCTGGCGGCGCTTGCCGCCAATTACCGGCGCCTTGGCGCCACCGCCTCGGGCGCGCTGTGCGCCGGCGTGGTGAAGGCGGATGCCTATGGGCTGGGCGCGGCCGCCGTCGCGCCGGTCCTGGCGCAGGCCGGATGCCGACACTTCTTCGTGGCCCACCTGGAAGAGGGCATGGACCTGCGCCGCCATGTGCCGGCCGAAGCCACCATCGCGGTCCTGAACGGCAGCCCCGAAGGGGTGGAGAGTGATTTCCTCGCCCATGATTTGTTGCCGGTGCTGAACAGCCTGGAGCAGATCGAGGGCTGGCAGAAAGCGGCCCGCGCCGCCGGTCGGCGCCTGCCGGCCATTTTGCAGGTTGATACCGGCATGGCCCGCTTCGGCCTTGCGGCGGAGGAGCTGGACGCGCTGCTGGCAGACCCCGAGGGCCTTGCCGGTCTCGATCTGCGGCTGGTCATGAGCCATCTGGCCTGTGCCGATGATCCCGCCCATCCGGCCAATGTGGCCCAGCGCGCGGCGTTCGAGGCGGCGCGGGCGCGCTTTCCCGGCGTGCGCGCGAGCCTTGCGGCCTCCTCAGGCATCTTCCTCGGCGCCGACTATCATTTCGACCTCGTGCGCCCCGGCGCGGCGCTCTATGGCATCGCGCCCCAGGCGGGTGCGGTAAACCCCATGCGCCCCGTGGTGCGGCTCCAGGGCCGGGTGGTGCAGGTGCGCCATGTGCCGGCCGCCACGCCGGTGGGCTATGGCCACACCGCCCGCGTGCCCGGCCCGGCGCGCCTGGCCACTGTTGCGGTGGGCTATGCGGACGGCCTGCTGCGCAGCGCCTCCAACCAGGGCGCGGCCTGGCTCGGCGATGAGCGCCTGCCCTTGGTTGGCCGCGTCTCCATGGACAGCATCGTGCTGGATGCCAGCGCCCTGCCGGAGGGCGCCATCGCTGCCGGCACGCTGGTGGATCTCATCGGCGCCCACCAGGACGTGGACGCCGCCGCCCGTGCCGCCGGCACCATTGGCTATGAACTCTTGACCGGCCTCGGCTCCCGTTTCTGCCGTCGCTACCTGCCCGCTTGAAGGAGGCTCCCATGCGTGTCGTCGTTCTCGGCAGCGGGGTCGTCGGTGTGACCTCCGCTTTCTACTTGGCCAAGTCCGGCCACGAAGTGGTGGTTCTGGACCGCCAGGAAGGCGCGGGGCTTGAAACCTCGTTCGCCAATGCCGGCCAGGTCTCGCCCGGCTATTCCGCCCCCTGGGCCGGGCCGGGCATTCCGGTCAAGGCCATCAAGTGGCTGATGATGCAGCATTCCCCGTTGGTGGTGCGGCCGGGCCTCGATCCCAAGCTTTATGTGTGGCTGGCCAAGATGCTGGCCAATTGCACCCACGAGGCCTACCAGCGCAACAAGGCGCGCATGGTGCGGGTGGCCGAGTTCAGCCGCGATGCCCTCAAAGCCCTGCGGCAGGAAACCGGCATCCATTATGACGAGCGGGAGATGGGCACGCTCCAGCTCTTCCGCACCCAGAAGCAACTGGACCATGTCAGCGAGGACACCTCGGTGCTCGATGCCTATGGCGTGCCCTATGAGGTGCTGGACGGCGCCGGCTGCATCGCGGCCGAGCCGGCGCTCGCCCGCGTGAGGGACAAGTTCGTGGGCGGCCTGCGCCTGCCGGGGGACGAGACAGGCGATGCCTTCCTCTTCACCCAGCGCCTCGCCGCCATCTGCGCCGGGCGCGGCGTCACCTTCCGGCACGGTGTCACCGTGGCCGGGCTTGAGACGCAGGGCGGCCGCATCAGCGGCGTGCGCCTGGCCACGGGCGAAGTGGTGACTGGCGATGCCTATGTGGCGGCCATGGGCAGCTACACCCCGGCCTTGCTGTCCCCGCTGGGCATCGACCTGCCCATTTATCCGGTGAAGGGCTATTCCATCACCGTCCCGCTCACCAATGCGGAGGCCGCCCCCGTCTCCACCGTCATGGACGAGACCTACAAGGTGGCCATCACGCGCCTGGGTGATCGCATCCGGGTGGGCGGCACGGCGGAACTGGCGGGCTTCGACCTGAACCTGCGCGATGCCCGGCGGCAGACGCTGGCCTATTCGGTGGGCGACCTCTTCCCCGAAGGCGGCGACATTTCCCGCGCCACCTTCTGGACCGGCCTGCGGCCCATGACCCCGGATGGCACGCCCATTATCGGCGCCACGCGCTATGCCAACCTCTTCACCAATACCGGCCACGGAACCCTGGGCTGGACCATGGCTTGCGGCTCCGGCCGCGTGCTGGCGGATCTGGTGAGCGGCCGGCAGGCGGAAATCGACACCACCGACCTCTCGGTGGACCGCTATGCGGCGGCCGCTTGAAGACTGCAGCTGAGGCACGAGACGGCGGGGCGCCCGGCGCCCCGTTTTCTGCGGGGTGGGCTCTGGCCGGCAAGTTCAAGGTGGACGTGAGAATCGGCGTTCAACCGATTGACGTGACGACATTAAACGCCTGTTGGGGTGGTGACGCTCATTCCTCCAGCCGCCCCACATAGGGCGTGTGCGGCGCCTCCCATTGGGCGGGCACCAGGCTGCGGCGGCGGGAGCGGCGGCTGCGGTCCAGGAACAGGGCCTCCCGGTCCATCACCAGCCGCGTCGGCGGTTCGGCGATGCCGCGCAGCAGGCGGGCCGACAAGGCGGTGTCTACGATCTGGAGATCGGTGGTCTGGAAGTCGGGGCGCACGCTCATGGCCGTGGCCCTTGGCACGCGGCGCCGGCGCGGCGCCGGGCCTTTCCTGCGGTCCCATGCGGGCGGACCGCCGCCCGAGGCGCGATCTGATCCATCACGACATGTCCCCTGACCCTGGGTGGTCGGACATATCCTGTGTACCGGGCCGAGCCTGCGCGGGGCTGTGCGAGGCTGGAAGGCTAACGATGGCGCCCGATTTTGGGCGATGCGAACTCTCCTCACACGGACAGGATGAACCACGCCGCCACGGCGGTGAGAAAAAATGCGAGCATTGCCAATGTGATATAGGCCAGTGGCGTCATCGCGTCCGATCCCGATCAGGGACTAAACGAGCAAGACGGCCATCTGGATCAGCCCATCGGAAGAAAGACGTGCAGGGCATCGCCCCAGCACGGCTTCGGCGGGTTGCGGCGGCAGCCCGCCAAGCACACCGTCGCGTGGCCGGTCAGTTTCGGTCTCCGGCATAGATGCGGCAGATATCGACCTCGGCGATCAAGCGGCGACCCGCCAGAAAGTCCTGCAAATTGGGATGCTCGTTCGGGGTGAGGCGGCAGGACACCACCGCTCCGAGGGGATAGCCCCCGAGGAAAGCATCGGGATTTTCCGCGATGGCTTTGGCCAGAGGCTGGGGAACCCAATTGGGCATGGCGATGCCCTTCCGCTCCGCATAATAGTGGACAGCAGAAGACCAGTCGTCGCCAAAGACGATCAGGCTTTTGTCCTGAGGAATGTAGTCCTTGACTTTCATGGCGACCAGATAGAGCGGATTGTGCGTGTGATCTGCAGCCACTGCATTCTTGTATGTGCCGAGGAAGAAGGAGATCTGCCCCCCGATCAAAAGAAGGAGGAGGGTAAATCCAACGAACGGGCGGCCGGCATTGAAGATGGCTCCCACGCATAATCCGACGGCGATGATGATGAAGACGCCGTTCGCCACCTGATAGTAGGAATGAACGATGTGAAGGTTCGTGAATAGGAGGAATGGAAAAAGGAACGCCGCGGTGGCGAGAATGGCAAGCCCAAAGGTCCGGTTCATGCCCGCAGCAAAAAGCATGATGACCGGGGCGATGACATAGAAGGAGCCAAGCATGTCTGGAATGGCGCGCTGAAATATCACGTCATTCCAAAGTGTGAGGCTGGTCCTTTGGCCAAGTGTCCCGAAATTCCATCGGGAGAGAGCCTCCGACGTGATCAGCCTTCCGAATTCGTTGGCGGATTTGACGACGTCCGAATAGGCCACCCACGCAAAGCCCAAGGCAAGGGGAATGGCTGCCGCGAGCAAGGTGCCGCCCGCAATGACCGCCAGCGAACGCAGCGGCGCACCGGAACGAAGACCCTGAATGAGGACCCACATCGTTCCGAGCCCGCCCAGCATCAGGAAGGCCGGGAAGGTCGTCGACTTCGCGAGAACCGCAAGGCTCCCCGTAAGCATGGCGCCCGCAAGCATCGGCCAATGAGGTCGGGCGAGATAGCGCGCGACAAAGGCCATCCAGCTTATGCCGAAGAACAGGGCGCAGCTCTCAATTAAGAACGTGCGGCTCCAATACACGTAGAAGGGTGAAAACAGGAATAAGGCGGCGGTCGTGAGGTATGTGTTGCGGTTGACGTTCAGTGTGCGCGCGAGCGAGGCGAGGGGCAAAAGACTAAGCAGGAAGAAGCTGTAATTCACGGCGCGCCCCGCCACGTCCAGCGGCACATGGGCCTTGGAGACAGCCGCCACGATCAGTTGGAAGATCGGGAATTCAAATGGGATGGACCAGGGGGCGCCGAGCACCGGTGTCTCATAGGCGAGCCAGGGGCCACCCTGTGCAATCCAATAGGCCGAAATGGCTGTCTGTGTCTGTCTGAAATACAGGATGTCGAGAATCGGTCCTCTGATCCCGATGATGAGCATGTAGAATGAGAAGATGATCCCGCAGAGGACGACGGTCACAAGCGCTGCCGTGACCAACCCCCATGACTTTGGCGCGTAAACGTCCGACCTCATCTCACGTCTATCCTCTGTCCGCCCGCTTTTTGCGTCATGGGACCTGACGCGCCTTCCGAAACGTAAAGAGCTTGTGTCCGTAATAGCTCGTGAATACCGGGCTTACGACTCCTATCACGTGCGCGGTCAGTTCAGCATGGAAGGTGTAGCCCAGGATGGGGAAGAGCCAGTAGGCAAGGCCCATCGATATGCCCCACACCTGGGCCAGGGCTACGATGTTCACCAGCGTGAACCTCGCATATTCGCGGTGCATGCTGTGACCGGAACGCGCGAAGACGAAGGCGCGGGCGAGCCCGTAGGCAGTGGTCATCCCGATCAGATAGGCCAGCACCACCGCCACCTGGAAGGAAAACACGAGCGACAGCGCAAGGCGCGAGGCCACATTGACCGCCGCCGCGATGCCGCCGGTCAGGATGAAGCGCAGAAAGGGATTGCGCCGCAGCCGGTGCAGCCAGTCCGGCGCCGTGCGGGCGGGCGTCACGCAGCAACGCCCGGTGCGATGTCCCGCGCCATCTGCCGGCCGAGCCGGACGCTCTCCGCGATGCCGCGGTCCTCGGGATAGTAGAAGCAGGTGTCCGCCACCTGCAGCCCGGCGATGGCGGTCTGGACCGGCGGGATCATCCGCTCAAAATCCGGCGCGCAGACCGGCTGGGCATGGCGCAGCCGGCCGGCGCGCGCGTCCAGCAAATCGTCGTCGGTGATGGCCGGGTTGATCCGCTTGATGTAGCTGAACGCCTCCGCCAAGAGCGCGGCGTCCGGCAGCGCCCATTTGGGCTGCGTCACCGGCATGTAATAGGGCACATAGACCACCGTGTGCGGCAGCGGACGCAGGTTGGAGAACTCGATCAGGCCGGGAATCTCCATGTCGGGCTCGACGACATTGACCCAGAAGTGTGGCGTCACCGACCGCTTGAGCTTGAACAGCAGGCACACCACGCCGATGTTCGGGATGGCGTCGTACTTTGCCTTGTCGGCGTCCGGCAGGTCCGGCACCAGCTGGCTCACCAGCGGCGTTGGCACGGTGGAGATGACCGCGTCGGCTGGAAAGGCCTGCCCGCCCGCGCGCACGCCGGTCACCTTGCCGTCCTGTACCAGCACCCGCTCGGCGGGAGTCGACAGGTGGAGGCGCCCCCCGCGGACGGTGAAGTCACGCACCAGCGCATCCACCAGGGCCTGAGAGCCCCCCTCAATATAGCCGAGCTGCTCCTGAAAGAGGTTGCGCCGGGACCGGCCGATGCGGCGCACCCGTGTGGCGATCCAGGAGGCCGAAACCCGATCGGCATATTCGTAGAATTTCAGCTCCTGCAGGCGCTGCCACAGCTTGGCATAGACGCCCTTGCCGGACCCGCGCTCAATCCACTGGCGAGACGTGAGGTGCTCGATTGCCGCGAAGTCCCGGGCCCGGGTGGCACCGAACATCTGCAGGCCGGTGCGGATCTTCTCCATCAGGCTGAGATGGGGAAAGCGCAGCAGGGCAAAGGGTTCACCCCATTTGTGGAGGGCGCCGCCCATGCGATAGGCCATGCTGGTGTCGCGCCAGCGCATGGTGTCCCCGATGCCCAGTTCGTCCATCAGGGCAAAGGTCGGCTCGTCCGTCTTGCAGACGAAATGATAGAAGCGCTCGATGGAGAGCCCGCCGAAATCGAAATGCGCGGCCATGCCGCCGGGCACAGTGTCGGCCTCGATCAGGTCCACGCTATGGCCAAGCCGTACCGCCTGCCAGGCCGCGGCCAAGCCCATGGCGCCCGCTCCGATCACCACCACCCGTGCCATTGCGCGGCTCCCTCAGAAGGCGAGGGCGACCTGGCCATAGGCCGGGTCGAGATAGGTTTCCTCCAGCGCGCGCGGCAACGGGGTGCGGGCGACGCCGAAGGTTCCGGGCCAGTCGGTCACGGGGAACTCCTCAGGGATGACCAACGCTTCCAGCTGGCTGGTGGTGAAAGGCGGTTTCCGGTCGAGCCGGGCATAGAGCCACAGCAGCCACCAGAACAGGGTGTAGGGAATGTGCACGAGGCGTGCGCGCGGCTTCACCGTCTGGTGGATCATGGCGATCAGGTCGCCATAGGTGACCTTCTCATGGCCTGATATGTCGTGCACGCCGGTGGCGCGGGTGCGTAGGCTGGCATCGATGATGGAAACGAAATCCCCCACATAGAGCGGCTGGCGCAGGTAACGCCCGTCGCCGGGAATGGGGAAGACGGGCGTGCGGTCCATGAAGCGGCGCAGCCAGCCCAGATGCTTGCGGTCGAACCAGCCGAACATCAAGGTCGGCCGCAGCACCACATGGTCGATGCCGCTGGCCTCGTAGAGGGCTTCCTGGGCGGTCTTGGAGCGGGTGTAGAAATCGTCGGCCCGCGAATTCACAACCGAGGAGGAGATGCCGACGAAATAGTCCACCCCATGGGCCGCCATGGCGGACAGGATGCGGCGGGTGGCGACCACATTGTTGTCGATGAACTCCTGCTCGACGAGGCCGCCGATCTGCGCTTGGTTGATCACCACTGCATCGGCACCGGCAAACGCTTCTTCCCACGCGCCGGGCTGGGCGAGATCGGCCTCGATGATCGGCACCTGCGGGAAGATCTTGCGGAACAGCGCCACATTGGCGGCGTGCTTGTCGATGCCGACGAGGGACAGGTCCGCGCGGTCCTTCAGTCGCGCCACCAGATTCAGGCCCACCAGGCCGGCCGCGCCGGTCACAATGATCTTGCGCATTCAGGCTTTCACCATTTTGAGAGCGACGGGCGGACGGGACAATGGGACAGAAGCATTGCGCATGCCTTGCCTCGCCCCCGACTGCGGGTGGCCAGATCCGTCCTCACCACACGGCGCACGCTCACTCTCCCTCGCGCAACGGTAGGATGACCCTGTGTATTCCATACGCGCAGTGGACGAGGAAAGCGGAATCTGCGCGTCACGCCGGCACCCCCCGGCAAAGCGGGGCATCGCATGTCGGACGGGAGGCTTGTCGGAATGGTGAGCCCGTCGGGATTCGAACCCGAGACCCCATGATTAAAAGTCACGTGCTCTACCGGCTGAGCTACGGGCTCACTCAAGGCGCGTGGTACGTGGACGGTGCGCCAGGGTCAAGGGGGGCGGTGCGGGAAGTGGGGGATGGGGCAATCCTGTGTGCGCTGCGGCAGGATGGCCTGCGGGGCATTGACCCGCATGGGCCGGGGCGCGCACCATGGTGCCTCAGGACGTGCGCCGGCTGTTCGGCACCCCGATCGGATTGGCGCGCGTCCTCTCTCATTGCGTGAGAGGGGATCTGGTCCGAGGCGCGTGCGCCCCATCGGATCATCCTCTCGGGAGTTGATTCATGCCCGTCCTCAATCGCCTCGCCGACACCGCCGAGGAATTGGCCACCTGGCGCCGGTACCTGCACGAAAATCCCGAGCTGCTCTACGACCTGCCCAAGACCACCACGTTCGTCGCACAGAAGCTCAAGGACTTTGGCTGCGACGAGGTGGTGGAAGGCATCGGCCGCTCGGGCATCGTCGCGGTCATTCGGGGGCAGGGGGAGGGGGATCGCGTCATCGGCCTGCGCGCGGACATGGACGCCTTGCCGGTGACCGAGGTGACGGGCCTGCCTTATGCCTCGCTGACCCCCGGGCGCATGCATGCCTGCGGCCATGACGGGCACACCACCATGCTGCTTGGCGCGGCGCGGCATCTGGCCGAGACGCGCGCCTTTTCCGGCACCGCCATCCTGGTGTTCCAGCCGGCGGAAGAGGGCGGCGGCGGCGGCAAGGCCATGATCGAGGATGGCCTCATGGAGCGCTTCGGCATCCAGGAGGTCTATGGCATGCACAATCTGCCGGGGCTGCCGGTGGGGCGCTTCGCCATGCGGCCCGGCCCCATCATGGCCTCGGCGGACTATCTCTACATCACCGTGGACGGGCGCGGCGCCCATGCGGCCAAGCCCAATGAGGGCGTTGATGTCGTGCTCACCGGATCGGCCATCGTGAATGCCGTTCAGCAGGTGGTGGCGCGCAATCTCGATCCGCTCGCCTCGGGGGTCGTCTCCATCACCAAGTTCCATGCGGGCGAGGCCGACAATGTACTGCCCCCCGCCGCGGAACTCGCCGGCACCCTGCGCAGCCTCGGCACCGAGACCCGCCTGATGCTCCGCGAGCGCGTCACCGAGGTGGCGACGGCGGTCGGCGCGGCCTATGGCGCCAAGGTGACGGTGCGGATCAAGGAGGGCTACCCCACCACCCTGAACCATCCGGCCCAGACGGTGTTCGCCCAGGAGGTGGCCACGGACGTCGCGGGCGAGATGCAGGTGGACCCGGCCGCCCCTCCGCTCATGGCGGCGGAGGACTTCGCCTATATGCTGGAGCAGCGTCCGGGCGCCTATATCTTCATCGGCAACGGGCCAAGCGCGGGCCTGCATCATCCCGGCTATAATTTCGCCGACGAGGCGCTGCCCCACGGCGCCTCCTATTGGGTGCGGCTGGTGGAGAAGGCCATGCCGCTCGCCTGAGCGGCGTACGTGGAAGTCCCGCTCATCTGAGAGGGGCGCAGCCGAGGGCAGGCCGATTCTGCCCCGCACGCGGGGCATGGAACCGCGCGCCCGTCTGCATGGTCCAGACTGGCCAAGGGCCCGTACTTGCTCCTATAAGCGCCGCACCGGGCGGGCCAGGGGCTCGACGGACCGGCTTTGCCGGGGCAACCCGCGCCAGCATGAGGCTTCACATGACGGGAACGGTGAAATCCAGCGCAGGGCTCGATGTGCGCCGCCGGCGCATCCTCTTCCGCGCCTGGCATCGCGGCACGCGGGAAATGGACCTTCTCATGGGCCGCTTCGCCGATGCGGAGATCGAGGGCCTGACCGAAGAAGAGGTGGAGGCGTTCGAGGAACTGATCGAGGTCCAGGACCCCGACCTCTTCTCCTGGATCAGCGGCTCCAGCCCCACGCCGGCGGATTTCGACACGCCCATCTTCAACAAGCTCAAGGCCTTCCATCTGGCCAATGGCGGCACCTTCGAGTGAGGCGCGGGCGCGCGGTTGCAGCGCCCCCCTTTCAGCCGGCCTTGGGGCTGGCCCGCCTGAGGCCGAACAAAGATCGAACAGGACCCCTCCGTGAAGCGTCCCCGTCTCCTTGCCGCCGACATCGCCCAAGGCACCACCTTGACCCTCTCCCGCGTGCCCGATGGCATGGAGGGGCTGGTGGTGGCGGATCTCGCCCGGCAGATGGCGGCGCGCAAGGATGCCCCCTGGCCGGCGCTCACCGTGGTGTGCCGGGACGGGCAGCGCATGGCGGCGCTGGAGCGGGGCCTCGCCTTCTTCGCGCCGGAGCTGGAAATCCTCTCCTTCCCGTCCTGGGACTGCCTGCCCTATGATCGGGCCTCGCCCAATGGCGCCATCGTCGCCCGGCGCATGACGACGCTCGCCCGCCTCGCGCGGGTGAAAGGCGGGCCGCCGGCGGTGCTGCTCACCACGGTGAATGCCACGGTGCAGCGCGTGCCCTCCCGCGATCTCGTCTCGCGCCAGTCGCTGTCCGCCGCCCCCGGCAATGCCATCGCGCTGGAAGGCGTGGTGGAATGGGCCGAGCGGAACGGCTATCTGCGCACGCCCACCGTGCGCGACACCGGCGAATATGCGGTGCGCGGCGGCCTCATCGACCTGTTCCCGCCCGGCGTGCCCCAGCCCATCCGCCTGGATTTCTTCGGTGACACGCTGGAAAGCATCCGCTCCTTCGATCCGGAGACCCAGCGCACCTCCGGCCAGCTGCGGGCGCTGGAGTTCGTGCCCATGGCCGAGTTCCAGCTCACCACCGACACCATGCGGCGCTTCCGCATGGCCTATCTCGCCGAGTTCGGCGCCAACACCAAGGGCGACACGCTCTATGAGGCGGTGAGCGAAGGCCGGCGCCATGCAGGCATGGAGCACTGGCTGCCGCTCTTCCATGAGGGCCTCGACACCCTCTTCGACTATCTCGACGACACGCCCCTGGTGGTGGACCCGCTGACCGAGGAAGCGGCCGGCGAGCGCATCGCCCAGATCGCCGATTATTACGCCGCCCGCCGCGACCAGCTCGCCATGGGCGGCAACCAGCCGGGCTCGGGCGGGCTCTATAAGCCCCTGCCGCCGGAGCGGCTCTATCTCACCGGCTCGGAATGGACGGGCCGGCTCAAGGCGGCGCCGCTCGTGCGCGTCTCCCCCTTCGCGCTCCCCCCCGCCGGGCGCACCATCGATCTTGGCGGTGTGCAGGGGCGATCTTTTGCCGCCGAGCGGGCCGATCCCGACGCCAATGTGTTCGACGCTGCCATCGCCTATGTGCGCGAATTGCAGAAGGCCAAGAAGGTGGTGCTGGCCGCCTGGTCGGAAGGCTCGCGGGACCGCCTCGCGACCGTGCTGGCCGACCACGGCCTGAAGGACACCACTCCCATTTCCCGCTTCGATCTTCTGGCGGCCCTGCCGAAGAACAAGGCGGCGCTGGCGGTCTATGGGCTGGAGGCCGGTTTCGAGACCGACGATTTCGCCATTATCGGCGAGCAGGACATCCTCGGCGATCGCCTGGTGCGCCCCAAGCGCAAGGCGCGCCGGCCGCAGGACGTGCTCTCCGAGCTGACCGCGCTCACCGCCGGCGACCTGGTGGTCCATGTGGACCATGGCATCGGCCGCTTCGTGGGGCTGAAGGCTATCGAGGCCATGGGCGCGCCCCATGACTGCCTGGAGATCCATTATTCCGGCGGCGACAAGCTGTTCCTGCCGGTGGAGAATCTCGAACTCCTGAGCCGCTACGGCTCGGAGGAGACCGAGGCGCAGCTGGACAAGCTGGGCGGCACCGGCTGGCAGACGCGCAAGGCGCGCATGAAGAAGCGCATCCGCGAAATGGCGGGTGAGCTCATCAAGATCGCCGCCGCCCGCCAGCTCTCCGAGGCGCCGCGGCTCGTGCCCACGACGGGCCTCTACGACGAATTCCGCGCCCGCTTCCCCTATGAGGAGACGGACGACCAGGAAGCCGCCATCGAATCGGTGCTGGACGACCTCGCCTCCGGCCGGCCCATGGACCGGCTGGTGTGCGGCGACGTGGGCTTCGGCAAGACGGAAGTGGCGCTGCGCGCCGCCTTCGCGGTGGCCCTGTCCGGCAAGCAGGTGGCGGTGGTGGTGCCCACAACCTTGCTGGCGCGCCAGCATTTCCGCACCTTCTCCGAGCGCTTCAAGGGCCTGCCGGTGAATGTGGCGCAGGCCTCGCGCATGGTCACCACCAAGGAGATGTCGGCGGTCAAGGCGGGCATTTCCGACGGCACCATCGACATCGTGGTGGGCACCCATGCGCTTCTCGGCAAGGGCATCCATTTCCGCGACCTGGGCCTCGTCATCGTGGATGAGGAGCAGCATTTCGGCGTCGCTCACAAGGAGCGCCTGAAGGCGCTGCGGGCGGAGGTGCACGTCCTGACCCTCACCGCCACCCCAATTCCGCGCACGCTGCAACTGGCCATGACCGGGGTGCGGGAACTCTCCATCATCGCCACCCCGCCGGTGGACCGCCTCGCCGTGCGCTCCTTCGTGACGCCGTTCGATCCTTTGATCGTGCGCGAGGCCCTGTTGCGCGAGCGCTATCGCGGCGGCCAGAGCTTCTATGTGGTGCCGCGCATCGAGGACCTCGCCGAGGTGCGCGAGTTCCTGGAAAAGCAGGTGCCCGAGGTGAAGGTGGCAGTGGCCCATGGCCAATTGTCCGCCACCGCACTCGAAGACATCATGTCGGCCTTCTATGACGGCCAGTATGACGTGCTGCTCTCCACCACCATCGTGGAAAGCGGGCTCGACGTGCCCAATGCCAATACGCTGATCGTCCACCGGGCCGACATGTTCGGCCTCGCCCAGATGTATCAGCTGCGGGGACGGGTGGGGCGCGCCAAGGCGCGGGCCTATGCCATCTTCACCATTCCCGCGTCCAAGCCCATCACCGCCCAGGCAGAGCGGCGCCTCAAGGTGCTGCAATCCCTGGAGACGCTGGGCGCCGGCTTCCAATTGGCCAGCCACGATTTGGACATTCGCGGCGCCGGCAACCTGCTGGGCGACGAGCAGTCCGGCCATATCAAGGAAGTGGGCTACGAGCTTTACCAGGAGATGCTGGAAGAGGCGATCGCGCATCTGAAAGCCGGCATCACCGACATTGCCGACGACAAATGGTCCCCCAACATCACCATCGGAACGCCCGTCCTCATTCCCGAGGATTATGTGGCGGATCTGCATGTGCGGCTCGCCCTCTATCGCCGCCTCGCGGACATCGACCAGGAGAGCGAGCTGGACGCCTTCGGGGCGGAACTGGTGGACCGCTTCGGGCCCGCGCCGGAAGAGGTGGGGCACCTGTTGCGCCTCGCCCAGATCAAGGCCTTTGCCCGCCGCGCCAATATCGAGAAGGTGGATGCCGGCCCCAAGGGCGTGGTGCTCACCTTCCGCGAGAACCAGTTCGCGGACCCCTCGGGCCTTGTCGCCATGATCCATGCGGAGGGTCCGCAGGCCAAGGTGCGCCCCGATTTCAAGGTGGTGTTTCTGCGCGAATGGCCGAGCGCCGAGGCCCGCCTCAAGGGCACTCTGGCCATCCTGCGCAAGCTGGCGGCCCTGGTGGACAAGAAGAAGGTGGCATGAAACAGGCGGGTGCAAGCACCGTTTTAACCTAGCGTCGTACCAACCGTCAGGTGAAGCCCAGGCTTGCATTGGACCCTGAAACGTTGTGACACTTTAATTGCGCGCGCGTCCAAGGCGTCCTAAAGGGGGGCTTGCGTCACCATGGTACGGTATGGCACCGGTGGCGTGAGGGTGTGAGCTTCAGGGGGCTCGAAACGTCCGATGAAAGAACAGGCTAGGCAGTCCGAAAGGCGATTGGTGAAGGGCTATGTGGTCCTCATCGGCCTGTTCTATCTGGGCTTCGCCTGCCTGCATTACATCGAGACGCGCGAGACCGTCCTTGGCGAGGTGAGCCGGCAGGCGGAAGGAGTGATCCGCTGGCTGGATCGCAACCTCGCCTTTTCCCGCCAAGCCCTCCAGGTGGTGGCCGAGCAGTCCGACACCTCCTGCACCGGCGATGAAGTGGGGCGCAAGCTGGACACCATGCTGCGCTCCGTGGCGGTGGAGCAGGTGGAAATCGGCCGCGGCGGCACAATTCTGTGCTCCTGGAGGGCGCAGCCCGCGCAGACTGCGCAGGCGCTCACCGCCTGCCACGCGGAAGCAGGGCGTTCCGGCGTGGTGCACATCTCTACCAAGGGGCCGGATGACCTGTGGGCCAATGCCACGCTGGACACGGCCTGCCTGGTCTCGCCCTTGATCGTGAGCCTGGAAGGATCGGCGGGGAGCATCCGCGTCATCCAAAGGGCCGCGCCGAGCGGCACCTCCACGCCAAAGAAGGCCGCGGCCCTGTTGCCGGGGGCGGTGCTGGCCCTGCCCTCCAGCGAAGGGCCGCTGGCTCTGGAAGTGTCCGTCTCCGAATGGTCCATCGCCCGCAACTGGGCGGGCCAGATCGTGGTGTTCGGCGCCCTCTTCGCCGCCTTCGGAGCAGCGGGCTGGTATGGCCCGATCGCCCATCTGCGGGGCCGGCTCTCGGTGGAAGGCCAGGTCCAGACGGCGCTGCGGCGGGGAGATTTCTCCCTCGTCTACCTGCCCACCGTGGACATCGCCACCGGCGAGTGGATCGGGGTGGAGGCGCTGCTGCGCTGGAACCATCCCACCCATGGCCAGCTGCAGCCGGCCTCCTTCATTCCCTGGATCGAGAAAAGCCCGCTTATCTACGAAACCACCCGCTGGGTCATGCGCCGGGCCGCCACCGATCTGGGCCGGTTCCAGCATGCCAAGCGCGGGCTTGATGTCTCTATCAACGTGCCGCCAAGCCAGCTCGGTGATCCGCGCATGGTGAGCATGGCGACCGAGGCGTTTGGCGATGCCCCGCAATCCCTGCGTTGCGTCATCATCGAGCTGACTGAGCGGGAAGTCACCGACTATTCGTCGGACGTGGTGCAGGGCGTGGTGCATGAACTGAAGGAGCGCGGCGCCCAGTTCGCGCTCGATGATTTCGGCGTCGGCTTCTCCAACTTCGCCTGCCTGCATTACATCAAGGTGGACTATATCAAGGTCGACAAGTCCTTCCTCCAGGAGACCGACGGGCGGTCATTCGAGGCGAGCGCCATGGGCTCCATCGTGCACCTGGCCCGCCAGTTCGGCGTGTCCGTGATCGCCGAGGGCGTGGAGACCGAACGGCAGGTCCAGCGGCTCAAGCATTACGGCATCGACAAGGCCCAGGGCTTTCTGTTCTCGCGGCCGGTGGATGCCGACGCCGTGCTCGACAAGCTGAACAACGGCAAGGCGTTCGAGCCGGCCTGAGCGCCCCGCTAAGACCCTGTCACTGGGGCACGCGCCACCAGGTTTCCGGCAAAGTGCCATAGAGCGAGGGGACACCCGGCCTCTGGATGGTCCGCCAGCGGGCGAGCCACTGGCCCGGCGCGTGAAAGAGCGGCACGTCATAGGTGCCGGAGATCAGCACCCGGTCCAGCGCACGGGCGGCGGCCACCAGGTCGGAGCGGTCGTCGGCAGCAACAAGCGCCGCGGTCAGCGCATCGGCGGCAGGGCTGCGCATGCCCATATAATTGCGGCTGCCCCGGCTGTCGGCGGCAGCGCTGCCGAAATAGAAGCCCTGCTCGCTGCCCGGCGAGAGCGACTGACCCCAGCTGAAGGGCACCATGTCGAAGTCGAAGGCGTTGCGGCGGGTATCGAACTGCACCGCATCCACGATGCGCACCTGCGCCTCGATCCCGGCGCGCGCGAGCTGGCTGGCGAAGGCGATGCAGAGGCGCTCCTGCTCGCGGGTATTGACCATGATCTCGAAGCGGAAAGGCCGGCCCTGCCCGTCCAGGAGCCGGCCCGCGCGCGGCCGCCAGCCGGCCTCTTCCAGCAGCTCCAGGGCCGCCTTCAGCCGCGTCCGGTCGCGGCCTGATCCGTCGGAGGGCGGGGGCGCATAGGTGCCCGCCATCACGTCCTTGCGCACCGCATCGGGGAAGGGAGTGAGGAGCCGCCGCTCGGCGGCACCCGCCGGCACGCCGACGGCGGAGAGTTCCGACCCGTCGAAATAGCCCACGGAGCGCACATAGAGGCCGTGGTAGAAGGTACGGTCCATCCAGGGAAAGTCGAACAGCTCCAGGATCGCCCGGCGCACCCTTACATCGGCGAAGATCGGCCGGCGGGTGTTGAAGACGAGCGCGAAATGGGGCTTTGGCAGGCCGGTGGGAATGACTTCCCGGATCACTTCGCCCGAGCGCACGGCGGCAAAGTCGTAGCCGGTTTCCCAGCGGGTGGGATCGCTCTCGAAGCGGGCATCCACCAGATGGCGGCGGAAGGCCTCGAATTCCGTATTGCTGTCGCGGAAATAGTCGATACGGATCTGGTCGAAATTATAAAGCCCGGCATTGGCGGCCAGGTTCGCCCCCCAATAAGCGGGGTTGCGGGCGAGCGTGATGCTGGCCCCCGGCGCCACCGTCTCCACCACGTAGGGGCCCGAGCCCAGGGGCGGCGAAAGGCCGCCCTCGGCGAAGGCCGCAGGGTCCGTGGCGTGGCGCGGCAGCACGGGCATGAGGCCCATGATGAGTGGCATTTCCCGATCGGGCGCCTCGAACACGAAGCGGATCCGCGTCGGGTCCGGCCGCTCCACCCGCGCCACCTTGCCGTAATAGAGCCGGTGGTTGGGGCGGCCCTTTTTCCTTAGCAACTCGAACGAGAAGGCCACGTCCGCCGTGGTCACCGGTGTGCCATCGGAAAAGCGTGCCCGCGGGTCCATGCGGAAGGTCACGAAAGAGCGCGCCTCGTCCGTCTCCACACCGGCGGCCAGCAGGGGATAGAGGGTGAAGGGCTCGTCATAGCCCCGCGCCATCAGGCTCTCCACCACATAGGTGCGAATCACCGTCGTGGGGGAGCCGCGCACCACGAAGGGATTGAGGCTGTCGAAGGTGCCCGGTGCCGAAAGGGCGAGGCGTCCGCCCTTGGGCGCGGCTGGATTTACATAAGAGAACTGAGAAAAGCCGGCCGGATAGGCCGGTTCGCCATGCATGGCAATGGCGTGCGCCTCCTGCGCCATGGCCGGGGCTCTGCCCGGCTCGAAAGCGCCCAGAAGACCGAGAAAAAGAATGCCCGCCAATGCGGTGCGACGAACCATCCCCTCCCTCGCGTCTGCGGCTGCGCTGTCCTGCGATGGCCGCATTTGCGCGCAATGTAGCACGTGGCGCGCCGATCGCGGCGCGAGGCAGGGGCCGGGCCACCGTCTTGCCTCATTTGACACCGAGACAGCCGGCGTTAAGAGGGGTGCAGCCACGCCGTTGCGCCTCGTATCTGCTCCGGCGAGATGCACCACGGGGAAAGTTTCTGGAATGACAAAAGCCCTTACCTTGAGCCGCGCGGGCGGCATCGCTGCCGTGGTGCTCGCGCTCGGCGTCTCGGGCGCCGCCCAGGCCCAGAGCCAGTCGAAGCCGCCGGCCAAGCCCGCTACCCCTGCCCAGTCCGCGCCTGCGGCCCCGGCCCAGCAGCAGGCCCAGCAGGGCGCGCCCGCTTCCGTGGTGGTGCCCGGCATCAACACGCCCTGGACCAAGGTGTGCGGCACGGAGCAGAGCGTCAACAAGCAGATCTGCATGACCTCGCAGGACTTCACCGCCGAGACCGGGCAGCCGCTCGCCTCCGCGGCCATCCGCGAGCTGCAGGACGATCCGAACAAGAAGTTCATCGTCTCGGTTCCGATCGGCATGCTGGTGCAGCCTGGCACCCGCGTCGTGATCGACCAGCAGCCCCCGATCGCGTTGAAATACGAGATCTGCTTCCCCAATGGCTGCTTCGCCAGCATGGACGTGAATGCGGACTTCGTGACCAAGCTCAAGAAGGCGCAGATGATCACCATCCAGGCGCTGCAAATGGGCGGTCGCACGCTGAACTTCCAGATCCCGGCCAAGGACTTCGCCAAGGCCTATGACGGCCCGGCCTCCGATCCCAAGGAAGTGGCCGCCGAGCGTCAGAAGCTGGCCGACGAGCTTCAGAAGCTCGCGCAGAAGAAGATGGAAGAGCGCGCCGCCGCCCAGGGCGGTCAGCCGGGCGCCGCGCCCGCCGCTGCTCCGGCCGCGCCCGCTGGCAAGTGATCTGAGCCAGGGCTTGAGGATTGTGCCCGGTCCCGCGCGGGACCGGGCCTGACGACAAAAGCCGGAGGCGGCCTCGCCCCTCCGGCTTTTTCGCGTCTGTGGGTATGGCCCCCAAAAAAGAAAAAGGCGGACTCGGCTCGCGCCAGTGTCCGCCAGTTTGCCCCGGAGGGGACCGCTCAGGTCCGGTCGACCCTCACAGGAAGACGAGGGAGAACCAGGGCACGAAGGTGAGCACCAGGAGGCCCACGAACAGGGCGCCCAGATAGATCCAGATCCGCCGCATGCCCGCCTCCGGCGCCACCTGCCCGATGATGCAGGCGGCGTAGTAGCAAAGGCCGAAGGGCGGGGCGAAGAGGCCAAGGCCCATGGCCAGGATCACGATCATCGAATAGTGCACCTCATGGATGCCGAACTGCCGGGCGATGGGGAACAAAAGCGGCCCGAACAGGACGATGGCGGGAATGCCTTCCAGGAGGCTGCCCAGCACCATGAAGGCGATGAGCGAGATGACCAGGAAGCCCGCCTGTCCGCCCGGCACCCCCGCCATGGCGCTCGCAAGCGCATGGGAGAAGCCGGACTGGGTGAGCGCCCAGGCCATGGCGCTCGCCGCGCCGACGATGAACAGGATCGCTCCCGACAGCGAGGCGGTGCGCGCCAGCATGGGGATGAGCCCGCGCCAGGACAATCCGCCGCGATAGACGATCAGCCCCAGCAGCAGCGAATAGGCGATGCCGATGGTGGACACCTCCGTGGCGGTGGCAAAGCCCTCCACCACGGCGGTGCGGATGAGGAAGGGCAGGAGAATGGCCGGAAAGGCCACCGCCAGCGTCTTCATGACCACGGCGCGGGAGGCGCGGGGGGGCAAGGTCTGGTCTTCCTCGCGGCCCGCCCGGTAGCGGGCGACGACCGCCAGCACCAGCGCCAGCACCAAGGCCGGCAGGATCCCGGCGGTGAACAGCGCGGCGATGGACACGCCCGTGACCGAGGCGATGGCGATGAGCACGATGGAAGGCGGGATGGTCTCGCTCATGGCGCCGGACGCGGCGAGCAGGGAGAGCAATTCCCCGTCCTTCATGCCGCGCTTGCGCATCTCCGGGAACAGGACCGGCGCCACCGCCGCCATGTCCGCCGTCTTGGAGCCGGAAATGCCGGAGACCAGCAGCATGGCGCCCAGCAGCACATAGGACATGCCCGCCTTCACATGGCCCAGCAGCGAGGCGAGGAAACTGACCATCACCTTCGCCATGCCGGTCACGTCCACCAGCTGGCCGAGCAGGATGAAGAGCGGCACCGCGAGCAGGATGAGGCCGCTCATGCCCTCGTCTACACGGCCGACGACGACAGTGAGCGGCGTCGACGTGGTCGTCAGAAGATAGGCGGTGGTGGCCAGCGCGAAGGAGAAGGCGATGGGCACGCCGGACAGCACGCACACGCCGAGGAGGCCGATGAAAAACACCACCAGCGCCCAGTTGCCCATGGCGATCAGCATGGGCATGGCGAGGTAGAAGGCACCGGCCACGGCGCACAGCACCAGGGCGACGCCGGCCACGTCCCGCCAGCTATGCCGCAGCAGCTTCAGGGCGCAGGAGGCCAGCGCCAGGATGAAGGCCACCGGCACCGCCAGCGCCCGCACGCTACCCGGCCAGCCCAGCGCCGGCATTTCCACGAATTCCTGGTCCTCGTGATAATCGAAGGCGGCGTGCAGCAGCAGCGCGAACAGGATGAAGACGGCGCCGATGGCCAGCGTCTCGCACCAGGCGCGGGCACGCGGGGGCAGGCCGCCCACCACGAAGGTGAGGCGCATATGCTCGCCCCGCTGCACCGCCACCACCGCGCCGAGCATGCCGAGCCAGAGGAAGAGGATGGAGGCCAGTTCGTCCGACCAGATGATGGGACGATGGAAGGTGCGGGCGCAGATGCCCGCGAACAGGATCACCACCTCGGCGGCGACGAGGAGCGCGGCGGGGATTTCAACGAGGTGCCGGAGCCAGCGCTCGGCCTCCCGCACCCAACCCGCCCCCGCATGGGGGGCGGCCGGGACCGCGTGGGTGTCGAGCACCGCGCTCATGACAATTCCCCGGTGACCGCTTCCAGCGCCTTCCACGCCTCGGTGCCGAACTTGTCCTTCCAGGTCTTGTAGAAGCCCGCCTGGGTGAGGGCGGCGCGGAAGGCGGGCTTGTCGGCGCTCTCGAACACGAGGCCGCGGGCGCTGAGCTGATCCTTCAGTGAGCCGTTGAGTCGCACCACATCGGCGCGCTGTTCCATGGAGGCGCGGTCGAACTCGCGACGCACGATCTCCTGCAGGTCCGGCGGCAGCTTGGCCATGGCGCGGCGGTTTGCCACCAGCCAGAAGGGGTCCCAGATATGATTGGTCTCGGCCACATACTTTTGCACTTCGTAGAGCTTGCCCGCCTCGATGGCGACGAGGCCGTTTTCCTGCCCGTCCACCAGCTTGGTCTGGAGGGCGGTGTAGAGCTCGTTGAAATTGATGGAGGTGGGGCTGGCGCCGAGCGCGGTGAACAGCGAGGTGAAGATGGGCGAGACCGGCACGCGAATGCGATAGTCCTTCAGGTCCGCCGGGGTGCGGATGGGCTTGGAGGCGGAGGTGATCTGCCGGAAGGAATTGTCGGACGCCTTGGCGGCGATCACGAGGCCGGCCTTCTCCACCTGGGCCTTCACATAGTCGCCCACCGGTCCGTCGACGCCGCGCCAGACATGGTCATAGTCGGCGAAGGCGAAGCCCACATTGGTGATGGCGGCGCCCGGCGCCACGGTGGAAATGACCGAGCCGGCGATGTTCAGGAACTCGATGCCGCCCGAGCGCACCTGGGTGATGAGGTCGGTGTCGGAGCCGAGCTGGCTGGCGGGGAAGAATTTCAGCTCCATCCGGCCGCCGGAGGCTTCCTGGATGCGGGCGCAGGCCTGTTCGAGGCGCGCATTGATGGGCTGGGTCAGCGACTGGCCGGTGGCCACCTTGAAGCTGAATTCGGCCGCCTGTGCGGGCCGGGTGCGGATGGCCACCAGCGGCACGGCGGCGGCCGCCGCGGCGGCGCCCAGCAGCAGCGACCGGCGCGACACGCCGGACAGGGACTTCGATTTCTCAGTGCGGTTCATGTTGACCTCCCCAGTGCCTTCCACGGACCTGCCGCCGGCACAATGTCGTTAGAGGACCGGGCGCGATAGGGCTGCGCGGCGCGTCGTCTTGGAAAAGGGGCGGGGATCGTGGCCGCGGTGGCGGCACGTTCTCCTTGGCTCTGTTTCCTCGTGCGCACCGGTTTGTCCCGGTCACTTTGCTTGATGGGGCGACACTAGGTAGCTTATTCGTGTAGGACAATACAGATTGCTTGCGTGTCTCTTTAGCTGAGCTAAACGAAAAATCATGCACCTTCCCCTGCGTGCCATCGGTGTCTTCCATGCGGTCGCCCGGGCCGGCAGCGTCACCCGCGCCGCCGAGGAATTGGGCGTGACCCCCTCCGCCGTCAGCCAGCAGGTGCAGGCGCTGGAGATCAGCCTCGGCACTGCGCTCATTGGCAAGGCCGGGCGCAATGTGGTGCTGACCGAGGCGGGCGAGCGCTATTTCGAGATGATCCGGGGGGAGATGGAGCAGATTTCGGAGGCGACCCAGCGCATCCGGGGCTTCCGTTCCATCACCACCCTCACCGTGCGCGCCACCCCGAGCCTTGCCACCAAATGGCTTTTGCCGCGCCTTGCCTCCTTCGTCGATGCCCATCCCGACATCGAATTGCGGCTCGACGGCACCAACGAGCCCACCGCCTTCCAGAAGGAGAACGTGGATATCGAGGTCCGCCACGGCACGGGCCAATGGCCGGGCCTGTTCGCGGAAGGGCTGGTGGAGGAGCGCTTTTACCCCGTCTGCGCGCCGGAGCTGGCGGCGGCAGGCTCGCTCAAGCCCGCCGAACTGACCCAGTACCGGCTCATCCATTCCGTGAAGTCGCAGATGCAATGGACGCGCTGGTTCGGCCATGCGGGGGTGCTTCCCGCCGAGCGGCCGCGCCGCCTGCTGTTCGACCGCACCCACATGGCCATCGACGCGGCGGCGGGCGGGCTCGGCATCGCGCTCGAAAGCGATCTCATGATGTGGCGGGAATGGAGCACGGGGCGCCTGGTGTGCCCTGTGGCCTCGCCGCCGGAGGTCTCCCTCGTCACCCAATGGGCCACCTGCCCGCCAGACCATCTGCGCCATTCCAAGGTGAAGCTGTTCTTCGACTGGCTGCGGCGCGAGCGGGATGCCTGGCGGGCCGAGCGGGAGGCCTGGACCGCCGCCCACGCTGCATCCTTGTAGAGAAGCTAAACGATCCTGTCGGATTTCTAGATGGTGCTTCACAAAACCCCCTCCTAGCGTGGCGGTCATCGCGGTGGCGCCCGGCGCCCTTAACCGACCGCGCAACGTCGCAGGCGCCTGACGCCCGCTGATCGTCTTGGGAGGACAGTCATGAATCTTCACACTCTGCTGGCCCAGCGGGCCGCTGGCGGAAAGCCCGTGCGCGTGGGCCTCATCGGCGCCGGCAAGTTCGGCTCCATGGTGCTGGCCCAGGCCCAGCGCATCGAGGGCATGCATGTGGTGGGTGTCGCCGACCTCAATGTGAGCCGCGCCCGCGCCTCCCTGGAGCGGGTGGGCTGGCCCGAAGAGCGCTATGCCGCCACCTCCCTGGCCGATGCCTATAAGACCGGCCTGACCTGCGTGCTCGACGATGCCGCCGCGCTGTGCGCCTTCGAGGGCGTCGAGTGCATCATCGAGGCCACCGGCCACCCCATCGCCGGCATCCGCCATGCGCTCGCCGCCATCGAGGCGGGCAAGCATGTGGTGATGGTGAATGTGGAAGCCGACGTGCTCTGCGGTCCGCTTCTGGCCGAGAAGGCCCGCCAGCGCGGCGTGGTCTATTCCATGGCCTATGGCGACCAGCCGGCCATCATCTGCGAGCTGGTGGACTGGGCCCGCTCCTGCGGCTTCGAGATCACCTCCGCTGGCAAGGGCATGAATTTCGAGCCGCGTTACCGCTATTCCACCCCGGACACGGTGTGGGGCTATTTCGGCTGGAGCGAGGAAGAGGTCGCCAAGGGTGATTTCAACCCCAAGATGTATAATTCCTTCACCGACGGCACCAAGGCGGCCATCGAGATGGCGGCGGTGGCCAATGGCACCGGGCTGGACTGCCCCGATGACGGCCTCGCCTTCCCGCCCACCGGCCTGCATGACCTCGCCCGCGTCTTCCGTCCGGTGGCCGATGGCGGCCGCCTTGCCCGTTCCGGCCTCGTGGACATCGCCGCCAGCCAGGAGCCGGACGGCCGCGAGGTGTTCAACAATATCCGCTATGGCGTGTTCGTCACCTTCAAGGCCACGAGCGAATATACCCGCGCCTGCTTCAAGCAATATGGCCTGCTCACCGACCCGTCGGGCTGGTACGGCTCCATGTGGCGTCCCTTCCACATGATCGGCCTGGAGACCTCCATCTCCGTGCTCTCCGCCGTGCTGCGCAACGAGCCCACCGGCTGCTCCAAGGAGTTCCGGGGCGATGCGGTGGCCACCGCCAAGCGCGACCTGAAGCCGGGCGAGCTGCTGGACGGCGAAGGCGGCTATGCGGTGTGGGCGAACGCCATTCCCGCCAGCCGCAGCCTCGACCTGCGGGCGCTGCCCATCGGCCTTGCCCACAATGTGAAGCTGAAGCGCCCCGTCGCCCGCGACCAGATCGTCAGCTTCGACGATGTGGAGATCGAGAACGACCTGGACGTTGTGGCCCTGCGCCGCGCCATGGAAGGCGCCACGCGCCCCGTGGCGTCCCGCTCGGCCGCCTGAGGCCTTCCGGCGTTGCATATTGCCGCCGGCCGTTCGCGCGGCCGGCGGCTTTTCTTTTGGCCCGGTCAAGAGGTCCAATCATGAGCGAAACGAAACGCCCCTTCGTGGTCATCGCCGAATTCAAGGTGAATCCTGAACATCTCGACGCCTTCCTGGCGCTGGCGGCGGACGACGCCACCTCGTCGGTGGCGCATGAGCCCGGATGCAGCACCTTTGATGTGTGCGTGTCGCCGGACGATCCCGGCACCGTCCTCTTCTATGAGGTGTACGAGAACCGCGCCGCCTTCGATGCCCATCTGGAGACGCCCCATCTCGCCCGCTTCCGCGCCGGCTTTCCCGCGCTGATCGAGGCCGAGCGGCCGGTGCGCTTTCTGGAGCGCGCCTGCCGTGGCGCCGGCGGGGCATGACATGACCCGCATCGGATTCATCGGCACCGGCATCATGGGCGGCCCCATGGCCGCCAACCTCGCCGCCGCCGGCCATGAGGTGACCGCCTGGAACCGCTCGCCCGAAAAGGCCGCCCGCCTGCCCGGCGTGCGGGTGGCGGGAACGGCGGGCGGCGCGGCGCGGGGCGCCGACATGGTCATCGTCATGCTCTCCTCCGGCCCGGTCTGCGATGCGGTGCTGCTGGACGAAGGGGGCGTGCTCGCCTCCATGGCGGCGGGCTCCGCCCTGGTGGTGATGAGTTCCATTCCGGTGGAGACCGCCCAGGGGCAGGCGCGGGCGGCCGGGGCGCGGGGCATCTTCTATGTGGACGCGCCCGTCTCCGGCGGCGAGAAGGGGGCGAAGGCGGCGAGCCTTGCCATCATGGCGGGTGGCACGGCGCAGGCCTTTGCCCGCGTCGCCCCAGTGCTTGAGGCCATGGGTCGTCCGGTACATGTGGGGCCGGCGGGGGCGGGGCAATTGTGCAAGCTCATCAACCAGTCCATCGTCGCCTCCACGCTGGTGGCGGTGGCCGAGGCGCTGGTCCTGGCCCGGCAGGGCGGGGCGGACCCCCTGAAGGTGCGCGAGGCTTTGCTTGGCGGCTTTGCCGATTCCACCATCCTCAAGCAACACGCCTTGCGCATGGCCACCGCCGACTTCGTGCCCGGCGGCCCGGCAAAGTATCAGGTGAAGGACACCTCCACCGCGCTCGCCCATGCCGCGACGCTCGGGCTGGACCTGCCCATGCTGAAGCTCACCGATTCCCTCTTCGCCGCCATGGTGGACAAGGGGGAGGGCGACCTCGACCATTCCGGCATCATCCGGGAAGTGGCCCGCATGAGCGGAGCGCGGGAGGCGGCCTGAGGCTTCCGCGCGGCGGCGGGGGCGCGCCTGCGGGAGGGGCGGGGAGGGCGGCGTGCCATCCCCGCCTCGACGCCGCCGCCTTGAGCGCCTATGTGAAGGGCCACCGCTTCAAGGTTGCCCATGCTCGTCGACAGTCATTGCCATCTGGACTTCCCCGATTTTGCCGCCGAGCGCGACGCCATCGTCGCCCGCGCCGCAGAGGCGGGGATCTCGCATCTGCTCACCATTTCCACCCGCGTGCGGCGGTTCGACGAGATCCGCGCCATCGCCGAGCGCTATGACAACGTCTTCTGCTCCGTGGGGACCCATCCCCACCAGGCGGCGGAAGAGCCGGATGTGACCGCCCAGGAGCTGGTGGCGCTCTCTGCCCATCCCAAGGTGGTGGCCATCGGCGAGGTGGGACTCGACTATCACTACGACACCAGCCCCCGCGCGGCGCAGGCCCACGGCTTCCACACCCATATCACCGCCTCGCGGGAAACCGGCCTGCCGCTCATCATCCATGCCCGCGAGGCCGATGACGATGTAGCCGATATCCTGGAACAGGAGAGCGCCAAGGGTACCTTTCCCTTCGTGCTCCATTGCTTCACGGCGGGGCCGGAACTGGCCCGCCGCGCGCTGGCGCTGGGCGGCTACATCTCCTTTTCCGGCGTCGTGACCTTCAAGAACAGCGCGGCCCTGCGCGAGATCGCGGCCAGCCTGCCCGAGCACCGTATGCTGGTGGAAACCGACGCGCCCTTCCTCGCGCCCATCCCCCACCGGGGCAAGCGCAACGAGCCGGCTTTCGTGCGCGAGACCGCCAAGGTGCTGGCCGCCACGCGCGGCGTGAGCCTCGAACAGCTGGCGGCCCGCACCACGGACAATTTCTTCACTTTGTTCAGCAAGGCGCGCCGCGCCTGACAGGAGGAGGGCGTCATGAATCACGATCGCTATGACGACCGCTACATCCGCGACATCCTCTCGCAGGTGAAGACCGTGGCCGTGGTGGGCGCGAGCCCGAATCCCAGCCGGCCCTCCTTCTTCGTGACCAAATATCTGGCGGAGCGGGGCTTCGAGGTCTATCCGGTCAATCCCGGTCAGGCCGGCAAGGCCATTGCGGGACGCACCGTCTATGCGACGCTGGCCGATGTGCCCGTGGCCATCGACATGGTGGACGTGTTCCGCGCGCCGGACCATGTGCCGGCCGTGCTGGAGGAGGCCCTGGCCCTCTCGCCTTTGCCCAAGGTGTTCTGGATGCAGCAGGGCGTGCGGCACGACGAAGCCGCCGCCAAGGCCGAGGCGGCGGGACTCAAGGTGGTGATGGATCGCTGCCCCAAGATCGAATACGGCCGCCTCTCCGGCGAGATCGGCTGGACCGGCGTCAACAGCCGCACCATCTCCTCCAAGCGCCCCCAGCGCCTGGGCGCGGGCGTGCAGCGGCTTTCGCTCAGCCGCACGCCCGTGAAGCCGCAATAGGGCTGCGTGACGAATTTACGTGAAATCACGTAATACACATATTTTCTATGTGATGACTGGAAATAAACGCCGGCGCGATGCATGATGCCGGGGAACGAGGAGGAAGTGACATGACCGACCGCCATCCCGGCTTCGCCACGCTGGCCGTCCATGCGGGTGCGCAGCCCGACCCCACCACCGGCGCCCGCGCGACCCCCATCTATCAGACCACGTCCTTCGTCTTCGACGACGTGGACCATGCGGCGGCCCTGTTCGGCCTCCAGACCTTCGGCAACATCTATACCCGCCTCGGCAACCCCACGAACGCCGTGCTCGAAGAGCGCGTCGCAGCGCTTGAGGGCGGCACGGCCGCCCTGGCGGTGGCCTCGGGCCATGCGGCCCAACACCTCGTCTTTCACACCCTGCTGACGCCCGGCGACGAGTTCGTTGCCTCCCGCAAGCTCTATGGCGGCTCCATCAACCAGTTCACCCACGCCTTCAAGAGCTTCGGCTGGAACGTGGTATGGGCGGACCCCGATGACATCGCCAGCTTCGAGCGCGCCATCAGCCCGAAGACCAAGGCCATCTTCGTGGAGAGCATCGCCAATCCCGGCGGCGTGGTCACCGACATCGCGGCCATTTCCAAGGTGGCGAAGGCGGCGGGCGTGCCGCTGATCGTCGACAACACGCTGGCCTCGCCCTATCTGTGGCGGCCCATCGAGCACGGCGCGGACATCGTCATCCACTCGGCCACCAAGTTCCTGGGCGGCCATGGCAATTCCATCGGCGGCGTGATCGTGGACGCGGGCACCTTCAACTGGTCCGCCACCGATCGCTATCCCTTCCTCTCCCAGCCCCGCCCCGAATATCAGGGCATCGTGCTGCACGAGACCTTCGGCAATTTCGCCTTCGCCATTGCCGCCCGGGTGCTGGGCCTGCGCGATCTCGGCCCGGCGCTCTCGCCCTTCAACGCCTTCATGATCCTGACCGGCATCGAGACTTTGGCCTTGCGCATGAAGCAGCACAGCGCCAATGCTCTGGCCGTGGCGCGCTATCTCTCCACCCATCCGGCGGTGGAATGGGTGAGCTATCCCGGCCTGGAGGGTGACCGCTACCATGCGCTCGCCCAGAAATACCTGCCCCACGGCGCCGGCGCGGTGTTCACCTTCGGCCTGAAGGGCGGCTATGAGGCGGGCGTGAATCTGGTGTCGAAGGTGGAGCTGTTCTCCCACCTCGCCAATATCGGCGACACCCGCTCCCTCATCATCCACCCGGCCTCCACCACCCATCGCCAGCTCTCCGACGAAGCCAAGGTCGCCGCCGGCGCCGGCCCGCAGGTGGTGCGCATCTCGGTGGGCATCGAGGAGGTGGCCGACATCATAGCGGACCTGGAGCAGGCCCTGGCCTGAGCGGCCGGCGCCCGCTTTCGGCGGTCTTCTGAGGGACATCCAGGGCGCGGACATCATCCGCGCCCTTTCCGCTTCTTAGCCGCCATGCCCGGGCTTGTCCCGGGCATCCACGCCGCGCCGCTGGCGCACCCCGAAGTTTGTCCCAGGCGATCCCCAGGGGATCACACTCCCTGAGACGACCGGCAGCGGCGACCACTTATTCCGCCGCCGTGCGGCGGGCGCGGCGGGTGGCGCCGCGCCCCGGGGTCTCTTCGGTAGCCTGATCGTCTTCCGCCGCTTGTGCGGGGGATTTAACCATCGGCTTGGTGACGGGCTTGGCCGTGGATCTGGCCGTGAGCTTGTCGCCGGCACCACCCTCCGCCTTGGCGCCGGTCGCCTTCCGCCGCCCACCCGGAGCGGCGGGGGGCGCCTCGTCCGCGCCGGACTTCACCGCCGCCTTGTGCGGGCGGCGGGCCAGCACTTCGGCGAGGAAACGCCCGGTGTGGGAGCGGGGATTGGCGGCGATCTCTTCCGGCGTGCCGCAGGCGACGATCTCGCCGCCGCCATCGCCGCCCTCGGGACCCAGATCCACCACCCAGTCGGCGGTCTTGATGACATCGAGATTGTGCTCGATGACCGCGATGGTGTTCCCCTGCTCCACCAGTTCGTGCAGCACTTCCAGGAGCTTGGACACGTCGTGGAAGTGCAGGCCGGTGGTGGGCTCGTCCAGGATATAGAGTGTGCGGCCGGTGGCGCGCTTGGAGAGTTCCTTGGCGAGCTTCACCCGCTGTGCCTCGCCGCCGGACAGGGTGGTGGCCTGCTGGCCCACCTTGATATAGCCGAGCCCCACCCGCGCCAGCGTCTCCAGCTTCTCCCGCACCGACGGCACCGCCTTGAAGAAGGCGGCGCCTTCGTCCACTGTCATGTCCAGCACGTCGGCGATGGACTTGTCCTTGAAGGTGACTTCCAGCGTCTCGCGATTGTAGCGCTTGCCCTTGCAGACATCACAGGTGACGTAGACATCCGGCAGGAAGTGCATCTCGATCTTGATGACGCCGTCGCCCTGGCAGGCCTCGCACCGCCCGCCCTTCACGTTGAAGGAGAAGCGCCCGGCCCCATAGCCGCGCGCCTTGGCCTCGGGGAGACCCGCGAACCATTCGCGGATCGGGGTGAAGGCCCCTGTATAGGTGGCGGGGTTGGAGCGCGGCGTGCGGCCGATGGGGGACTGGTCGATGTCGATCACCTTGTCCAGGTGCTCCAGCCCCTCCAGGCGGTCGAAGGGGGCGGGGGCCTCGGAGGCATTGTTCAGCCGCCGCGCCACCGCCTTGTAGAGCGTGTCGATCAGCAGCGTGGACTTGCCGCCGCCCGACACGCCTGTGACGCAGGTGAAGAGGCCGAGCGGCACCTCGGCGGTGACGTTCTTCAGATTGTTGCCGCGCGCGCCGACGAGCTTCAATTGCCGCTTGGGGTTCGGCTTGCGCCGGGCCGGCACGCCCACCGCCAGCGCGCCGGTGAGATACTTGCCCGTGAGCGAGGCCGGGTCCGCCATGATCTCCGCCGGCGTGCCCTTGGACACGATTTTCCCGCCATGGATGCCGGCGCCGGGTCCCACATCCACCACGTAGTCGGCGGCGAGGATGGCATCCTCGTCATGCTCCACCACGATGACGGTATTGCCGAGGTCCCGCAGGCGCTTCAGCGTCTCCAGAAGGCGCACATTGTCCCGCTGGTGCAAGCCGATGGAGGGCTCGTCCAGCACATAGAGCACGCCCGACAGGCCTGAGCCGATCTGCGAGGCGAGCCGAATGCGCTGGCTCTCGCCGCCGGACAAGGTGCCGGAGGAACGCGCCAGGGTGAGATATTCCAGCCCCACGTCCATTAGGAAGCGCAGCCGCTCGCGGATCTCCTTGAGGATGCGGACCGCGATCGCGTTCTGCTTGGCATTGAGCGCGGCGGGCAGGGCCTCGAACCAGTCGTGTGCCGCCTTCACGGAGAGGACGCCCACCTCGCCGATATGCCGGTGGCCCACCTTCACGGCCAGCGCCTCGGGCTTGAGCCGATAGCCCGTGCAGACGGCGCAGGGGACGGTGGAGAAATATTTGGAGATTTCCTCCCGCGCCCAGTCGCTGTCCGTCTCCTTCCAGCGCCGGTCCAGGTTGCGAACGATGCCCTCGAAGGTCTTCGAGGTCTCATAGGCGCGCAAGCCGTCATCATAGCGGAAGGTGATCTGCTCCTCGCCGGAGCCATAGAGGATCACGTCCTTCGCCTTCTCCGGCAGCTCGGCGAAGGGCGTGGTGAGCTTGAAGCCGTAATGCTTGGCGAGCGCGTCCAGGGTCTGGCCGTAATAAGGCGAGGTGCTCTTGGCCCAGGGGGCGATGGCGCCCTGCTTCAGGGAGCGGGACTTGTCCGGCACCACCAAGTCCGGATCGATGGTCTGCTCCACGCCGAGGCCGTCGCAGGCCGGGCAGGCGCCGAAGGGATTGTTGAAGGAGAAGAGCCGCGGCTCGATCTCGGGAATGGTGAAGCCGGAGACCGGACAGGCGAACTTTTCCGAGAACAGGATGCGCCGGGGCGCCCCGTCCGCGTCCTTCTCATCGGCAAATTCCAGCACGGCGATGCCATCGGCAAGGCCGAGTGCCGTCTCGAAGCTGTCGGCGAGGCGGGTGGCGATGTCCGGGCGCACCACCACGCGGTCCACCACCACGTCGATGTCGTGCTTGAACTTCTTGTCGAGGGCCGGGGCCTCGGCGATCTCGTGGAAGGTGCCGTCAATCTTGACCCGCTGGAAGCCCTTCTTGAGGAACTCCGCCAACTCCTTGCGATACTCGCCCTTGCGCCCGCGCACCACGGGCGCGAGCAGATAGAGCCGCGTGCCCTCGGGCAAAGCGAGCGTGCGGTCCACCATCTGCGAGACGGTCTGGCTCTCGATGGGCAGGCCCGTGGCGGGGGAATAGGGAATGCCCGTGCGCGCCCACAGGAGGCGCATATAGTCATAGATCTCGGTGACCGTGCCCACCGTGGAGCGCGGGTTCTTGGAGGTGGTCTTCTGCTCGATGGAGATGGCGGGGGACAGGCCGTCAATCTGGTCCACGTCCGGCTTCTGCATCATCTCCAGGAACTGGCGCGCATAGGCCGAGAGGCTCTCCACATAGCGCCTTTGGCCTTCCGCATAGATGGTGTCGAAGGCAAGCGACGACTTGCCCGAGCCGGACAGGCCCGTGAACACGACGAGGCTGTCGCGCGGCACGTCCAGATCCACGTTTTTCAGATTGTGCTCCCGCGCCCCGCGCACGGACAGCATCCGCGCATCACGACGCTCGCGCGATGCGGGCAGGAATGCGGGCAAGGAAGAGGGGGAGGCGGAAGCAGGATCGGTCATGGATGCGGGCTCGGACTTGTGGCGCAGGCCGGGCGCCGGACCGGGGAAAGACAGAGCAGGCCGAAGACCGCGCCGCGCCCCTTTACGCGCCCCGACCCGGCAGGGATCACCGGGGCAAGGGTCAAGAGGGGCGCGGGAAGGCGCGGCGACATGGCTCGCACGTCCTATCTAAGAGCAGGCGGTTCAGGAACAAGGGTGCAGTGCGAAAGGAAGCCTCTTCCATGGCCGCCCGCCTGTCAAAGGCGGCGGATGTCGCCCGCTTGTCGGCCCGCGCCGAATATGCGGTTGAAGAAGCCGTTCCGGCGCGACTCTCCCCTTGCCACTCAAATCGCCGACCTATAGAACATATCAAGAACGCAGAGGGAAGGGGCCGGCGGCCTTTTTGGTGGACAAAGGCTTTGCGCGCCTTCCCCGGCGGGTTTTGCGCTGTAGGGTGCATGCGCGTCCGCGAGGGCGGGCCCTGCGCTCGGCGCTCAAGCGGAAGCAATCGGGAACGGACGGCGGAGGAAGAAGATGGCCGGCAGCGTCAACAAGGTGATCCTGGTCGGCAATCTGGGCCGCGACCCGGAGGTGCGCTCCTTCCAGAATGGCGGGCGGGTGTGCAATCTGCGCATCGCCACGTCGGAAACCTGGCGCGACAAGGCGTCGGGCGAGCGGCGCGAGCGCACGGAATGGCACACGGTGGCCATCTTCAACGAGAATCTCGTGGGTGTGGCCGAGCGGTTCCTGAAGAAGGGCTCAAAGGTCTATATCGAAGGCCAGCTGGAGACCCGCAAGGCCACCGACAATCAGGGCCAGGAGCGCTATTTCACCGAGGTGGTGCTGCGCCCCTATCGCGGCGAACTGACCCTTCTGGACGGCCGCAGCGGCGGCGGGTCCGAGGGCGGGGATGACTATGGCGGCGGCTCCGACTTCGGCTCCGCCGGCCCCATGGGCGGTGGTGGCGGTGGCGGCAGCTTTGGCGGCGGCGGTGGTGGTGGCTTCGGCGGCGGCGGCGGTGGACGCCGTGGCGGCGGCTCCTCCGGCGGCGGTTCCTCTGGTGGTGGCGGCGGTGGCTTTGGTGGCGGCGGTGGCCGGCCCTCCGACGACATGGACGACGAAATCCCGTTCTGACGACGTTGCGCGGGGAGGGGAGCATGACGCTTGAGCCGCTTCTCTCCGCCTCCCCGGCCATCCAGATTCATGCATTCGCCGCCCTCGCCGCATTGGGGCTCGGCGCGGTGCAATTGGGCCTACCAAAGGGTGATCCCCGCCACCGCCTCGTGGGCTGGGCCTGGGTTGGGCTTATGGCGGTGGTGGCGGGGTCCTCGCTGCTGATCCATGAAGTGCGGGTGTGGGGCCCCTGGAGCCCCATTCATCTGCTCTCGGTCTGGGTGCTGATCGTCCTGCCTTTGGCGGTTCTCGCTGCGCGGCGGCACCAGGTGCGCCGGCACGGGCGCACCATGCGCCATCTCTTCCTGTTCGCGCTGGTGGTGGCGGGGCTGTTCACGTTCTGGCCGGGCCGCATCATGTATGCGGTGGCGTTCGGCAGCTGATTTGGGCAGCTGCTTGGGTGGGCGGCGTGCTGGCGCAGCCTGGCGCAAATGTCGGCCCGACCTGCGCCTGCCTGTCCGCTCTCAAGGAAGGCCTGCGCACATGCGCATGATCCTTGCCGCGCGAGGCGCGCGGTTCGCGGGAGGTACATGCATCGAGACAAGATGGCAGAGCGTGTCAGGGCACCATCCCGCCAAGCGCCGACGGCCGACGTTCGACCCGTGAGGCGCCGCCGCTTCCGCTGCCAATCCTGATGTCGGGCAGCGCGGGTGGCGCCTGCGCTGCAGGTCGCCCCGTCGGGGCCTGCCTGTGCGCCGGCACATGGGCGCGGCGGCCGGCTGCGACGCGGTTCGGCCGTGCCCTAACGTTCCATCTCAGCACTCATTTTGCAGCAACTTGCGGGGCCGGGGACTTCCTTGCGGCGGTGTTGGTTCCCCCGCGCTTGCCCCGCGCCGCGGCGGGCTTTGACACCCCGGATCGGTGCATTGCCGCAATGTCGCCGGAAATGCTGGAGCAGTCGTCGCTAAATTATTGAATTATCAGCATAAAATAAGCACGAAAGGCGCCGGTTTCGCTGGAGTTTCACGGCTGAATCAGGTAAAAGCTGCAACAGCTGTGCATCATGTGAGATTTGTCTCTTGGCTGAAAACGAGACTCCGAAGCAGGGCGGTGATCTGCCCTCGGACATCCGGCCCGTATCCATTACCGAAGAACTGTCGCGCTCTTATCTCGACTACGCGATGAGCGTGATCGTCGCGCGCGCTCTTCCAGACGTGCGGGACGGACTGAAGCCGGTGCATCGCCGCATCCTGTTCTCCATGCATGAGAACGGGTACGAGTGGAACAAGTCCTACCGCAAGTCGGCCCGCGTGGTCGGCGATGTCATCGGTAAATACCATCCGCACGGCGACCAGTCGGTCTATGAGGCCCTGGTGCGCATGGCGCAGCCCTTCTCCATGCGGGTGCCGCTGGTGGATGGCCAAGGCAATTTCGGCTCGGTGGACGGCGATCCCCCGGCGGCCATGCGCTACACCGAGGTGCGCCTGGAAAAGGTCACCCAGTCCCTGCTGGACGACCTGGACAAGGAAACCGTCGACTACCAGGACAATTATGACGGCAGCGAGCATGAGCCCGTCGTCCTGCCGGCCAAGTTCCCCAATCTGCTGGTGAATGGCGCGGGCGGCATCGCCGTGGGCATGGCCACCAACATCCCGCCGCACAATCTGGGCGAGGTGATCGACGGTGCGGTGGCGCTCATCGACGACCCGACCTTGCTGCCGGAAGCGCTCATCGAGCACATTCCCGGCCCCGATTTCCCCACCGGCGGCCTCATTCTCGGCCGCGCCGGCATCCGCCAGGCCTATCTGACCGGCCGCGGCTCCATGGTGGTGCGGGCCAAGGTGACGATCGAGACGATCCGCAAGGAGCGCGAGGCGATCATCATCACAGAGATTCCCTACCAGGTGAACAAGGCCTCGATGATCGAAAAGATCGCCGAGCTGGTGCGCGACAAGCGCCTGGAGGGCATTTCCGAGATCCGCGACGAATCCGACCGCGAAGGCATGCGGGTGGTGATCGAGGTCAAGCGCGACGCCCAGGCGGACGTGGTGCTGAACAACCTCTATCGCATGACGCCCCTCCAGTCGTCCTTCGGCGCCAACATGGTGGCGCTGTCCGGCGGCAAGCCGGCGGTGATGACCATCCACGACATGCTCACCGCCTTCATCGCTTTCCGTGAGGAGGTGGTGAGCCGGCGAACCAAGTTCCTGCTGCGCAAGGCGCGCGATCGCGCCCATGTGCTGGTGGGCCTCGCCATCGCCGTGGCGAACATCGATGAAATCATTCGCCTTATCCGCACCGCGCCGGACCCGGCTGCGGCGCGCGAAGCGCTGATGTCGCGTGATTGGCCGGCTAAGGATGTCGAATCGCTGATCGCCCTCATCGCCGATCCCCGCCATGTGGTCTCGGCGGACGGCACCTATCGCCTTTCCAACGAGCAGGCCCGCGCCATCCTGGATCTGCGCCTCCAGCGCCTGACCGCCCTCGGCCGCGACGAGATTGCGGACGAACTGGACAAGCTGGCGGTGGAGATCGCCAATTACCTCGACATCCTGGCGAGCCGCGCCCGCATCCAGGCCATCGTTCGCGAGGAGCTGCTGGCCATCAAGGCCGAGTTCGGCACCCCCCGCCGCACCGAGCTGGTGGAAGGCTATGGCGACCTCGACGACGAGGACCTGATCCAGCGCGAGGAGATGGTGGTGACCGTCTCCCATGCCGGCTACGTCAAGCGCGTGCCGCTCTCCACCTATCGGGCGCAGCGCCGGGGCGGCAAGGGCCGCTCGGCCATGCAGACCCGCGAGGAGGATTTCGTCACCCGCCTGTTCGTGGCCTCCACCCACGCGCCGGTGCTGTTCTTCTCGTCCAAGGGGCAGGTCTACAAGCTCAAGGTCTATCGCCTGCCCGCCGCCGCGCCCCAGGCGCGCGGCAAGGCGCTCATCAATATCCTGCCGCTGGACCCGGACGAGCGCATCACCTCCATCGTCCCGCTGCCGGAGGATGCGGAGGAGCATGCCCGCTGGCAGATCCTGTTCGCCACCACGGGCGGCACGGTGCGGCGGAACGAGCTGGCCGATTTCAGCCAGGTGAACCGCAACGGCAAGATCGCCATGAAGCTGGAGGAGGGCGAGTCCATCGCCTCGGTCCAGCTGTGCACCGAGAATGACGACGTGTTGCTGACCACTGCGGAAGGCGCCTGCATCCGCTTCCCGGTCACCGATGTGCGCGTCTTCAAGGGCCGCGACTCCGTGGGTGTGCGCGGCATCCGGCTGGAGAAGGACGACACCGTCATCTCCATGGCCGTCATCGGCCATTCCGATGCCAGCGCCGAGGAGCGCTCCTCCTATCTCAAGGCCGCCAATGCGGTGCGCCGGGGTGGCGAGGATGTGGCCGTCGAGACGGATGGCGAGGAAGTGGCAGCCGATGCCGCCCTCTCCACCGAGCGCTATGCGGAAATGAGCGCCCGCGAGCAGTTCATCCTGACCTTGTCGGAGAATGGCTACGGCAAGCGCACATCGTCCTACGAGTATCGTGTCACCGGCCGTGGCGGTAAGGGCATCGTCGCCATGGCGGTGAACGAGCGCAATGGCCGGCTGGTGGCCTCCTTCCCGGTGGAGGACAGCGACCAGATCATGCTGGTGACCAATGGCGGTCAGCTCATCCGCTGCCCCGTGGATGGCATCCGCGTGGTGGGCCGCGCCAGCCAGGGCGTCATCGTCTTCAACACCGCCTCCGGTGAGCGGGTGGTCTCCGTTGAGCATATCAGCGAGGACGGCGCCGCCGAGGAGGGCGAGCTGGGCGGCGAGGCGGGCGAGGGAGACGCCGAGGCATGATCTCCGCCGAGAGCCTCGCGATTTTCGTGCTGGCCTGCCTGGCGCTGGGCGCGACGCCGGGGCCCAATGTGGCCCTCATCGTCGGCACCAGCCTCAAGCATGGGCGGCGCGCGGGGCTTCTCACCGCCACCGGGGTGAATGTGGGGCTGGTGCTTCAGCTGGCCTTCGTGGCGGCGGGGCTGGCCTGGGTGGTGGAGGTCTTCTCCCGCCATTTCGACCTCGTGCGCTATGCGGGCGCGGCCTATCTCATCTGGCTCGCCATCGCCCAGTGGCGGGCGGCGGGGCAGGAACGGGCGGAAGCCGCGCCCTCGGGCCGGGCCGCTTTCTCGCGCGGGCTGGCGGTGGCCTTCGCCAATCCCAAGACGCTGTTGTTCCACGCGGCCTTCCTGCCGCAATTCGTCACCAACCCCAGCGATCCCGTGCCGCAGATCACGCTGCTGGCGGCCATCTTCGCGGTGATCGCTCTGGTGGGCGACATGCTGTGGGCGGTTATCGCCGACCGTGCCCGTACCGCGCTCACCGGCCGCTTCACAGCGATGGCAGACCGGGTGTCGGCGGTGATCCTGGCGGGGGGCGCCGCGCTCCTGCTGGCGGCAGGTCGCCGCTGAAGTCCTCCATTTGTGGCCGGGCGGTCAGGTCCCGGCCGGGCGGGGCGCCGAACAGGCGGGCATAGTCGCGGGTGAAGTGGGACACGCTCTCATAGCCCACGTCGAACGCGGCCTCGGCAATGGCCAGTCCCTCCCCATGCAGTCGCCGCCGTGCCTCCACCAGGCGCAGCCGCTTCTGGAACTGGAGCGGCGAGAGCGAGGTCACCTCCTTGAAGTGGGCGTGGAAGGACGACACGCTCATGCCCGCCACCTCGGCCAGTTCGTCCACCGGCAAGGTCCGGGCAAAGTCCGCGCGCAGCACGGCCACCGCGCGGGAAATGCGCGCCGCATGGCTGTCCGGCAGGCTGAATTGGCTGAGCATGGCGCCGTGGGGGCCACGCAGCAGCCAATAATGGAGTTCGCGCAGGATGGAGGGGCGCAGCACCGCCAGCGCGTCAGGGGTCTCGATCAGCCGCACCAGCCGGGCGACGCAGTCCTGCACCGCGGCCTGCGTCTGCGCCACCGCCACGCGCGTCGTCCGCTGCGCCTGCGGCACCGCCGCCATCTCGCCTATCAGGTCCTTGAGAAGGGCAAGGTCGATGCCGAGGGCCACCGCCAGATAGGGCTCGGCCGGGCTCGCCTGCCGCACCCGGCCGGCGACGGCGAGGTCCGTGCCCACGATCAGTGTCTCGCCTGCCTTGAAGGACCAGGTGTCGAGGCCGGAGGTCACATCCTTCGCCCCTTGGAGAACCAGGCAAAGCAGCGGGCGATAGAGCGCATGCACATAGGGCGTGGGGGAGCGGGCGCAGGCAAAGCCGATGCCCTCCACATCCGCCAGATGCAGCCCCTCGGGCGCCGGCAATCCGGCGGTATAACGGGTTGCGGCGGCGCGCAAATCTTCACTCATGGCGACAGTCTCCCCCGGCGGACCGAGGATCCGGCCGGGCTGGGGAAACATAGCCCATCGCGCGGCGAGGGGAAGCGGGTTTGGAGAAATGGGCAAGACTTCGCCAGCATCCGGCAAGAGCGGCGGCAGGCCCTGCCTTACAAGGGTGTCATCGCTGAAGGAGACCCCAGATGACGAATTCAACTCGCTCTTCCGCCCCCATTGCCCTCGTCACCGGCGGCAGCCGTGGCCTCGGCCGCAACACGGCGCTTGCCCTGGCCGCCCGGGGCGTGGATGTGATCTTCACCTATCATTCCCGCGCCGAAGAGGCCGAGGTGGTGCGCGCCGAGATCGCCGCGCTCGGCCGCATTGGCCATGCCCTCCAGCTGGATGTGGGCCGGGCCGCCACCTTCCCCGCCTTCGCCGAAGCGGTGCGCGGCGCGCTCGCCGGGACGTTCGGCGCGGAGCGGCTCGATTATCTGGTCAACAATGCCGGCATCGGCATCACCGCCCCCTTCCTGGAGACGTCGGAAGAGATGTTCGACCAATTGGTCAACATCCACCTGAAGGGCACCTTCTTCCTCACCCAGGCGCTCGTCCCGCTGATGGCCGATGGCGGGGGGATCATCAATCTGTCCAGCGGACTGGCCCGCTTCTCCATGCCGGGCTTTGCCGCCTATGCGGCCATGAAGGGCGGCATCGAGGTGCTCACCCGCTACATGGCCAAGGAACTGGGGGCCCGCCATATCCGCGTCAACACCGTGGCGCCCGGCGCCATCGAGACCGATTTCGGCGGCGGCATGGTGCGCGACAATGCGGCGGTGAACCAACTCATCGCCGGCGAGACGGCGCTTGGCCGGGTGGGGGTGGCCGATGACATCGGGCCGATGATCGCGACCCTGCTGGGCGAGGCGAATCGCTGGGTGAACGGCCAGCGCATCGAGGTGTCCGGCGGCATCCATCTGTGAGGATGCCTGGGCTTTGACCAAGCCTCACCTGTGACCAAGGGTTACATGGGTTCATTTGGGGCGGTGCCGCGCGGCGCCGCCCCATTGCGCGCGGGCGCGGGGCGCGATAACGCTTTCGCCCCATGAGCGACGCCAACACCACGCCCCATGCGCCCCGCATTGCCATCTATGCGGGCTCGTTCGACCCGCCCACCAACGGGCACTTGGACGTGGTGCGCTCGGCGTGCCGGCTGTCCGACAAATTGGTGCTGGCGGTGGGCATTCATCCCGGCAAGACACCGGTCTTCTCGCCGGCCGAGCGCCTTGAGATGCTTCGCGACGTCTGCGGGCCGATCGCCGCTGAAGAGGGGGCGAGCCTGGAGGTGGTGACCTTCGACAAGCTGGTGGTGACCACCGCGCTGGAGGTGGGGGCCACCTTGCTCATTCGCGGTCTGCGCGACGGCACGGACCTTGATTACGAGATGCAGATGGCCGGCATGAACGGCACGCTCTCGCCCACGATCCAGACCGTTTTCCTGCCCGCTTCCCCCCGCGTGCGCCCCATCACCGCCACCTTGGTCCGGCAGATCGCTTCCATGGGCGGTGACGTGTCCGCCTTCGTTCCCGAGGCCGTGCTTGCGCGGCTGAAGGTGAAATTCTCCCGCGCTTGAGGCGTGGGCGAAGCCATCCGAGGAGATTTCTCCATGACCGCTTCCACCGGTGCCGGCCTCGCGCGCCGCTCCGTTCTCGGCCTCGCGCTCGCGGCTGCCGTCGCAGGTCCGGCCCTTGCCCAGTCGAAGCCCAAGCTCGACCCGGAGAACACGCTCTATCTGGACACGCCCTATGGCCGGGTGGTCATCGCGCTGCGCCCGGACATTGCTCCCAAGCATGCCGAGCGCCTGAAGCTGCTGGCGCGCGAGGGCTATTATAACAACGTGCCGTTCCACCGCGTCATCGACGGCTTCATGGCCCAGACGGGCGACGGGCAATATGGCAACGGCACGGGCGGGTCCAAGTATCCGAACCTGCCGGCTGAATTCTCCAATGTGCCGTTCAAGCGCGGCACCGTGGGCATGGCCCGTTCCTCCTCGCCGGACAGCGCCAATTCCCAGTTCTTCATCTGCTTCGACGCTGCCCCCTTCCTCGATGGCAAATATACCGTCGTGGGCGAAGTGGTCTCGGGCATGGAGTTCGTCGACAAGATCAAGAAGGGGTCGCAGGCCAATAATGGCGCGGTCGCCACCCCCGACCGGATCGTGAAGATGCAGGTGGCGGCGGACGCCAAGTAAGCGCCCCGCCTCGCCTCTCACCAACCTTTCGAGCCGCACAAGGAGACATCCATGGCCGAAGACGTGATCATCCTGGAAACCACCAAGGGCGACGTGACCATCGGACTGCGCCCCGACCTCGCCCCCGGGCATGTGGCCCGCATCAAGGAGCTGGTCTCCGAGGGCTTCTATAATGGCGTGCCGTTCCACCGCGTCATTGACGGCTTCATGGCCCAGACCGGCGATCCCACCGGCACCGGCATGGGCGGCTCGGGCAAGAAGCTGAAGGCCGAGTTCAACCGCCAGCCCCACACCCGCGGCACGGTCTCCATGGCCCGCGCGGCCAACCCGGATTCCGGCGACAGCCAGTTCTTCATCTGCTTCGGCGATGCCCGCTTCCTGGACGGCCAGTATACCGTGTGGGGCGAGGTCATCTCCGGCATGGAGAATGTGGACCAGATCAAGCGCGGCGAGCCGGTGAAGGATCCCGACAAGATCGTCACCGCGCGCCTGGCGCCCAAGCCCGAGTGAGTTTTTGCCCGAGTGAGCCTTACGGCTCTTCGGATTCACGTTTAAATCTGCGATGGCCGGGCTCTTGCCCGGCCATTTGCTTTGGGGCTCAGGCCTCGTCGAGAGCGGCAAAGACGGACCCCTCGAACCGACGCCGTTCGCGGCGGAACAGATCCGCCAGGAATTGCGCCACCAGTTCCACGGCCGGCTCGTCCTCCGGCCGGCGCAGCAGCCACAGTTCGCGCGAGGGTGGGGCGACCTTCAGGTCGATGGGCACCAGATCGGGATCAAACGCGCCGATGAAGCGGGGCAGGAGTGCGATTCCGCATCCCGAGCGCGCGGCCTGGGCCAAGGCCGCCTCGCTGTTGGTGCGGAACACCGCGCGGGCGCCGGGAAAGCTCCGGGCGAGCCACAGCGCTTCCGGCAGATGGGCGCCGCCATCGTCGAAGGTGACGAAACAGGGCGGCTCACCGTCCGCGAGGCGCTCCACCCAGCTTGGCCGGGCATAGAAGCCGAAGGCCAGCCCGGTCAGGCGCCGGGCCAGCAGGTCGCCCTCCTTGGGGCGTGCCAGGCGCAGGGCAATGTCCGCCTCTCGCCGCGCGAGGCTGATGGCGCGCCGGTCCGCGATGAGGTCGAGGTCAAGGCCGGGATGATGAGACAGCAGGCCGGTCAGGCGCTCCAGCAGGAAGCATTCCGAGAGGCTCGGCGTCGCCGTCACCCGCACCCGGCCAAGCCGTGGGGCATCGGCGGCCGGTGCGCCGGTGCCAAGGCCGGAGGCCGCCCGCTCCATGGCGGCGGCGGCGGCCAGCGTGTTCCGGCCGGCGGCGGTCAGGGCATACCCCTCCGCCGTGCGCTCGAACAGCGGTGCCTCCAGCTGCGCCTCCAGCGCGGCAATGCGGCGGGAGACCGTGGCATGGTTGACGCCCAGGCTGCGCGCGGCCGCCGAGAGCGAGCCGTGGCGGGAGAGCGCCATGAAGTAGCGCAAATCGTCCCAGTCGAGGCTTGTGCGATTTCGATCAGTCATTGTGAGAACTTGGCGAATTCCCGCTCAGGTCGCCAGGGCCTATCCCGCTTTTCACATCCTTGCGGGAGGCCTTCATGGCAGATGACATCACCTTCACCCTCATTGGCGGTCCCACGGTTCTGGTGGAACTGGCGGGCCTGCGTTTCCTCACCGACCCCACCTTCGACGCGCCGCAGGCCTATCCGGGCGCCGTCACCCTGGAAAAGCGGACCAGCCCGGCCTTGCCGATCGATGCGCTCGGACATCTGGACGCGGTCCTGCTGAGCCACGACCAGCACAAGGACAATCTGGACCTGTCCGGCCGCGCCTTGCTGGACCGGGTGCCACTGACCCTCACCACGCAGGTGGCGGAAAGCCGGCTGGGGCTTTCCGCCGGCCGCGCCGTGGGCCTCGCGCCCTGGCAAAGCCATCCGGTGACCTGCTCCGACGGGGGGCGTGTCATCGTCACCGCCACGCCGGCCCGGCATGGACCCGTGGGCATCGAGCCCATCGCCGGCGACGTGGTGGGCTTTGCCCTCGGCCGGGAGCGGGAAGGTGACGCGGTCTATGTGAGCGGCGACACGGTCTGGTACGAGGGCGTCGCCGAGGTGGCACGGCGGTTCGATCCCAAGGTGGTGGTGCTGTTCACGGGTTCGGCCAAGACGCGCGGCTCGTTCCACCTCACCATGGACACGAACGATGCCATCGAGGCGGCCCACGCCTTTCCCCGCGCCCGCATCATCGCCGTTCACAATGAAGGCTGGGCGCACTTCACCGAGACCGAGGACGACCTTGCTCGTGCCTTCAAGGCGCTGGGCCTCGGCGACCGGCTGGAGCGCCTGGCGCCCGGCGTGCCGCTCACGCTGTCGCTGGCCTGAGGGCTGCAAAGCCCGGCTGCGCCGCCACCCCCCGTCGCGCCCTCGGGGCGCGGCGGGGCGTCAGCCCGTCCTACTGGCAGAGCGGATCGTCGACCTTGAGCGGCGTGATCTGCCAGAAGCTCTCGCGCCGCGGCTTCATGAGCGGCGACCACCATTTGGCCCACACATCGATGGCGGTGCCTTCCATGCGCGGCGGAGCGAAGGCGCCCGAGCCGTTCACGACGCCGGTCACCTGCCCGCAGCCGGTGGCCGGGCGGGGCGGGGGGCGATAACCGGGTTCGTTGACGATCACCACCCGCGCCTCCGGCACGGCGGCGCGCAGGCGTCCGGCGGAGAGGCGGTCGGCGGCGACCAAGGTGGGCCGATCACCCAGCTGGGCGAGCACGACGGGGCGAATCTTGCCCAGCGGCTCGGCGGCCACGCAGCGCCCGCACAGGCGCGGATCCGGCCAGAGTGTCACCGCCGCGCGCGCACCCATGACGCCGATGGCCACCAGGAAAACGATGGTCAGGTAGATCTTCACCCGATCCTGCCAGCCGCCCAGGCGCTCCGCCTCGGCGAACACATAGACGGTGGAGAACAGGAAGAAGACGTGGAAATAGCGGTCGCGGATGCTGACCGAGCCGGCGGCCATCACCGCGATGGCGGTGCCGATGGTTCCGATGAGGAACATGGAGCGCAGCACATGGCGCAGCGCCCGCTGCTCGGGGGTCGGAATGCGCGCGCCTTCCCCCCGGTTGAAGGGCAGGAAGACGAGGCACGCCACGGCCAGGAAAGGCAGGAGATAGCCGATCCAGGCGCCGGCGAAGGTGTCCATCACCTTGACCCAGTCCGGCTTGGCATTGGCGGCCACCACATCGGCGGTCGCCGCCACCACGTCCTGCTTGAGGACGATGAGGAAGCCCGCATAGACGGCAAGCGGCACCGCCGCGACCAGCAGCGACAAGAGCATGCGCCAGTCGAGGATCACCCGGCGATAGCTCTGTTCCAGCAGGCAGGAGATGACCAGCGCGCCGAAGAAGGCGAGATAGCCGAACTTGCCGAGAATGCCGACCGCGATCCAGACGCCGAGCGCCGCATAGAGACTGGCGCGCTTTTCCTGCGCCAGCGCCGCCACCGTGAGCATGGTGCCCGCAATGGCCAGGATCATGATGTTGGAATGGGTCAGGATGCGGTGGCTGTGATAGCCCACCACCCACAGCAGCGAGAGCGAATAGACCGCCAGCGCCTGCAGGCGCGGATCAAAGATGGCTCGGCGCGCCACCCGGTAGACCAGGAGCGCGGTTCCCACCAGCAGCGCGTAGCGCAGGATGGCGAAGGACAACAGGCCCGGCCCCGTCACCCGCTGGATGGCATAAAGCAGCCAGTCGAACACTGGGGGATTGCGCGGCACATAGGAGAATTCGAGCGACTGGACGAGATAGCTCTCGACCGCGTCATCCACATTGATCGCCGTCTCCATGAAGACGGCGATGGCCGCATGGGCAAGGCCCCACAGCACCAGCACCAGCGCCACGCCCCAAGGCTCCGCCCACCAGGGCGCCGGAGGGGGCACTTCCCGGTGGACATAGCCTCCGGGGGGAAGTTGGAAGCGGAGCGAACCCGTCTCCGCCGATGCGCTCGGTGGCACAGGGCACTCCGCAAGCTGGCGACACATGCGAGCTATAAACGCGGTGGACGCAACAGGCCATGCCCGCGGGTCGCGCGCAGTCATTCCGGCGGCGAGCGTCACATCGTTGCTACAGTGTGGGCAGCACCACGAAGGGACCCGCGCCGCCGCTGGCCGCCAGCGCCGCCTCGGAGGCCTCGTGCGCCAGGATGTCGTCCACCCGCGCGCCAGGTGGCCCGGCCCGGCAGGCCTGCGCCAAGGCGGTGACCACTTCGTCCGGCCCTGCGAAGACTGCCTCCACCGCGCCGCTCGCGCGATTGCGCACCCACCCGGTCAGGCCGAGCCGCTCTGCTTCCCGGGCGCACCAGGCGCGATAGCCGACCCCCTGGACGCGCCCTCTTATGGTCAGGTGCAGGTAGCGCATGGCCGCGCCTATTGCGCACAAGGCGCGCCCACCGGCAGCGCCTCGAAGCTGGACATCACGCCGCGCAGGACAAAATCGCCATAGTCGATGGACACCCGCCCGATCACCCCATTGTCGTAGAGCGTGATGGTCATGGTGTATTCGGGCGTCGAATCGGCGCTGTCTTCGTCGAAATAGGAGATGGTGACGGGATAGTAGGTGATCCCCGCGAGGGCGGCATCCGCCGCCTGGGGCAGGCCCTTGGCATCCATGGCGGGGCGGCCGATGACCGCGAGGGTGGAGAACACCCTCTGGCCGTCCTCCGACCCGTCGAACACCCGCGCCTCATAGAGCGCCTCGCCGGCCTGGGCGGCGGCGATTACCTTTTCCACATGCTCGGTGGGCATGAGGATGTCGCCCTTCAACTCCACCGTCTCGGCCTTCGGCTTGGTCAGTTGCACGGTGGCGCCGGTGGCGGTGCGGTTGACGATGCCATCCACGTCCGACTTCACCTCGCCGCCGACGCGGTTCACGGTCTTGAAGCGGTAGGCCGCGCCCTTGCCGTCCTCCCAGGTGGCGGAGGCCATGTCGGAGCGCACGGGGCTTCCCTCGCCCGGCTCCAGCACGTTGGACTGGCGCATATTGACGCTGTAGCCCTCGCAGGCATTGCCCTTGATCTCGTAGTCCAGCCGGCCGTTCGCGCTCTCCAATTGCTGGGAGGAGCGGGAGGCATCAAGGGCGAGGGCGTAGCCGACCCGATGGGGCAGCAGCGATCCCGCGTGCGCGGCTGTGGCCGACAGCAGCGCGATCACTGCCGCCGCACCGGCGCCGGCTGGGGTCAAGCGGGCCAATAGCATCATGCCGACCGTCCTTCTGCGGGGGGCCGTGTCCCAAAGGCGCGCCGGCCAGCCCCAATCTTGCCGCTTGCGCGGCTTAACCCACGAGCGTGCCCCGACCGCCGAGGTCGAGGTGCTGGTGTCGCCCTTCGACGATACCAAGCGTGAATGTGTCCTGGCTGCTTGCGCGGCCTCCGCCCATCGGCCAAGAGAGGGCGGCAATTTGAGGGCGTATCCTACGCCCAGGTGTGGCTGGAGGCGAGAATGTCGCAAACCGTCGAGCAGAAGCTGGCTGAACTCGGGATCACCCTTCCCACCCCGGTGGCGCCGCTCGCCAATTATGTGCCGGTGGTGCGCACGGGCAACCTGCTCATGGTGTCCGGCCAGGTGTCCATCGACGGCAGCGGTAAGCTGATGACCGGCAAGCTCGGCGGCGGCGTCGACATCGAGACCGGCCGGGCCGCCGCGCGGCTGTGCGCCATCAACATCCTCGCCCAGGTGAAGGCCGCCGTGGGCGACCTCGACAAGGTGGTGCGGGTGGTGAAGCTCGTCGGCTTCGTCAATTCCACGCCCGACTTCGTGGACCAGCCCAAAGTGGTGAATGGCTGCTCGGACTTCTTTGTCGAAGTTCTCGGCGACAAGGGCCGCCATGCCCGCTCGGCGGTGGGAATCGCGGCTCTGCCGTTCGACGCGGCGGTCGAGGTCGAAGCCATCATCGAAGTGGCCTGATTCGACCGAAGGCGCCCCCATGGTCGACCTGACCTTCCTGACCCGCCGTCCGGTGGCCCATCGCGGGCTGCACGACCGTTCGGCGGGTCGCATCGAGAACACGGCCTCGGCCATCGACGCCGCCATCGACGCCAATTATGCGGTGGAGGTGGATGTCCAGCTCAGCCGCGATGCGGAGGCCATGGTCTTCCATGACCCAACCCTGGAGCGGCTGACGGTCGCGGACGGGGCGCTGGCCAATTTCAACAGCAACGCCCTGCGCCGCATTCCGCTCAGGGACACCTCAGACCGGATGATGTCCTTGCCGGAACTGTTCGGCCGAGTGAACGGGCGCATGCCCGTGCTCATCGAGGTCAAGAGCGACTTTTCCGGCGACCTGCGGCTTGCCAGGCGGGCGGCGCGGCTCGCCTCCACCTATCGGGGCACCTGCGCGCTTATGTCGTTCGATCCCAAGGTGGTGGCGGCGCTGGCGGAGTTCGCCCCTGGCGTGCCGCGCGGCATCGTCGCCCAACGCGCCCCCCTGACCGGGGAGGGGGCGCCTTGCTCGCTGAAGGATCGCCTCGCGCAAGCGAACCTGCTGCACTGGCGCGCCTCGCGCTTCCAATTCGTGGCCTATCGGGTCGGCGACTTGCCGGCCTTGCCGGTGCGCGTCGCGCGGGCCTTTTCCGTCCCGGTGCTGGCCTGGACCGTGCGCACTGAGGCCGAGCGCAGTCTCGCGTCCAAGTCGGCGGACCAGATCATCTTCGAGGGCTTTCGGCCCTAAACGGGCGGGCTGCCCTGCGGGCGCGGTCCCGACTGCGAGAATGTGCTAGAAAAGTGCGGCCTTTGTCTCGCCGCGCGGTGCTCCCGCGCGGCACCCCATGACGCGAGACTTTCATGCGCCGCGCCCTTCTGTCCACCTGCCTTGCCCTCTCCCTGCTGGCTTTGACCGGCGCCGCCCGCGCCAATGACACCACCGCGGCACTTGAGGCGGGCGGGCTGGTCTTCGTGCCAAACGATGAAGTGGAGATGCGCTCGGAAGATCTGTTCATCTCCGAGAAGGAGGTGCGCGTCTCCTACATCTTCCATTCCAACGCGGAGAAGGACACCACCGTTCTCGTCGCCTTCCCCATGCCGGACGTGCGGTACCTGGAGCAGGACGTGGCGGTGCCCAATCCCGGCTCGCCCAATTTCCTCGACTTCGCCACCGTCGTGGACGGCAAGCCGGTGGAGACCAAGGTGGAATTGCGGGTGACGGCCTTCGGCCTCGACCGCACCCAATTGCTCACCGACCTGAAGGTGCCGCTCAATCCGCTGTCGCCCGACACCCTCAAGGCGCTGGACGCCTTGCCCGAGGACAAGCAGCAGACCTTGCTGGAACTGGGCCTGGTGCGGCGGGACGATTATGACGTGGGCAAGGGCATGGAGCGCCACTTCGCGCCGCTGTGGACCCTGCGCACCACCTTCTACTGGATGCAGACCTTCCCGGCGAAGAAGGACCTGAAGGTCGAGCACCGCTACAAGCCGAGCGTCGGCACCTCGGTGGGCACCATCCTGGGCTCGGAAATGAAGGGCGAGCCGGATTACGTGAACCTCATCAAGGCCCAGCGCGACAAATATTGCGTCGAGCCGGCCCTCATGGCGAGCCTCCAGAAGGCGACGCGGGAGGCGCAGAAGCAGGATCGCATGGCCTATTCGGAGGCCTTCATCGGCTATGTGCTGAAGACCGGCGCCAATTGGTACGGCCCCATCGGCGACTTCACGCTGACCATCGACAAGGGCGCGCCGGATTACCTTCTCAGCTTTTGCGGGACCGGGGCCAAGAAGATCGGCCCCACCACCTTCCAGATGAAAGCGAAAGATTTCTGGCCGCAGAACGATTTGGAGATCCTCATCCTCAAGCCCTATCCGAAGAAGTGAGCGGGCGGCCCGTTCCCCATCGCTGCACCGCACGCATATGATGGGGCACCATGTCCGAGACCCGCTTGCGCATTCTCTCCTCGCTCTCCGAGATCCCGCCCGAAGCCTGGGACGCCTGTGCAGCCGGCGCCGCGGCGCGCCCTGAGCCTTTCGTATCCCATGCCTTCCTTCAGGCCCTGGAGGAATCGGGCAGCGCCGCCCCCCGCACCGGCTGGGCGCCCCAGCATCTGGTGCTGGACGGCGCCGAAGGGGTGCGGGCGGTGGCGCCGGTCTATCTGAAGTCCCATTCGCGCGGCGAATATGTCTTCGACCAGGGCTGGGCGGAAGCCTATGAGCAGGCCGGCGGGCGCTATTATCCCAAACTCCAGGTGGCCGTCCCTTTTACGCCCGTCACCGGCCGCCGCCTGCTGGTGCGCGCCGCTGCGGACGAAGCGGAGGCGGGCACCTTGCTCGCCGCCGGCCTCGTGGAACTTGCCCGCCAGCACCGCGCCTCCTCCGCCCATGTGACCTTCGCCACCAAGGGGGAGTGGGAGCATCTGGCGCGCCTTGGCTTCCTCCAGCGCATGGACCAGCAATTCCACTGGACCAACAAGGGCTACGGCTCCTACGAGGATTTCCTGGAGGAACTCGCCTCCCGCAAGCGCAAGGCCCTGCGGCGGGAGCGGCGCGAGGCGCTTTCGGCCGGCATCACCATCGACTGGCTCACCGGGCCTGACATCACCGAAGCCGCCTGGGATGCCTTCTTCGCCTTTTACATGGACACCGGCGCGCGCAAATGGGGGCGGCCCTATCTCAACCGCCGCTTCTTCTCGCTGCTGGGCGAGCGCATGGCCGACCAGGTGCTGCTGGTGATGGCGAAGCGGGAAGGGCGTTACATTGCGGGCGCGCTTAATCTCATCGGTGCCAGCACGCTCTATGGGCGCTATTGGGGGGCGGTGGAGGATCATCCCTTCCTCCATTTCGAGGTCTGCTACCACCAGGCCGTCGACTATGCCATCGCCCACCGTCTCGCGGTGGTGGAAGCGGGCGCGCAGGGCGAGCACAAGCTGGCGCGCGGCTATCTGCCCACCCCCACCTATTCGGCCCACTACATCGCCGACCCCGCCTTGCGGCGGGGCGTCGCCCAGTATCTGGAGCGCGAGCGGGCCTATGTGCAGGAGGCGGGGGCGGATCTTGCTGAGCTCGGCCCGTTCCGCCGCGGGGAGCTCCAGGAGGGCGATTGAGGGCGGGGCCAGCGGAAGCGTTGCCGGGAGGCGACACTGCGCCGGACACGAAAATCATATTCCCCTCGCGGGGTCTCGCGGATTGCGGCCGGCCGCAAGGGCTGGCTATAAGTCCGTCGAGGCGAGGGAAGGCAATGACATATTGTTGCGGGGTTCTGGTTCGGGAAGGCCTGGTGATGGTGGCGGACACGCGCACCAATGCGGGCCTCGACAACATCTCCACCTTCCGCAAGCTCCACGTCTTCGAGGAGCCCGGCCATTATGTGATGGCGCTGGCCTCGGCCGGGAATCTGTCTGTGTCCCAATCGGTGGTGAGCCTGCTCCATGAAGGGGTGGAGGACCACGAGGCTGGCGAGCGGCAGATGCTGCGCGACTCGCGCACCATGTTCCAGGCCGCCCAATTGGTGGGCCGGGCCATCCGCCAGGTCCATTCGCTGGACGGCGGGGCGCTGGAACAGAGCAATGTGAGCTTCGACGTGTCCTTCCTGCTGGGCGGACAGATTGCCGGCGGGCCGCTGCGGCTCTTCATGGTCTATTCGGCCGGCAATTTCATCGAATGCACCACCGACACGCCTTTCCTTCAGATCGGCGAGCATAAATACGGCAAGCCGGTGCTGGACCGCGCCGTGACCTATGACATGGACATTGCCGACGCGCTGAAATCCAGCCTCATCTCCATGGATTCCACCATGCGCTCGAATCTCGGCGTGGGCCTGCCCATCGACGTGCTGGTGCTGTGCCCCGACGCCCTGGAAGCCGAGCTGCGCTATCGGATCGAGCCGGGCGAGCCCTATTTCCATGATCTGCGCGAGCGCTGGTCAGCGGCCCTGCGGGCGGCCCATTCCTCCATCCCCCGCCCGCCCTACCTGAAGACCCGCCGCACGGCGGTGCCTGACCAGGGCTGAGCGGCTCTGTCTTCACGCATGTGGCGGCGGCCCTCGGGCCGCCGTTTTCGTTTGTGCCGCCCAAACAGAAAGGGCGCCGCTCGCGCGACGCCCTTTCCGAATTCAGACCCAGTAATGACCCAGCCGGCGCTGCCGGCTGGGCACTTAAAGCCTTGGTTGGCTTGGACTTCCTCAGAAGTCCATGCCACCACCCAGCCGGCGCTGCCGGCTGGGCACTTAAAGCCTTGGTTGGCTTGGACTTCCTCAGAAGTCCATGCCACCACCCAGCCGGCGCTGCCGGCTGGGCACTTAAAGCCTTGGTTGGCTTGGACTTCCTCAGAAGTCCATGCCACCACCCAGCCGGCGCTGCCGGCTGGGCACTTAAAGCCTTGGTTGGCTTGGACTTCCTCAGAAGTCCATGCCACCCATGCCGCCGCCGGGCATGGCGGGGGCCGCCGCGCCGCCCTTCTTGGGCAGGTCGGCGACGAGGGCTTCGGTGGTCACGATGAGGGCCGAGATGGAGGCCGCATCCTGGAGCGCGGTGCGCACGACCTTGGTGGGGTCGATGATGCCGGCCTTCACCATGTCCACATACGCGCCGGACTGGGCGTCGTAGCCGAAGGCATAGTCGGCATTCTCGAGGATCTTGCCGACCACCACCGAGCCGTCATCACCGGCATTGCTGGCGATCTGGCGGGCGGGCGCCTGGATGGCGCGGCGGACGATCTCGATGCCGGTCTTCTGGTCCGAGTTGGCGCCGGTCAGGCCTTCCAGGGCCTTGATGGAGCGCAGCAGGGCCACGCCGCCGCCGGGCAGGACGCCTTCTTCCACCGCAGCGCGGGTGGCGTGCAGGGCGTCGTCCACGCGGTCCTTCTTCTCCTTGACCTCGACCTCGGTCGCGCCGCCGACGCGGATCACCGCGACGCCGCCCGCGAGCTTGGCGAGACGCTCCTGGAGCTTCTCACGGTCGTAGTCGGAGGTGGTCTCTTCGATCTGGGCCTTGATCTGGGCGACGCGGGCCTCGATGTCGGCCTTCTCGCCGGCACCGTCGACGATCGTGGTGTTCTCCTTCTCGATCACGACCTTGCGGGCGCGGCCGAGCATGGTGAGGTTCACGTTCTCGAGCTTGATGCCGAGGTCCTCGGAGATGGCCTGGCCGCCGGTCAGGATCGCGATGTCCTGCAGCATGGCCTTGCGGCGATCGCCGAAGCCGGGGGCCTTCACGGCCGCGACCTTCAGGCCGCCGCGCAGCTTGTTGACCACGAGGGTGGCCAGAGCCTCGCCTTCCACGTCCTCGGCGATGATGACCAGCGCCTTGCCGGACTGCACCACGGCCTCGAGAACGGGCAGCAGCTCCTGGAGGGCGCCGAGCTTCTTCTCGTGGATGAGGATGTAGGGGTCCTCGAACTCAACGCGCATCTTTTCGGCGTTGGTCACGAAGTAGGGGGAGAGGTAGCCGCGGTCGAACTGCATGCCCTCCACGACGTCGAGCTCGGTGACGGCGGTCTTGGCTTCCTCGACGGTGATGACACCCTCGTTGCCGACCTTCTGCATGGCCTCGGCGAGGAACTTGCCCACCTCGCTATCGCCATTGGCGGAGATGGTGCCGACCTGGGCGATCTCCTCGTTGGAGGTCACCTTCTTGGACTTGGCGGCCAGGTCCTTGACGATGGCGTCCACCGCGAGGTCGATGCCGCGCTTCAGGTCCATCGGGTTCATGCCGGCGGCCACCGCCTTGGCGCCTTCCTTGACGATCGCCTGGGCGAGCACGGTGGCGGTGGTGGTGCCGTCGCCGGCCAGGTCATTGGTCTTGGAAGCGACTTCGCGGACCAGCTGGGCGCCGAGATTCTCGAACTTGTCCTCGAGCTCGATCTCCTTGGCGACGGATACGCCGTCCTTGGTGATGCGCGGGGCGCCGAACGACTTCTCGATCACCACGTTGCGGCCCTTGGGGCCGAGCGTGACCTTCACCGCATTGGCGAGGATGTCGACGCCGCGCAGCAGCTTCTCACGGGCATCGCCGGAAAATTTCACGTCCTTGGCAGCCATGTGCCTGCTCCTTCAGCTTGGGACGATGGAAAGGATGAAAAAGGGGCTCACGCCGCCTTCTTGGCGGAAGCGGAGGCCTCGACGACGCCGAGGATGTCGCTTTCCTTCATGATGAGCAGGTCCTGGCCGTCGATCTTGACCTCGGTGCCGGACCACTTGCCGAACAGGACGCGGTCGCCAGCCTTCACGTCGAGCGCGACCAGCTCGCCCTTCTCGTTGCGCACGCCCGGACCCACGGCCACCACCTCGCCCTCCTGGGGCTTTTCCTTGGCGGTGTCGGGGATGATGATGCCGCCGGCAGTTTTCTGCTCAGCTTCGATGCGCTTCACGACCACGCGGTCGTGCAGAGGACGGAAACCCATCGGGGAACCTCCAATTGGCTTTGACTTCATTCCGGCCACGCCGAGGTTCGGTCGCGGCCTGGGCGCCATCTAAGGAGGGCGGGGAGCCGGTGCAAGGGGGCTGCTCACATTTTTTGGCACTCACCGGATCAGAGTGCTAGCGGCGCTGTTCCCCCGTTTCCGGCCTGCCCGCCGGCAGCGGATGAGACCCGCGGGAGGTCGTTGTCAGCAGTCTCGATGAACCGCTGCTAACGCCTTGTTTTTGCACGCTTAAACCATTTTTTGGTCTGGCTCGCGCAAGATTGTCAGCCGACAATGGATCCGTTCCCACCGCGTCGGATTGAAAAGCAGGTGGGGCCAGTGGCGTGCATGGAGGTGTCGAACATGGCTTGCGGCGACTTCGTGAAGCAGATTTCCGGCTATGGCCTGGTGACGGCCGAGATCCTCTACCACCTGCCGGATCATCCCGCGTTTCTACAGTCCTATATCTGGCAGGATTACGACCTCTCGCCGAAATTCCCCGAGCTCAACAAGTTCCTGGCCTTCTGGCGCCGCGAGCTGGAGGGCCCGCTGCATTCGGTGAAGGTGGCCCATTGCGAACTCATCAAGCCGGCGGAGCTGCGGGCGGTGGGGGGGATTTACCTCCTCAATTGACCTTCTTTCATGACGTTAGGTCAGGGCGTGTGGGTATCTTTCGCCCCCCGCCCTGACACCGCCGCTTTCTCGGTGCTATGAGTGTGCCTCTATCTCATCGAGGCACCTGTGGATCACCGTACGCCGCGGACTTCCGAACTGCTCGCCGCCGTCCTGGCCTCCCAGGAGGGGGAAAAGGTGGCGATTGGCGACCTGGTGAATGCACTGCGCAACAGGGCCTTCGGCATCATCTTCCTGCTGTTCGGCATCCCCAACTGCATCCCCATGCCGCCCGGCATTCCCGTCATCTGTGGCATCGTTCTGGGGCTCATCGGCTTGCAGATGGCCATGGGCCGCCAGGAATTGTGGCTGCCCGAGCGCGTGTCCCGCCAGACTTTTTCGCGCTCCATGCTGGAGGCCATCGTCACCCGCTCGCGGCCTTACATCATGTGGTTCGAGCGCTGGTCGCGGCCGCGCATGGAGACTTTTGCCGGCCCCACCGCGCGCCGCCTCGTGGGGGCGACAGTGGTGCTGCTGGGGTTCATCCTGCTTTTGCCCATCCCGTTCCTGGGCAATCTGCCGCCGGGATTCGCGGTCTGCGTCTTCGGCCTTGGCCTCGTGGAGCGCGATGGCGGGGTGATTCTGGCGGGCTTCTTCGCCACCTTGCTGGGCTTATTGATCACAGCCGCCATGAGTTGGGCCATCTGGCAGGGCGCGGTCGCCATCTTCTGAGCAAGACGGCCAATCTCGGCAAATTGCGCTATGGTGCCACCCTGACCTTGGCAGAGACCGAGGCGAGGGGATGAAACCATGTGCATTCGGTGTCAGAGCGGGTTTTCCAGGCGCGGTCTCTTGTTCGGGGCGGCGGCCTTGGCTGGGGCCTGTCTCACGCGCCCGGCGTTCGCGGCGGATGAACTGCCGCCCGGCCAGAAGGCGCCCAACGACATTCCGGGCAGCGAGGCGCTCGACCGGCTGATGGCCGGCAATGCCCGCTATGTGGTCAATACCACCGAGCATCGGGATTTCTCGGCCCGCCGGCTGGCGCAGGCGAAAGCGCAATATCCCATCGCCGCGGTGCTCGGCTGTTCCGATTCGCGCGTCTCGCCCGAACTGTGCTTCGACCAGGGGCCGGGCGATGTGTTCGTGGTGCGCGTCGCCGGGAATGTGGCGGATAATGACGGCCTCGCCAGCCTGGAATATGCGGTCGCCTATCTCGGCGTGCCACTGGTGATGGTGCTCGGCCACACCGCCTGCGGGGCCGTCGGGGCCGCGGTGAAGGCCGCCACCCAGCAGGCGCAGTTTCCTGGCCATCTGCCGGGGCTGATCAAGAGCATCCTGCCGGCGGTCGAGGCGGCCAAGGGGCAGGGGCCCGACCTTCTGGACGCCGCCATCGTCACCAATGCCCGCCTGACGGCCGCAGAGGTCGGAGGGGCTAGTCCGATCATCGGAGCCGCCATTGCGGCGGGCAAGGTCAAGCTGGCCACCGGCATTTACGAATTGGGCAGCGGCAAGGTCACGCTGGTCTGATCGCATCCCGGCAGGTTCGTCCCTGGCCGGGCTTCACCTTGCCGCCGGGAGGCTCTAGGAAGGCGCTCCGCAGCGCCGGCCCAACTGCCGCGCGTCCTGGATGAAAGCCTGATGCGCGTCGACGCCTTCGATTTCGAACTGCCTCCCGAGCGGATCGCGCTCCGCCCCGCCGCGCCGCGCGAGAGCGCGCGGCTTCTGGTGGTGCGCCCCGGCGCGGAGGCCGAGCTGACCGACGCACGCATTGCCGATCTTCCCTCCCTGCTGCGCCCCGGCGATGCGGTCGTGGTGAACGACACCAAGGTCATCCCCGCCCGCCTCGACGGCACCCGCACGCGGGCGGGCGGCTCCACCGTCCACATCGAGGCGACCCTGGTGAAGCGCCTCGACGAAGCGCGCTGGGCGGCCTTCGCGCGGCCCGCCAAGCGCCTCGTGGCGGGGGATCGCATCGTCTTCACCCATCCCGACACAGCGCGGGAGCTGGTTGCCGAGGTGACCGGGCGCGGCGCGGAAGGGGAGGTGCTGCTGGCCTTCGACGTGGCGGGCGCGGACCTCGACGCAGCCCTCCAGGAGGTCGGGCACATGCCGCTGCCGCCCTACATCGCCGCCAAGCGGCCGGAGGATGCGCGCGACCGCACCGACTATCAGCCCGTCTTCGCCCGCAATGAGGGCTCGGTGGCCGCGCCCACCGCCAGCCTCCATTTCACCCCTGCGCTCATGGACCAGATCCGGGCGGCGGGCGCGGCCTTCCATCACGTGACGCTGCATGTGGGCCCCGGCACCTTCCTGCCGGTGAAAGCGGAAGATACGTCCGGCCACCACATGCATTCGGAATGGGGCGAGGTGAGCGCTGAGGTCGCTGAAACACTGAACGGCGTGCGTGCTTCGGGCGGGCGCATCCTGGCGGTGGGGTCCACCGCCACCCGGCTTCTGGAAAGCGCGGCGGCGCCTGACGGCACGCTCCACGCCTATCGGGGCGAGACCGACATCTTCATCACCCCCGGCTATGCCTTCCGCGCCGTGGATATGATGATGACCAACTTTCATTTGCCGCGCTCCACCCTCGTCATGCTGGTGGCGGCCTTCGTGGGCCATGAGACGCAGAAGCGTGCCTATGCCCATGCCATCGAAACCGGCTATCGCTTCTATTCCTATGGCGATGCCAGCCTGCTCTTCCCCGATCGCGCCCCGGCGCGCTGAGTGTCCATGACCGAGACCCACACCTCTTCCGAAGGCCGCTTCGCCTTCACCCTGAACGCCACGGACGGCACCGCGCGCACGGGCGTCATCTCCACGCCGCGCGGCGAGATCGCGACCCCCGCCTTCATGCCGGTGGGGACGGTCGCCACCGTCAAGGGCCTCTATCCCGAGCAGGTGCGGGCGACCGGGGCCGACATCCTGTTGGGCAACACCTACCATTTGATGCTGCGCCCCGGTGCCGAGCGGGTGGCGGAACTGGGCGGGCTGCATCGCTTCATGCGCTGGGAGCGCCCGATCCTCACCGATTCCGGTGGCTTCCAGGTCATGTCCCTGTCCGCCTTGCGCAAATTGGACGAGACCGGCGTCACCTTCCGCTCCCATGTGGATGGCGCGGTCCACCAGCTCACGCCCGAGCGGGCGGTGGAGATCCAGGGGCTCCTGGGCGCCGACATCCAGATGCAGCTGGATGAATGCGTGCGCCTGCCCTGCACCGACGAGGAAGCCGCCCGCGCCATGCGCCTCTCCCTGCGCTGGGCGGAGCGCAGCAAGCGCGCCTTCGAGAGCCAGCCCAAGGGGCGGGCGCTGTTCGGCATCGTGCAGGGCGGGGCGGTCAAGGCGCTGCGGGTGGAATCGGCGCAGGCGCTGGCCGGCATGGACTTCCCCGGCTATTCCATCGGCGGCCTTGCCGTGGGCGAGCCACAGGAGATCATGCTGGACATGATCGAGACGGTGGAGCCCCATCTGCCCACCCACAAGCCGCGCTATCTCATGGGGGTGGGCACGCCGGACGACCTGCTGGAGGCGGTGGCGCGGGGCATCGACATGTTCGATTGCGTCATGCCCACGCGGTCCGGCCGCCATGCCTTGGCCTTCACGCGCTTCGGCCGCATCAATCTGAAGAATGCCCGCCACGCCTCCGATCCGCGCCCGCTGGACGAGGAAAGCGATTGCCCGGCACTGCGCGACTATTCGCGTGCCTATCTCCATCACCTCGTGCGGTGCGGGGAGATGCTGGGCGGCATGCTGCTGTCCTGGGCCAATCTCCATTATTACCAGGACCTCATGCGCGGCGCCCGCCAGGCCATCGCGGAAGGCCGGTACGGAGACTACAAGGCGCAGGTGAAGGCGGGCTGGGCCGCTGGTGATATTCCACCCCGCGGATAAAATTTTTCTCTTTACGAAAACGATCTTCCCCTTAAGAATGCGGTCCCAACAGGTCAGGGACGCGGCGGCGGGGCTTGCCAGGGCAGGCGCCGCAGGCCAGAAGTCCGCCGTGAACCTCATGTGCGCTTCCATTTTGCGGGGACAGTCGTGATCGAGACCAAACCCATCGACGGCAAGGCATTCGCGGCCGGCCTGCGCGGCCGCATCGCGGTGGAAGTGGAAGGCCTCGTCGCCCAGACCGGACAGAAGCCCGGCCTTGCCGTGGTGCTGGTGGGCGAGGACCCCGCGAGCCACGTCTATGTGCGCAACAAGGCGGCGCAGACCGTGGAAGTGGGCATGCGCTCCTTCGAGCATCGCCTTCCCGCCGAGACCGCCGAGGCGGACCTGCTGGCTTTGGTCGAGCGTCTGAACGCCGATCCGGAGGTCAACGGCATCCTGGTGCAGCTTCCGCTGCCGGGCCATATCGACACCAACAAGGTGCTCGCCGCCATCGATCCCGCCAAGGATGTGGACGGCTTCCATGTGGTCAATGCCGGGCGCCTGGCGGTGGGCCTTGATGCCCTCGTGCCCTGCACGCCGCTCGGCTGCGTGATGCTGCTGAAGCATCATCTGGGCAATCTGGCTGGCCTGAAGGCTGTGGTGGTGGGCCGCTCCAACATCGTGGGCAAGCCGGCCGCCCAGCTTCTGCTGCGGGAGGATTGCACCGTCACCATCGCCCATTCCCGCACCCGCGATTTGCCGGGCGAGTGCCGCACCGCCGACATCCTGGTGGCGGCCGTCGGTCGGCCGGAAATGGTGCGCGGGGACTGGATCAAGCCCGGCGCCACCGTCATTGACGTCGGCATCAACCGCGTGCCCAAGGGCGACGGCAAGACGCGCCTCGTGGGTGACGTGGCCTATGAGGAAGCGCAAGGCATTGCCGGCCTCATCACCCCCGTGCCCGGCGGCGTCGGCCCCATGACCATCGCCTGCCTGCTACAGAACACCCTGACCGCCTTCAAGCGGCAGAAGGGCCTGTAAGGCTTGTCACTTTTCGCACGCCCTCGGGCGTGTTAGCTCTTGTTGAAACAACAGACGCATGGCCCGGCGGCCTTCTGGACGCCGGAGCACTGCAACGACAAGCGGGCAACCGCCGCGGCGTCTTGATCGGACTTCCACCACCGGAGGCAGGTCGCATGGCCGTGGACCGCAAAGCCACATTTTCGTCGGACGAGATCGAAGCGCACCTGTCCGCGCACCTGCCCCATTGGCGCTATGAGGACGGCTGGATCCGCCGCACCTATCGCACCAACAGCTGGAAGGGCACGCTGATGGTCATCAATGCGGTCGGCCATCTGGCCGAGGCCGCCTGGCACCATCCCGATCTCACCGCCTCCTATGCCTGGGTGGAGGTGCGCCTCATGTCCCACGACGCCAAGGGCATCACCGTCCGTGACTTCGCGCTCGCCGCCAAGATCGAGGAGGTCGTGCAATGGCAGCCGGGCCTGGAGGCGGACGCTCCATTGGAAGGCACGCCGCAGAACGACCTGCGCTTTTCCTATGTGAAATATGACTGAGGCGGGCAAGGCCATGTCGACGCAGGCACCGCGCATTGTCAGCGATCTCGCCTGCGGCTTTTGCGGGCTGGGCTGTGATGATCTGGAAGTAGCTGTCATGTTCCGCGAGGTGCGCCCCCGTCGCGCCTGTCCCGAGGCCGCGCGGCTGTTGCGCCGTGGCCCCGGCCAGCCCGCAGCCCCGCGCGTCGGCGGGCGCGAGGTGCCGCTGGTGGAGGCCGCGTCCGCCGCCGCCGCCCATCTGAAAGCCAGCCGGGCCGCCGCCTTTTCCGGCCTGGGCGCCGATGTGGCGGGGCTGCGGGGGCTGGCCGATCTCGCCGTGAGCTTCGGCGCCAGCCTCGACCATGCGGCCTCCGAGGGCCTGTTCCGCAATCTCGACACCCTCCAGCGGGTGGGGTGGGTGGCGTGCACCCTCGCTGAACTGCGCAATCGCTGCGACGTGCTGGTGGTTGTGGGCGCCGATCCCACGGGCCTCTACTCCCGCTTCTTCGAGCGGGCGGTTCCCGCCCCGCGGACCGATGGAACCGGCCCGCTCTTCCTGCCGCAGGGGCGCACCATCGTTTTCCTCGGCCACGGGCCGGAGGCCGCCACCCGCAATCTCCTGGCGGGGCAGGACGTGCGCGAGGTGCCCGTACCGGATGGCCTGTTGGCCGAGGCTTTGGCGGCGCTGGGCGCCTTCGTGGCCGGCCGCTCCCTGGCGGATCTGGGCGGCGCCTTCGCGGGCGCGCTGGGGGAGGCGCTCCAGGAGGTGGCCGGGCTTCTGAAAGCCGCCCGCTATGGCGTCCTCACCTGGAATGCGGCCACCCTCCAGTCGGGCGAGGCGGGTCTGGTGGTGGGCCGGGCGGCGGACATCGTCGCCACCCTCAACGCCACCACCCGCGCCGCCGTCTTCCCGCTGGGTGGCCGGGACAATGGCCTGGGTGCGCACCAGGTGATGCTGTGGCGCTTCGGCTATCCGCTGCGCACCCTGGTGGGCGGCGGGGAGGCGCGCCACGCGCCCGGCCTCTACGCGACCGCCGCCGCGCTCAAGGATGCCGACCTGCTCCTGCACACCAGCGCCTTCCGCCCCGATCCCCCGCCGGCGTTTGACCGGGGGCCGGTGATCGCGCTCGCCCATCCCGAAACAGAGTTTGCCCGCGAGCCGGAGGTCTTCATCCCCGTGGGCACGCCCGGCGTCGACCATGGCGGCCAGGTGTTCCGCATGGACGGCGTCGTCTGCCTGCCGCTGGAGGGTTTGCGCGACGCAGGCCTTGCCTCGGTGGCGCAGGCGGCTGCGGCCATTCTCCAGGCGGGGAGGGCGGCATGAGGGTGCGTGTCTCCGGCGGGCGCGTGTTCGATCCCGCGAGCGGGCTCGTGGACGTGGTGCGCGACGTGGTGATTGAGGATGGCCGCGTGGTGGCCGATGATCCCACCTTGCCGTCCCATCAGGTCCATGATGCCCGTGGCTGCGTGGTCATGGCTGGCGGCATCGACCTGCACAGCCACATTGCCGGCGGCAAGGTCAATCTCGCCCGCCTGCTCATGACCAATGACAGGGCGGCCTTTCCCGAGCCCTTCGGCGATTTCTGTGGCTGCGGCGGCGGGCAGGCCGCCCCCACCACCCATCTCACCGGCTGCCGCTATTCACAGATGGGCTATACCGCCGTGTTCGAGCCGGCGGTGGTGGGCGCCAATGCCCGTCATGCCCATCTGGAAATGGCGGATATTCCCAATATCGACACCGGCGGCTTCCTGGTGCTGGGCAATGACGACGCCTTGCTTCGTCTCATCGCGCAGGGCGAAGGTCAGGGGGCGGTGAATGATTATGTGGCCTGGATGCTGCGGGCCACCCAGTGCTGCGCCATCAAAATCGTCAATCCCGGCGGCATCTCGGCCTTCAAGTTCAATGGCCGGTCGCTCGACCTGGACGAGCAGGGCCCCTTCTATGGCCTCACCCCCCGGCGCATCCTCACCACCCTCCAGCGGGCGGTGACGGAACTGGGCGTGCCTCATCCTATCCATCTGCACGGCTGCAATCTGGGGATCCCCGGCAACATCGCCACGACGCTTGCCACCATCGGCGCCACCGACGGCTTCCCGCTGCATCTCACCCATGTGCAGTTCCATTCCTACGGCACGGCGGGCGACCGCAAATTCTCCTCCGGCGCGGCGGAGCTGGCGGCGGCGGTGAATGCCAATCCGCACATCTCCGTGGATGTGGGGCAGGTGGTGTTTGGCCAGACGGTCACGGCCTCCGCCGACCTGATGGCGCAATATCGCAACCACGGCATCGCCGACCCGAAGAAATGGATCGGCATGGACATTGAGTGCGACGCCGCCTGCGGCGTGGTGCCCTTCGCCTATCGGGACAAATCCTTCGTCAATGCCCTGCAATGGGCCATCGGGCTGGAGCTGTTCCTGCTCATCGAGGATCCCTGGCGGGTGTTCCTGACCACCGACCATCCCAATGGCGCGCCGTTCACCTCCTATCCCCATCTCATCCGGCTGTTGATGGACCGGGATTTCCGCAACGCCCAGCTCGCCCGCCTGCATAAGGCGGCGCGCGCCCATACGAACCTGGAAAGCCTCACGCGCGAATACACGCTGGAGGAGATCGCCATCGTCACCCGCGCCGCGCCGGCCCGCACGCTCGGCCTGAAGGATCGCGGCCATCTGGCGCCGGGCGCGGTGGGCGATGTGGTGCTCTATGAGGATGGCGCCGACCGCGAGGCCATGTTCTCCGCGCCCCGCCTCGTGCTCAAGGATGGGCGGGAGATCGTGCGCAATGGCGAGGTGGTGGCGCTGGTGGAAGGGCGCACCTTTGCGGTGAAGCCCGATTACGATCCGCTCATGGACAAGCGCATGGACCGCTGGTTCGACGAGGCCATCGGCCTGAAGGCCAAGCATTTCCGCATCGCCGAAGGGGAGATCCGGAACGGGCACGGGCCAAGCTGCGTGGAGTGCGCGCCATGAGTGCGCCCCTCATCCGCAACGGCGTGGAAATCCGCGACGGCTTCGCCGAAGCCTTCCCCATGGCGGGCACGCGGCTCGTCATCACCGCCGATACGGCCCGCTGGGCGCGCATTGCGGCGCAGACCCTGACCGGATTTGCCACCTCGGTCATTGGCTGCGGCTGCGAGGCGGGGATCGAGGCCGACATTCCCGCCAACGAGACGCCGGACGGGCGGCCGGGCGTCTCCGTCCTCATCTTCGCCATGTCGCTGAAGGATCTGAAGAAGATCGTGCCGAGCCGGGTCGGCCAGTGCGTGCTCACTTGCCCGACCACCGCCTGCTATGCCGGGCTTGCCGGCGGCGCCTCCGTGCCGGTGGGCCGGGCGCTGCGCTATTTCGGCGACGGGCACCAGGTGTCGAAGCGCCTGGGGGACGAGCGCATCTGGCGCATTCCGGTGATGGAGGGTGAGTTCGTCTGCGACGAGGTCACCGGCTCGGTGACGGACGGGGTTGGCGGTGGCAATTTCCTCATCCTCGCCCGCTCGCGCGCGGCGGCGCTCCATGCGGCCGAATATGCGGTGGAGGCCATGGGACAGGTGCGCGGCGCCATCCTGCCCTTCCCCGGCGGGGTGGTACGCTCGGGCTCGAAGGTCGGGTCCAAATATCCCGGCCTCATCGCCTCCACCAACGGCGCCTATTGCCCGACCTTGCGGGCGCAGGTCCCCTCGGCCCTGACGCCGGACGTGGGCAGCGTTCTGGAAATCGTCATTGATGGGCTTGGCGCCAGCGAGGTGGCGGCCAGCATGAAGGCGGGCATCGCGGCGGTCTGCGCGCTCGGCGAGGAGGCGGGCATCCTTGCCATCGATGCGGGCAATTATGGCGGCAATCTCGGGCCGTTCCACTTCCATCTGCGGGAGCTTCTGGCATGAGCGGCGCCGGCTTTCGCCTTGCCTTGAAGGCGGCCCCGCCCGCGCGGGTGGACATGACCGGCATCACGCCCGATCGCCTCGCCGGCCTCGATGCCGGGGCGGTGGCGCGGCTCACGGTATTCGTGGGCGCGAGCGCGGTGGCGCTGGGGGACGTCTTCTCCCTGTCCGGTGCTCCCGGCGCGGGCTTGACCCTGGAGGGGCATGACCGCCTCGACAATGTGGGGGCGGGAATGGCCGGTGGGCATCTGCTGGCGGAAGGCCCGGTTGGCGCGCTGGCTGGCGCCGGCATGGTGGAGGGACACCTCAAGATCCTGGGCAATGCGGGCGATGATGTCGGGGCCGGCCTTGCGGGCGGGCACATCGAAATTGGCGGCAGTACGGGGGCGCGCCTCGCCGGCGCCCTGCCCGGTGAGCGGCGGGGCATGACCGGCGGCACGGTGCGGGTGGCCGGAGATGTGGGCCCGCAGGCCTGTGTGCGCCTGCGCGGCGGGCTGGTGCTCATTGCCGGATCCGCCGGCGCCGGCGCTGCCCAGCGCATGATTGCCGGAACGATGGCGGTCAAAGGCGCGCTTGGCCCCGAGGCGGGGGTGGGCATGAAGCGCGGCACGCTTGTGCTTGAACAGCCGCCGGAACTTCTCGGGGTCGGCTTCGGGGATGCCGGGGAGCACGACCTGATCTTCCTGTCGCTGCTCGCGCGCCGCATGCCGGAGGTGGCGGACCTCTTCGGTGGCTCCCTCAGCGGCCGCGCCCGGCGCCTCGTGGGTGACCGGCTGGTGGGCGGACAGGGGGAAGTATTGGTTCTTTTGTGAAGGTGTCGGTTTAAGATCGAGTGGCAAGTCACTGTGTTTGCAGCGAAACTAGCTTGATCGTGCGCTCTATGACGGTCGCCGCAGTCGCTGGAGAGGGGCTTGACGCGCTCATCAAGTGGCGGACGTACCTCTGAATCAAACAAGGCCGGGCAATGCCCGGCCTTTGAACTTCATCCATCGACCCGTCAAGGCCCGCCTCAGCTCGCCTTCACCCGCACGGGGCGCAGGAGGAAGGCGGGGAGGTGGGACATGTCGGCGGGCTCATTGTCCTGCCGGTTCTCGCGGCGCGGACGCTTGGTGCCTTCGGAGCGGTCGCGGGGCTCGTTGCGATCCCGGGCTTCCGCGCGCTCGCGCGGCTCGGGACGCTCGCGGGCCTCATTGCGCTCACGGGGCTCGCTGCGGGGGCGGGGGGCTTCCCGCTCGTCGGCTTCGCGCACCGGGCGTTCGCGGGTCCGCTCGCGGGCGGGGGCGGGCGAGGCCGCGACTTCCGCTTCCTCGCGGCGGGGCGGACGGGCCTCGTCCCGGGGCTTGTCGCGGCTGCTGCGCTTGGTGCGCTCGCTCCGTTCGCCGCGCTCACCACGTTCCCCATCCTTGCGGCGGTCCTTGTCCCGGCCGCGCTTGTCGCCACGACGTTCGCGCGGAGGCGCCTCGCCGAGGGGCTCGCCCTGCCAGGGGATGGGATTGCCGATCAGCTTCTCGATGGCCGCCAAAGACTTGGCGTCGTCGTGCGTGACGATGGCAATGGTGGTTCCCGTGCGGCCGGCGCGGCCGGTCCGGCCGATGCGGTGCACATAGTCTTCCGAATGGTGGGGCACGTCATAATTGAAGACGTGGCTCACCGCCGGAATGTCGAGGCCGCGGGCGGCCACGTCCGAGGCCACCAGAAGCGTCGCCTCGCCGCTGCGGAATTGGTCGAGGGCCTGGGTGCGGGCATGCTGGTCCATGTCGCCATGGAGGCAGACCACGTTGAAGCCGTGCTTCTGGAGAGAGCGGTGCACCACCGCCACGTCACGCTTGCGGTTGCAGAAAACGATGCCGTTCTGGAGCCCTTCCGCATTGCGGATGAGCTCGCGCAGCGTCTCGCGCTTTTCGTAATCCTCGCTGCCCGAGGCGACGAGGAGCTGGGTCACCGTGGTGGCGGTGGAGGCGGGCTTGGACACCTCGACCCGCACCGGGTTGGACAGGAATTGCGAGACCAGGCGCTGGATTTCCGGCGGCATGGTGGCGGAGAAGAACAGCGTCTGCCGGGTGAAGGGCACCAGCTTGCAGATGCGCTCGATGTCCGGGATGAAGCCCATGTCGAGCATGCGGTCGGCTTCGTCGATCACCAGGATCTCGATGCCCGAGAGCAGCAGGCGCCCCCGCTCCACATGGTCCAGCAGGCGGCCGGGAGTGGCAATCAGCACATCCACGCCGCGAACCAGCTTGGTGTCCTGGTCACCGAACGAGACGCCGCCGATCAGCAGCGCTACGTTGAGCTTATGGTTGGAACCGTAGCGGACGAAATTCTCCTCCACCTGCGCCGCGAGTTCGCGCGTCGGTTCGAGGATGAGGGTGCGCGGCATGCGGGCGCGCGCACGTCCCTGCTCCAGCAGGGTGAGCATGGGCAGCGTGAAGGCGGCGGTCTTGCCGGTGCCGGTCTGCGCAAGGCCCAGGACATCGCGGCGCGCGAGCACATGGGGGATGGCCTGCGCCTGGATGGGCGTCGGTTGCGTGTAGCCGGTTTCCTTGACGGCCGCGAGGACCTTTTCGCTCAGGCCGAGTTCGGTAAATGACATTGCATCTTTATGATGCGGCGGCACGCCGGTAATCGCGCGTCCCGTGCCGTACGGGCTGGGCGAGGGGTCGTCGATCGGCGCGCTTGGACTCGAAAAAGCTCGGACGACAGCTTGCAAAGTATGAATTTTGTGCGCTGTGTCAATGATTACCCGCACATGAGCCATGCGGTGGGCGCTGGCGCCGCGTTTGGGCCATGTGTTGTGCTGACTTGACCCCTGGCGGCGGGCATTGGAAACGGGAGCCTCCCCCGCGCGATCCCCGGCGCATCTTCATGCCTTTCCTACTTATTCTTGGCCTTGCGGGCTTTTCCAGCGCCGTCTCCATGCGGGCCATGGACCCCATGCTGACGCTGGTGGCGGCCGACCTGCAGGTGACGCTGCAACGCGCCGCCTTGCTGGCGACAGCCTTCACCTTGCCTTATGCGGCGACCCAATTGGTGTTCGGTCCGGCGGGAGACGCCTTCGGACGGGTGCGCCTCATCCGCGTCACGCTCGCCATGCTGACGCTCTCTTTGATGCTGTGTGCGCTCGCGCCCTCTCATGACGTGCTTCTTGTCGGGCGCATCGTGGCCGGCGGCTGGGCCGGGGGCGTTATTCCCGTTGCGCTAGCAACGGTGGGCGACCGGGTGAGCTATGCTGAGCGCCCCATCGCCCTCGGACGGCTGCTGTCAGCCATCGTGCTTGGCCAGCTCTCCGGGGCCGTGGTTTCCGGCATGATCGCCAGCGCATTCGGTTGGCGCGCGGTGTTCTGGGCCTGCGCCGGCGTCACGGGTACGGCGGCGCTCGGGGCAACGCTCTTTCTCACCGAGGCAAAGGCCCGGGAGACGCTCTCCTTTGGCAGGGCGCTGAAGGGCTACCTCGTGGTCTTCTCCAATCCCCTGTCCATCCGCCTGTTCGCGGTGGCGGCCATCGAGGGCGGGCTCATCTTCGGCTGTTTCCCTTTCGTCGCCGCCCATCTCGTCGCGTACGAACTTGGTCACGCGGTGGAAGCGGGCTTCGCCATCGGCGCCTTCGGGCTTGGCGGCGTGCTCTATACCCTGGTGGTGCGGGTGCTGGTGAACCGGCTCGGCCTGTCCGGCATGGCGGGCATCGGGGCGGTGGTGGCGGGGTTGTGCCTCATGGGGGCGGTGCTGGTGCCGACCCTGCCGCTGGTGATCGCCGTCTTCCTGCTGCTGGGCTTCGGCTTCTACATGCTGCACAACACCATCCAGATCATGGCGACCGAGCTGGTGCCCACGGCGCGTGGGGCGGGGGTGGCGCTTTATGCCACCTGCTTCTTTGCCGGGCAGGCCACGGGCGCCTTCATTGCCGCGCAGGTGGTCGGCATCCTGGGGTCCGTGGGGCTTTTCATCGCCGCTGGCGTCGGCCTTATTCTTCTGGCGTGGCCTGCTTCCCGCCTGCCGTTGCGGGTGCGCGCCACGCCGTAAAGGGCGGAGCGCCGAACTTGCGGCGCTCAGATGTCCAGCAATTCCTCGCCGGCAAAGGCGGCATGCTCGGAGATGAAGGCAAAGCGCGCCTCCGGCTTGTTGCCCATCAGGCGCTCCACCAGGTCGGCGGTGGCGGCGGCGGCGGCTTCCTCGATATTCACCTGGAGCAGCGTGCGGGTGCGCGGGTCCATGGTGGTTTCCTTCAACTGCGCCGGCATCATCTCGCCGAGGCCCTTGAAGCGACCGATCTCCACCTTGCCGCGACTGGAGAATTCCTTCTTCAGCAACAGGTCCTTGTGGGCATCGTCGCGGGCATAGAGGGTCTTGGCGCCCTGCGTGATGCGGTAGAGCGGCGGCACTGCCAGGAAAAGATGGCCCTGCTCAATGAGCTTGGGGATCTGGCGGAAGAAGAAGGTCACCAGGAGCGAAGCGATGTGGGCACCGTCCACGTCCGCGTCGGTCATGATGATGACCTTCTCGTAGCGCAGGTCCGCCTCGCGATAATGGGAAAGGGTGCCGCAGCCCAGCGCCTGGAGCAGGTCCGCCAATTGCTGGTTCTGGGCCAGCTTGTCGCGGCCCGCGCTCGCCACGTTCAGGATCTTTCCGCGCAAGGGCAGCACCGCCTGGGTGCGGCGATCGCGGGCCTGCTTGGCGGATCCGCCGGCCGAGTCGCCCTCCACGATGAAGAGCTCGGAGCCCGCCGCCTCGGTATTTGAGCAATCCGCCAGCTTGCCCGGCAGGCGCAGCTTGCGCACGGCGGTCTTGCGGGAGATCTCCTTCTCTTGCTTGCGCCGCAGCCGCTCCTCGCCGCGCTCGATCACATGGTCGAGGAGGCGGGTCGCCTGCACGGGATTGGCGGCGAGCCAGTGATCAAAGGGATCGCGCACAGCCTGATCGACAATGCGCGCGGCTTCGGCGGTGGCGAGGCGGTCCTTGGTCTGGCCCTGGAATTCGGGCTCGCGCACAAAGACCGAGAGCATGGCGGCGCAGCCCGAAATCACGTCGTCGGCGATCAGGATGGCGGCACGCTTGCCCTGGCCGGTGCGCTCGGCATGGTCTTTCAGGCCCTTCAGAAGCGTGACCTTGAGGCCGTTCTCATGGGTGCCGCCATCGGGCGTGGGAATGGTGTTGCAGTAGGATGAAAAGCCGCCATCGCCATCGGCGACCCAGGCCACCGCCCATTCCACCGCGCCATGGCCCCCGGTCTTCTGGGTCCGGCCGGAGAAGATGTCGGAATGAACCAACGTCTGGCCTTCGAGATCCCCCGCCAGATAGTCCCGAAGCCCGCCGGGAAAGCGGAAGCTGGTCTTGTCCGGCACGCCGGTGACGCCGACCAGCAGCGCGGGATCGCAGGACCAGCGGATTTCAACGCCGCCGAACAGATAGGCCTTGGAGCGGGCCATGCGGAATACGCGGGCCGGCTCGAAGGTGGCGCCGGCGCCGAAAATCTCCGGGTCGGGATGGAATTTTACCCGCGTGCCGCGCCGGTTGGGGGCGCGGCCCACTTCCTTCAAGGGTCCCTGCGGCAGGCCGCGCGAGAAGGTCTGGCGATAGAGCACCTGATTGCGGGCCACCTCCACTTCCAGGAGGTCGGACAGGGCGTTCACCACCGAGACGCCCACGCCATGGAGGCCGCCGGACGTCTCATAGACCTTGCTGTCGAACTTTCCGCCCGCATGGAGCGTGGTCATGATGACTTCGACGGTGGATTTCTTGGGGAACTTGGGGTGCGGCTCCACGGGGATGCCGCGGCCATTGTCGGAGACGGTCAGCGTTCCGTCGGCAGACAACTGCACCTCGATGAAGGTGGCGTGCCCGGCTACCGCCTCGTCCATGGAATTGTCGATCACCTCGGCGAAGAGGTGGTGCAGCGCCTTGGCATCGGTGCCGCCAATATACATGCCGGGCCGGCGCCGGACCGGCTCCAGTCCTTCCAGCACCTCGATATGGGCGGCGGTATAGTCGCTCGCCATGGCCGGGACCACGGTGGTCTTGGCGCGGCCGGAGGCGGGCGCCTTGGGGGCACCGGCAGGAGGAGGGGCGAAGAGATCGTCGCTGTCGGACATGGCACTCTTTAGGTCAGGCGAATCGCCGCGTCCATCATGAACCAGACGCGCCACAGGCGGAACAGACCGGAAACGGACCGGCCATCTTCTCCTGTCTTTCGCCCGTAACGGCTTCGGTGTACAGACCTTCCCCGCATTCCTTCTGGCGCAAGCGTGATGCCGCGCCGGCCAAGGATGCGGTGCCGGGAGGGGAAACCCTTCCCGCAGCACACCTTTTCTCGACGGGAGAAGATCATGTCGGACGCTGGCAAGGCAAGGATCGCGGTACTGGGCGCCTCGGGCTATACGGGCTCCGAGCTGGTCCGACTGCTGCTGCGCCATCCCCGCGTCGAGATCGTCGCCCTGACGGCGGATCGGAAGGCCGGCCAGTCCATGGCCGATGTCTTCCCGCAATTCGCGCCTTTCGCCCTGCCCAAGCTCATCACCATCGACGAGGTGGATTTCACCGCCGTCGACCTGGTCTTCTGCGCGCTGCCGCACGCCACCACGCAAGAAGTCATCAAGAAGGTGTTCGAGAAGGCCCCGGCCGTGAAGGTGGTGGACCTGTCCGCCGACTTCCGGCTCCAGGACCCGGGCATGTACGAGAAGTGGTATGGCCACCCCCATTCCGCCCTCGACCTCCAGAAGGAGGCCGTGTTCGGCCTCGTGGAAATCTATCGGGACGAGATCCGCAAGGCGCGGCTGGTGGCCAATCCCGGCTGCCACACCACCACGGCCATCCTGCCGGCGGTGCCGCTGCTGGAGGCCTCCGCCATCGATCCCGACACCATCGTGATCGACAGCAAGACCGGCATGTCCGGCGCCGGGCGCTCGGCCAAGGAGAACATGTTGTTCTCCGAGGTGTCCGAGGGCATCCACGCCTATTCGGTGGGCGCGCACCGTCATATGGGCGAGCTGGACCAGGAATATTCCAAGGCCGCCGGCCGCCCCGTGGCGCCCATGTTCGTGCCGCATCTGGTGCCCATGAACCGGGGCATCTATGCCACGCTCTATGTGCGCACCACCGGCGCCAAGCCCGCCGACCTGCATGCTCTGCTGGCCGACTATTACAAGGGCGAGCCCTTCGTCCATGTGCTCCCCTTCGGCCAGGTGCCCCAGTCGCGCCATGTGCGCGGCTCCAACATGGCCTTCCTCGGCGTGGTGGCGGACCGGGCCAATGGCCGCGCGGTGGTGCTCTCCACCACCGACAATCTGGTGAAGGGCGCCTCCGGCCAGGCGGTTCAGAACATGAACCTCGTGCTCGGCTATCCCGAGACCCTGGGCCTGGAACAGATCGCCCTCATGCCGTAACCGGGCGGGCCTTCGGGACCGTCCTCTGAAAATTGACCGCCTGCGCCCTGTCTTCAGTTCCACTTAAGGTTCAATGTGTGGCTAAGGGTCATCATTGCTTCTGAAATGGAACTGAAGGCATGGAGCGTTTGGAGTGCGACCGCATGTTTGTGGCGGTCCTTGATGCGGGCAGCTTTGCCGGCGGCGCGCGGCGGCTGGGCACCAGCAGCGGGCAGGCCTCGAAGCTGGTGTCGAAGCTTGAGGCGGATCTCAACGTCCAACTGATCAAGCGCACCACCCGCGCCTTGTCGCCCACCGAGGTGGGACAGGCCTATTATGAGCGCATCAAGGCCCTGCTGGAGGAGTTCGACGCGCTGGATGCCTCGGTGCGGCAGGCGTCAGGGACGCCTTCGGGCCGGCTGCGCATCACGGCGCCCATGTCGTTCGGCACCATTCAGCTGGCCCCCGCGCTCCTGGATTTCGCTCACGCCTTTCCCGCCATCCAACTGGACGTGTCCTTCTCGGATCGTGTGGTGAACCTGGTGGATGAGGGCTTCGACGCCGCCATCCGCATCGGCTCGCCGGGTGACAGCAGCCTCATTGCCCGCAAGCTCTGCGATGCCCGCGTGGTGATGGTGGCTGCGCCTGCCTATCTGGAGACCCATGGCGCGCCGGAGGAGCCGCAGCACTTGTCGGGGCATGAATGCCTCATCGATACCAATTTCGCCGAACCGATGACCTGGGTTTTCAAGGGACGGGACGGCGCCGCGCTGCCGGTGCCCGTGTCCGGACGGCTGCGTTTTTCCAATGGCGAGGCGTGCCTTGCCGCAGCGGAGGCGGGGTTCGGCATCGCCAACATGCCGAGCTTCATTGCCGGCCGCAGTCTCAAGGCGGGACGGGTGGTACGGCTCATGGCGCCTTATGAGCGCGATCCCCATGGCCTCTATGCGCTCTATCCGCCGGGCCGGCACCTGGCCCTCAAGGTGCGGGTGCTGGTGGATTTCCTGGCCAATTGCTTCCGTGGAAAACCCGTCTGGGACCAGGGCTGGTAAGCCGGCAAAGGCAGCGGAGAGCTAAAATCCCTTGCAGATGAACGGGCCGCGCCGGAAAGCGTGCGGGCGGGGAGATGCAGGCATTCCTTCCAAACGGGAAGGAAACCCTCCCGGTCCGCCCGGATAATCATCGCGCCCCAAGCGGAGCATGCTTCGGTCATCCTTTCCTCTCCTCAGGATCGACCGATGACCGATATGCGCACCGCCCCCTATGCCGCCCTGCTGCTGCGGCTTGTGCTGGGCGTACTTTTCCTCGCCCATGCAGGCTTGAAGATTTTCGTCTTCACCCCCGCGGGCACCGCCGGTTTCTTCGGCTCACTGGGCCTGCCGGGCTGGCTGGCCTATGTCACCATCGTCTGGGAAGTGGTGGGCGGCGTTGCGCTCATCCTCGGCCTCTGGCCGCGCCTGGTGGCCATCGCGATGATCCCGATCCTGCTCGGCGCCCTCTTTACCGTGCACATTCATGCCGGCTTCTTCTTCAACAATCCCAAGGGCGGCTGGGAGTTCCTCGCGCTCTGGATCGCCGGCCTCGTTTCCCTCGCGCTCCTCGGCGATGGCGCCCTGGCGCTGAAGCCCACCCCCATCGGTTCGCGCGCCCGCTGAACCGATACCACTCCTCCCGCGCCGTCCGGCCAGCCATGCCAGAGCATTTCCGAGAAGTGGGCACCGGTTCGCGTGAAGGAAATGCGTTAAACCAAAGAGATAGATCGCGTCAGTGTATCCATGAAACGCTGAAGCGATCTAGGCTCGCGCCGGACGGTCGGGACAGGCCGGAGCTGTCACGCCCCCGTTGGATCGGCGCCGGACCGGAGGACATGTCCATGACCGCTTCCCTTCTCATGCCGCCGACCATTGCCATGGGCCGCGTCATCCTCACCGTGAACGATCTCGACCGTGTCGCCGGCTTCTACCGGGGCGTGCTCGGGTTCGAGACGCTGCGTTCGGATGGCGCGGGAGCGGAGCTGGGGGCCGGGTCCGACGTCCTCCTCGAACTGCGTCGGGACCCCGCCGCCCGCCGCGCCTCACCCCGCGAGGCTGGGCTTTTCCACACCGCCTTCCTCCTGCCGCAGCGTGCCGATCTTGCCCGCTGGGTGCGGCATGCGGCGGACATCCGCGCGCCGGTGGTGGGGGCCTCCGACCATCTGGTCAGCGAGGCCATCTATCTCTCCGATCCCGAAGGCAACGGGGTGGAAATCTATGTCGACCGCCCCCGGGACCACTGGACCTGGGACGGCGATACCGTGCGTATGGCCACCGAGCCGCTGGACCTCGAAAACCTCGTGGCCGCCGGCTCCGGGCCGTGGACCGGGGCGCCGGAGGGCACCAAGGTCGGCCATGTGCACCTCAAGGTGGGCGCCTTGCCGCCGGCGGAGGACTTCTATGCGCGCCTCCTCGGCTTCGACATCACCTGCCACTATCCGGGGGGAACCTTCTATGCCCTCAATGGGTATCATCACCACCTGGCCACCAATGTGTGGAACAGCCGGGGCGCCGGCGTGCGGAGCTTTCCCTCCACAGGGTTGGCCGGCTTTGAAATTCGGCTCGACCCCAGCCGCCACGCGGCGTTGGCCCGGCGGGCAGGTCGCGAGGCCGCTGACGTAGTGGAACTGACCGATCCGTGGGGCACTTCGGTGCAGCTCGCTGTGGCGCACGCCTGACGCACGCCGCGTTTGAGAAAGGGAAGCGTTGATGCTGGTGGACGGCAAGTGGACCAAGGACTGGCAGCCGGTTCAGGGCACCGATGAGAAGGGCGGCTTCGTCCGCCAGGTGTCCGGCTTCCGCCATTTTGTGACGCCCGACGGCGCGCCCGGACCAACGGGGGAGGGCGGCTTCCCGGCCGAAGCGGGGCGCTACCACCTCTATGTGGGCTATATCTGCCCCTGGGCCTCGCGCACCCTCATGGCGCGCAAGCTGAAGGGGCTGGAGGAGGTCATCTCCGCCTCGGTGGTGGAGCCGGCGCTGACCGACCAGGGCTGGCGCTTTGGTGATTATCCCGGCGCCGACCGGGACGCGCTGAACGGCGCCACCTATGTGCACGAGCTCTATAGCCGGGCGGACCCTCACTATACCGGACGCGCCACCATTCCCGTCCTTTGGGATAAGGAGCGCGGCACAATCGTGAACAATGAATCGGCGGACATCGTCCGGATGCTGAATTCCGGCTTCGGCGACTTGGCTCGCTCCGACCTGGATCTTTATCCGGAAGACCTTCGCGGCGAGATCGATGTCCTGAACGACGCCATCTATCCGGCGCTCAACAATGGCGTTTATCGCGCGGGCTTCGCCACCACCCAGGGCGCCTATGAGGAGGCCTTCTGGGACGTGTTCGGCATGCTGGATCGGCTGGAAGAGCGTCTGTCGGGATCGGGACCGTATCTGTTCGGGGACCGGCTGACCGAAAGCGACATCCGCCTCTTCGTCACGCTGGTGCGCTTCGACGCGGCCTATCACGGGCTCTTCAAATGCAACCTGAGGCGCCTCGCCGATTACCCGGCCCTGTCCGCGTATCTGATGACCATGCTGGCCGTGCCGGGCGTGCGGGAGACGGTCAATATCGACCACATCAAGCGCGGCTATTATTCCATCAAGGCGCTGAATCCGGCCGGCGTGGTGCCGGTGGGGCCAGATCTTCCCGGACTGGATCCGGTCGGCTGAGGCCTGGTTCTGCGAAGCAAAGCGCCCGGGCCGTGACCCGGGCGCTCGCGTTTCTGGATGCCGGAATGCGGACTATTCGCCCGCCGCCAGCCGCAACTGCTTGTTGGAGCGCAGAGCCAGCAGGGTGCAGATGGCGCCGGACAGCAGGTAGACGCCCGAGGCCATGATGCCGAAATTGGCCGAGAGCAGCAGCGCCGCGAGCGGTGCGAAGCCGGCGCCGAACAGCCAGGCCAGGTCATTGGTGATGGCCGAGGCGGTGTAGCGATAGGTCCGGGTGAAGTTCGACGCCACGACGCCCGACGACTGGCCGAACGAAATGCCCAGCAGAATGAAGCCCGTCACCATGAACAGGGCCTCGCCGGCAAAGCCCGCGTCCAGAAGATGGGGCGCAAAGCCGCTGAACACGGCGATGGCGATAGCCGAGCCCCCGAGCAAAGTGCGCCGGCCCACCTGGTCGGCGATTCGGCCGGACGCGATGACCGCCAGAAGGCCGAAGCCGGCCGCGACGCATTCGATCAGGAGGAAGCGGGTGGGGCGCTCGGCCGCGAACAGATAGACCCAAGAGAGCGGGAACACCGTCACCATGTGGAACAGGGCGAAGGTGGCGAGCGGGGCGAAGGCGCCCACCGCGATCTTGCGGCCCTCCGAGGCGATGGTGGCGCCCACCGGCGCGGCGCTGAGATCGCCGCGGGCAAACAGTTCCTGATATTCGGGTGTCACCACCATGCGCAGGCGAGCGAACAGCGCGACCACATTGATGGCGAAGGCCACGAAGAAGGGGAAGCGCCAGCCCCAGCTGTAGAAGTCATCGGCCTGCAGGGTGCCGGTGAAATAGGCGAAGAGACCGGCGGCCACGATCAGGCCGATGGGGGCGCCAAGCTGCGGCAGCATGGCGTACCAGCCCTTGCGATCCTCGGGCGCGTTCACGGCGAGCAGCGAGGCCAGGCCGTCCCACGCGCCGCCCCACGCCAGGCCCTGCCCGATGCGGAAGAGTGCGAGCAGCCATGCGGCTGAGGCGCCGATCTGCTCCCGACTGGGAAGGAAGGCAATGGCCACCGTGGACACGCCCAGCAGGAAGAGCGCGGACGTCAGCTTGGCGCCACGACCGTATTTGCGGTCCACCGCCATGAACAGCGTCGTACCGAAGGGGCGAGCAATAAAGGCGAGGGCGAAAATGGCGAAAGAATAGAGCGTTCCTGTCAGCGGGTCCACGTTCGAGAAGACGAGGCGCGGGAAGACGATGACTGAGGCGATACCGAAAACGAAGAAGTCGAAGAACTCGGACGTGCGGCCGATGACGACGCCAATGGCAATCTCACCAGGATCCACGCGGCCGTGAGAACTGCTGTGAGAGGGAATGCCTTCCCTTCCCAGAGTGCCTGCGGTCTGAGCCATTTTTTCCGCCTCGCTGACTTGAGCCGAAGGCCAACAGTCTAGATCAGAGTCGGTTCCATAGTCCCGCTTAATTTTGATCTAGATCATAGCCGCGAAGAAGGACCCTTACGGCAAGGCTTTAGAAACGATTTTTCATCTTGATCAATACTGCATTGCAACATTATCGGAACATAATACCGCCGAACATTCGCCCGCTCCCTTAACGGGATTGGACAAATTGTCCAATGTCCCATTTGTTGCGGTGCATCTAGCGGTGCTGCCAAACGGCAACGTTCCTGCCTGATGGTCCGATGACAGGTGAAATGGTGAGACGCTTCCGATTAATCGCTTTGCTCCCGATCGTTGTGCTTCTTTGCGGGTGCAACTTTGTCGTGCTCGACCCCTCGGGCGACATCGCCGTCCAGCAGCGCGACCTCATCATCGTCTCGACGGTGCTGATGCTGGTCATCATCATCCCCGTGATGGTGCTGACCGTCCTGTTCGCCTGGCGCTACCGCCAGCAGAACACCGAGGCCACCTATGACCCGGATTGGCATCACTCCACCAAGCTGGAGTTGATCATCTGGGGCGCCCCGCTCCTCATCATCATCTGCCTGGGCTCGCTGACCTGGGTGGCCACCCATCTGCTGGATCCCTATCGCCCGTTGGCGCGCATCGCGCCGGACCAGCCGATCCCCTCCGGCACCAAGCCGCTGGAAGTGCAGGTGGTGGCGCTGGATTGGAAGTGGCTGTTCATCTATCCCGAGCAGGGGATCGCCTCGGTCAATGAACTGGCCGCTCCGGTGGACCGGCCCATCACCTTCCGCATCAGCGCCTCCTCGGTGATGAACTCGTTCTACATCCCCGCTTTGGCTGGCCAGATCTATGCCATGCCGGCCATGGAATCGAAGCTGCACGCGGTCATCAACGAGGCCGGCACCTATCGCGGCTTCTCGGCCAATTATTCCGGCGCCGGCTTCTCCGGCATGCACTTCGCCTTCAAGGGGCTTTCCCACGACGATTTCGACAAGTGGGTGGCGGCTGCCAAGGCGGGCGGCGGAGAGCTGACGCGCGAGGGCTACCTCGCGCTTGAGCGGCCGAGCGAGAACGTTCCGGTGCAGCGCTTCGCGAAGGTCGACCCCGAGCTGTTCAACGCCATCGTCAATCTGTGTGTCGAGCCCGGTAAGATGTGCATGGCCGACATGATGGCCATCGACGCCCAGGGGGGCCTCGGCATGGCCGGCATCAACAATGTGATGCCGGTGACCTACGACAAATATGCCCGTCGCGGCACCGTGCTGGGTGGCGAGAAGAACAGCTTCGTCGTCGGCATCTGCGCACCGGAAGATCTGACCGGTCCGGCCGCCACCGTCTCCACCGCCGCCGGTCTTGCCGCTGGCGCCAAGCGGGGCTTCACGCCCTTCAACGCATCGTCGGATGAGATCCTTCCGATGCTGCGCAAGCCGTCCAACTCCTGAGACTGCGCCTCCATGTCTGTTTCCCACATCGAAACGAGCCCGATCTTCGGGCGGCTCACGCTGGAGAGCCTGCCGTTCCACGAGCCGATCCTGGTCGCCACCTTCGCGGTGGTGGCGCTGGGCGGCATCGGCGTCCTCGGCGCCCTCACCTATTTCCGTCTCTGGGGCTACCTGTGGCGGGAATGGTTCACCAGTGTCGATCATAAGAAGATCGGCATCATGTACATCGTGCTCGGCATCATCATGCTGCTGCGTGGCTTTGCCGACGCCATCATGATGCGCCTCCAGCAGGCGCTGGCCTTCGGCGGCTCCGAGGGCTACCTGCCGGCGCACCATTATGACCAGGTCTTCACCGCCCACGGCGTGATCATGATCTTCTTCGTCGCCATGCCTCTGGTGACGGGCTTCATGAACTATGTGGTGCCGTTGCAGATCGGCGCCCGCGACGTGTCCTTCCCGTTCCTGAACAATTTCAGCTTCTGGATGACGGCGGGCGGCGCGGTCCTGGTGATGATGTCGCTGTTCATCGGCGAATTCGCCAAGACCGGCTGGCTGGCCTACCCGCCGCTGTCGGGCATCGCCTACAGTCCGGATGTGGGTGTCGACTATTACATATGGGCGTTGCAGGTGGCGGGTGTGGGAACGACCCTATCCGGCATCAACCTCATATGTACCATCATCAAGATGCGTGCCCCGGGCATGACCCTGATGAAGATGCCGGTCTTCACCTGGACCTCGCTGTGCACCAACGTGCTGATCGTGGCGACCTTCCCGGTCCTCACCGCGGTGCTGGTGCTCCTGTCCCTCGACCGCTATCTCGGCATGAACTTCTTCACGAACGACTTCGGCGGCAGCCCGATGTTGTACGTGAACCTGATCTGGATCTGGGGCCACCCGGAGGTCTACATCCTGATCCTGCCGGCCTTCGGCATCTTCTCGGAAGTCACCTCCACCTTCTGCGGCAAGCGCCTGTTCGGCTATACGTCGATGGTGTACGCCACGGTGGTCATCACCATCCTGTCCTACCTGGTGTGGCTGCACCACTTCTTCACCATGGGCTCCGGCGCCAGCGTGAATTCCTTCTTTGGAATCACGACCATGATCATCTCCATCCCGACGGGTGCGAAGATGTTCAACTGGCTCTTCACCATGTATCGCGGGCGCATCCGGTTCGAGGTGCCCATGATGTACACGGTGGCCTTCATGCTCACCTTCGTCATCGGCGGCATGACGGGCGTGCTGCTGGCGGTGCCCCCGGCCGACTTCGTGCTCCACAATTCGCTGTTCCTGATCGCGCACTTCCACAATGTGATCATCGGCGGCGTGGTGTTCGGCATGTTCGCCGGCATCTACTTCTGGTTCCCCAAGGCCTTCGGGTTCCGTCTCGATCCCTTCTGGGGGAAGATGTCGTTCTGGCTGTGGGTGATCGGCTTCTACGTCGCCTTCATGCCGCTCTACGTGCTCGGCCTGATGGGCGTGACGCGCCGCCTGCGGGTGTTTGACGACCCCTCGCTGCACATCTGGTTCATCATCGCGGCCTTTGGCGCGTTCTTGATCGCGCTCGGCATCCTGTGCTTCCTGATCCAGATCGGTGTCTCGATCCTGAAGCGGGACCAGCTGCGCGACGTCACGGGCGATCCGTGGGACGGCCGCACCCTGGAATGGGCGACCTCCTCGCCTCCGCCCGCCTACAACTTCGCGTTCACCCCGGTCATCCATGACAGCGATGCCTGGTGGGACATGAAGAAGCGTGGCTACAAGCGGCCGCTGGAGGGCTTCAAGCCCATCCACATGCCGTCCAGCACGCCCGCCGGCATCCTGCTCGCCGGCTGCAGCGTGGCCCTCGGCTTCGGCCTGATCTGGTACATCTGGTGGCTGGCCGCCCTGAGCTTCATCGCTCTCCTGGCCATCGCCATCGGCCATACCTTCAACTACCACCGTGATTTCTACATCCCCGCGGATGAGGTGGTGCGGACCGAAGAGCAGCGGACGCGCGACCTTGCCGGGCAGGTGACCCCATGAGCCAGACCTCGACCGCCATCACGGCCGAAGCCCCGGTCTTCTACGAAGTCGACGAGCACGCCCATCCCGAAGGCCACAGCACTGCGCTGGGCTTCTGGATCTATCTGATGAGCGACTGCCTCATCTTCGCGATGCTCTTCGCCACCTATGCGGTGCTCGGCGGCAATTATGCCGCCGGGCCTTCCCCGAAGGACCTGTTTGATCTCAAGCTGGTGGCGCTCAACACCACCATGCTGCTCCTGTCCTCCATCACCTACGGTTTCGCCATGCTTGCCATGGCCAAGGACAAGGTGAAGGAGGTGCAGGTTTGGCTGGCGATCACGGGCTTGTTCGGCCTCGCCTTCCTGGGGATCGAGCTCTACGAGTTCCACCACATGATCCATGAAGGCGCCACGCCCCAGCGCAGCGCCTTCCTGTCCGCCTTCTTCACCCTGGTGGGCACCCACGGCCTTCACGTCACCTTTGGCATCATCTGGCTGGTGACGCTGATGGTGCAGGTCTCCAAGAAGGGGCTGATCGCGGCCAACAAGCGGCGCCTCAACTGCCTCAGCATGTTCTGGCACTTCCTGGACGTGATCTGGATCGGCGTCTTCACCTTTGTCTATCTCATGGGGGTGCTGAGATGAGCGCCGACACGCACAGCCACGACGCTCACGGGCACGACGCCCACGGGCACGACGAGCACGCTCACGGCTCCTTCAGCAGCTATATGATCGGCTTCGTCCTGTCGGTCATCCTCACCGCCATTCCCTTCTGGCTGGTGATGGGCGAGGTGCTGTCGGACAAGACCTTGACCGCCATCGTCATCATGGGCTTCGCCGTGGTGCAGATCGTGGTGCATATGGTGTTCTTCCTCCATATGACCCCGAAGGCCGAAGGCGGCTGGTCGTTCACGGCCCTCATCTTCACCGTGATCGTGGTGGTGATCGCCCTCAGCGGCTCGCTGTGGGTCATGTACCACCTCAACACGAACATGATGCCGACGCACGAGATGAGCCAGCCGCGTTGAGCGGGGCCTCTCCTTCTGGATCGGGGGCGGGCAAAGCGTCCCCCGGTCCGTCTCCGTCTCCCCGTCGCCGGCCGGTGGCGTTCTGCCTCTTCCTCTTGGTGGCGGCCGCGCTCTTCAGCGGCCTCGGCCTCTGGCAGGTGGAGCGGCGGGCCTGGAAGCACGATCTGATCGCCCGGGTGGATGCGCGCATTCATGCGCCCGCCGTGCCGGCACCCGGGCCAGAGGCCTGGCCGCATATCTCCCCCGAGGCGTCCGAATATCTGCGCGTGACCGCGCGCGGCCGCTTCGTGCCTGGGAAGGTTGCGCTTGTTCAGGCGGTGACCGCGCTCGGCCCCGGCTTCTGGCTCGTGGTGCCGTTCGAGACCAGCAGCGGCTTCACCGTCCTCGTCAATCGCGGCTATGTGCCCGGCGCGTGGAAGGATCCGGCCGTGCGGACCAATCCCGAGCCAGCGGGCGAAGTGACCGTCACGGGCCTCCTGCGTCTCACCGAGCCGGGGGGCGGCTTCCTGCGCGCCAACGATCCGGTGGGCGACCGCTGGTTCTCCCGCGATGTGGCCGCCATCGCCGCCGCCCGCAACCTTGGACCCCGCGCGCCTTATTTCATCGACGCTGATGCCACACTCCCTCCCGGCCGCTTCCCGGTTGGCGGGCTGACGGTCGTCACCTTCCCGGACAATCACCTCGTCTATGCCCTGACCTGGTTCGCCATGGCTCTGCTCTGCGTGGGCGCGGCCGTATTTCTCTGGCGGCGGCGGATCTGAGCGTCCCCTCTGGGCAGAAAACACCGCCGGCTCGAAAACAATGGCATCCGGTCTATAAGGGCCTGGGACATCCCTTCGCCGACCTCTAACCCGCGTGCACCAGCCTATGCCTCTTTCTCCCCCGGACATGGAGGGCAAGAAGAACCTGCTGTTGCTGATCCAGCTGCGCTGGATCGCGGCGGCTGGGCAGGTGGTGACCATCCTGGTGGCCGAGTTGTGGTACCGCATCCACTTGCCGCTGCTGGAGATGGCGTCCGTCCTGGGCTTCCTCGCGGCGCTCAATTTGGTGAGCGTGTGGCGTCACCAGCGCCAGGGGGTGGTCACCAATATGGAACTGCTCATTGAGCTGCTCCTTGATGTGACTGCGCTGACAGTCCAGCTCTATCTGAGCGGAGGCATCACCAACCCCTTCATTTCGCTCTTTCTGCTCCAGGTGGGTCTCGGCGCGGTGCTTCTGGAGGCTTGGGCCGCCTGGATCCTGGCCGCTGCCGCAGCGGGCTGCTTCGTGTGGCTGACGCGGGCCTATATGCCGCTGATCCTGCCGCTGGGCCTCGACGAGAGCCTTCAGCAACTCCAGGTGCAGGGCATGTTCGTGTGCTTTGTGCTCACCGCATCCCTGCTGGTTCTGTTCCTGAATCAGATCAGCCGCAACCTGCGGGACCGCGACGCCCATCTCGCCGACCTGCGCCAGCGCTCGGCCGAGGAGGACCATATCGTGCGCCTGGGGCTCCTGGCGTCGGGCGCTGCGCACGAACTGGGGACGCCGCTGTCCACCATCTCCGTCATCCTGAATGACTGGCGGCGCATGCCTGGGATTGCGGGAGATCCGGACCTGACCGAGGAAATCACCGAAATGCAGAGCCAGATCGGGCGCTGCAAGGCCATCGTATCTGGCATCCTTCTTTCGTCCGGCGAGGCGCGTGGGGAGGGCACACAACGCACCACCGCGTCTGGCTTCATCGACGAAGTGGTGGCCGAATGGCGGGTGAGCCGCTCGCCGCCCATGCTCGACTTCCGCAACCTTGTGCGCAGCGCCGATCCCATCATCTCCGACACCGCGCTGAAGCAGGTGATCTTCAACGTCTTCGACAATGCCCTGGAGGCATCGCCCGACTGGGTCAGCGTCACGGCGGAGGAAGAGGGGGGCGACCTCATCGTGGCCGTGCGCGATGCCGGGTCTGGGTTCCCGCCGGAGATGCTGGAAGAAATTGGCAAGCCCTACCGCTCCACCAAGAACCGAACCGGCGGGGGGCTTGGGCTGTTCCTTGTCATGAATGTGATCCGCAAGCTCGGAGGGCGCGTTACGGTACGGAATGAGCTGAACGGCGCGTGCGTCACCCTCACCTTTCCGCTCGCCGCCCTGTCGCCCGGAGGGGCCCATGGACACTAACGGCCTTCTTCTGATCGTCGAGGACGACGAAACCCTTGCCAAGGCGCTGCGGCGGTCGTTCGAGCGGCGCGCCTATGAGGTGCGCGTTTGCGACAGCATCGAGGGCGTACGGGACCTCATCGAAGACGCCAGCCCCGATTTTGCCGTGGTGGACCTCAAGCTCGCCAACGGCTCGGGCCTGGAATGCGTCAAGCTCCTGAACGCGCATAACGATGCCTGCCGCATCGTGGTCCTCACCGGCTTTGCCAGCATCGCCACGGCGGTGGAGGCGATCAAGCTCGGGGCCTGCCACTATCTCGCCAAGCCCGCCAATACGGACGACATCGAGGCCGCCTTCGGGCGCGCGGAGGGAGACGAGACCATCGCCGTCACCGCCCGTCCAACGTCGCTGAAGAATCTGGAATGGGAGCGCATCCACCAGACGCTGGCCGAGACGGACTTCAACATTTCCGAGACGGCGCGGCGCCTCGGCATGCACCGGCGGACCCTGGCTCGGAAGCTGGAAAAGAAGCGCGTGCCATGAAAGTCCGGCCGGGACGGGTCCCGGCCGGCTGAAGCGGACGGTCAGAAGGAGACCGTCACCCGCGTATTGATGGACCGGCCGGGGCCGGCCACCGGATAGCCCCAGGCAGGCGATGTCCCCATCATGGATGAGACCTGGTAGTTCACGAGATTTTCGCCACCCAGTGGCAGATCATATTCAGTATCGAGAATGTTATCGATGCCGAACGCGATGTTGACCTGGTTCCACTGGTAGCTGGTACGGAAGTTGAGAAGCGCATAGGCGGACGTTTCCACTTCGTTACGCACTTCGTTCACCAGCGTCTTTGCCCCCACCAACTGCACCTCGAAGCTGGAGCTCCAGTTGCCCAGCTTATGGTCGAGCGCCAACGTCGCGTTGACGGGCATCATGTGGTAGAGGTTGATGCCGTCGGTGCGCTGGCCGCGCACGAAGTTGAGGGCGCCCCGGAAGGTGCCCTGGCCATAGGTGCGGTCGTCCCACAGCGCCAGCTTGCCGTCGATGTTCACGCCATAGAGCCAGGCATCGAAATTGGCGAATTGCAGGAACACAAAGGTGTTCTGCGCGGTGAGATTGTTCGGCAGGCTGGAGAGGCAGCCGGGCAGGGCGCAGCGCTGCACATCGATATAGTCTTGCACATAGGAGTAATAAGGCGAGACGCGCAGCTGCCACACCTTGTTGGCGGGGTCGTGCCAGTCGGCGGTGAAGCTCACCGTGTGGGCCTTCTCGGGCACCAGGTCGATATTGCCCACATAGCCGTTGCCGTCGCCGAACCAGCCGATCATGTCCATGGCCATGGCATTGGTGGACCAAGCATAGCGCTCGTAGAGGTTGGGCGAGCGCGTCTTGCGGGCAAGGCCGAACTCATAGAGCGAGAAGGCATTGGCCTCGTAGCGGACGATGGCGGAACCGTCGATGTTGAAGTCGGTGCGCTGGTGGCTGAGGGCGTTGAAGGCGGCGGCGTTGGCGCCGTACATCATTTCATTATAGCCCTGGACGTCGCCCGTATTCATCCAGACGATGTCGTTGCGCAGGCCGATGATGGTGGACCACTGGGCATTCACCTGCCGCTGCCACTCGGCATAGTAGCCGAACCGCAGGCGCTGGCCGTTATTGATGTTGATGAAGGTGTTGGGTCCCATCATCATCGAGCCGTCGACGGGCGGCCACCAGTCGTCGAGATTGTTGTAGAAGAGGTCGTTGCCGACCCGCACCACGTCGATGGCGCTAGCGGCGATGGTGCCCTTCACCGTATAGCCCATGTCGGTGCTGCGGGTATCCATGGGCATGTCGCCGGTCTTGTCCGGCTGGATGAAGCCCATGGTGTGGCGGACATTGTTGGCGAAGGCGGTCGCCTCCAGCTTGCCCCAGTCGAAATTGCCCTCATAGGCCCCGTTCACGAACACCGACTTGTTGTCGACCATGTCCATGTACTGGTTCACATAGCCCTGGTAGGGGATGAACTGTCCGCCCACCTGGACCGTCAGAAGTCCGTCATTCGCCAGCTTCTTGGAAATGCTGAGCGCGTGGTTCTGCGTCTCATACATGGTGGACTTGATGACGGTGCCGTTGCCGGACGTGTAGTCGCTGGCGCGCACCCAGCCGCCCGTATAGGTGACGCTGGCGTCCTCGTTTGAGGCGGTGGCGTTCACGTCGGCGCCGTAGCCATTGCCGTTGCCGCGATAGAAGCCTGAGACGCTGCCGGTCACCTTCACCGCCTGTCCCGGCGTGAAGGCGGGAGGGGCAAGGGACACATCCACCCGCGCTCCCGTATAGTCGCCGCCGGCGCTGACCGGCGCGGTGGCGGTATAGACTTTCACCTTCGAGATCTGGGCCGGGTTCACATAGGACAAAGGCGGATTCATCTCGTTGGGACAGGCCGGCGAGAAGATCATGGAGTTGATGGCGACCTGGACGCGGTCCGCGCCCATGCCGTTCACCATGGGCAAGCTCGAAACGCCGCCAGCGCCCCAGGCGGCGCCGCCGGGAAGCCTGGAGACGAGCGAGCCGGAATCGCTGGTGAAGAGGGTCGCCCGCGCCGCCTCGTCAGCGGAGAGGGTCGACGTGTCGATAGGGGTGAAGGGGGCGAGCCCCGCGCCCCGACCGCCGCTGCCGCCGGTGCTGGTGGTGGTCACCATGATGGTTGGAAGCTCCGGCTGCGGCGCGCTCGTGCCGGCCGTTTGCGCGTGGGCGGGGTTGGAAGCGATCTGGAGCAGGAGGAGCACGGCCAGCGGCGCCATGGGAGCCGCCACAGGAAGGTGTCCGGGAGAGGCAAGGGCGGTGCTTCGATGCAAGGCACCGCGCAGGGGGGAAAGGCAGAAGTCTGTCATGTCGAACCGCAAGGTTGGGGCGCGGCATCGGCTGGTCGCGGGGGCGTACCCGTCGGGACCTGCGCGCCGGCGCAAAGAGGAAAGGGGAGGGTGCATCGGGACAGCCGCGGCCGGGCAGCCGCCTGCGCGAAGCGCAAGGCGTTGGCTGAACGGGAAGAAGGGCGTGTTCCGGCGCGTCCGCTGGGTTCAGGCGACCCGAACGGGGGGATCGCGCGGGCGAAAGCCGGGGCGATCCCCCGGTATGTGAACCGGGTGCGCCTGGCCCGGCTCGAATCGCAGGGGGGTCGCGAGCCGCTCGATGTGCAAGTTCGGAGCGGGTGGCGGAAGCACCACCGCGTCCACCCGCGAGAGGCACAGCGGGCAGTGGAGGACGGCGGCTTGCGGGCCGTGCGGCACCCCATCGGAGGCCCCTTCGGCCCCCTCCTGGAGGTCACCGGCGCCAACGGTTGAAAGGCAAAGGCTCCCGGCATCGAACGCATTGGCGGCCTGCGCGGCCATGAGGCCGCTCGCCAGGACCACCTGAAACACCAGCGCATAGGCCAGGACGAGGGGCAGAAGGGCGAACGGGGCGCGCGCGAGGCTGGACGCGCGAACGCCCGCCTTCGTCTTCGCCCGTGCCCGACCGCCCTGCATTTGAGTCCCCCGGCGCCGTTCCGCCCGTCCCAGGCCCCTGGCGTGCAGGCTTCCGCGAAGGATCACATGCGGCCAGGGGACTGAGAGCGCGTTCGCTCTCGAACTATGGCAGAATATTGCCTGAATGGCAGCTGTATTTCCACAATTTACGAAAGTAATGCTTAGATAATGAGTTGAAATAAAGCGCGTCAGAGCACGCGTTCTCGTTCCCTGAGGCGGATCGCATCAAGGTGAAAAACTGTAATGAGGAAACCTATTTCGTCAGAATGAGCGTATTCTTGCTTGTGAGTGTCAGTGTGTAGACTTGATCTCCATGGGCGATGCGAATTCGGCGGTCGCCCTGGAACAGGTCCCCGCTCTCGATGCATCCCCTGACGACCGGCACCGCCCGGACGGTTTTGGGCTGAGGCGGAACGGGGGCCAGGCGAACGATGCGCATGCGTCCTCTCCCTCGCATTGGACTGATGACCGGCCATGGCCGGAGCGAAGGGACACGGCTGCGCCGTGTCCCGAGGGCGTCCCTTCAGGCCCGGATCATGACCGGCAGCACAAAGCGGCAAAGGACCGCCATCTGTCCGAAGATCCAGGCCAGGGCTGCGACGTCGCGCAAGTCCATGCCGTCGCCGCGGATGTCGACGAGGGCCATGGCCCCCGTCAGACCCAAGCCCTCCACGCCGGCAGCGAAGAGCACCCCCGCCGCGGTGCCCGACACGAAGGTGACCGCGAGGTCCGCCAGGGCGGAACGGGCTTCGGCCCTCATGACGGGCCCGCCGATTTCGCCAGCAACGCGCGCAGCTTGCGGTCGCGGGTGGCCTCGTCGTCCTTGTAGGCGATGAAGCCCTCATAGGCGCCCTTGGAATCCATCAGATAGATCAGCGCCGTATGGTCCATGGTGTAGTCGCCATCGGACGTCGGGACCTTGCGCCAATAGACCCGATAGGCCTTGGCCGCGGCCTCCATCTCCTTCTGGGTTCCCGACAGCCCGATGATGCGCGGATCGAAGGACTGGAGGTAGCGGGCGAGAATCTCCGGCGTGTCGCGCTCGGGGTCCACGGTGACGAACAGGACCTTCAGCTTGTCCGCCTCCGGGCCGAGCCGCTTCAGCGATTCGGACATCTCCCACAGGCTGGTCGGGCAGATTTCCGGGCAGTGGGTGAAGCCGAAGAAGATGGCGAAGGGGGCGCCCTTCAGGTCCTGGTCGGTCAGCACGCCCCCCTTGGAGGAGGCGAGCTTGAAGGGGCCACCGATGGCAGCAGGCGCGGCGGTGGCGGAGCCGGCGGTAGCACGCGGGCCGGCCCCGCCCGCCATCTCGGGAATGGCGAAACCGGCGCCCAGCATCAGCAGGCCGCCGGCCATCGCGGCCAGCACCAGGCCGGACGGCTTGAACCGAGCCATGGCCTTACTTGCCCGTGGCCGGCATGTTGCCGTGGTCGTGCCCGCTGCTCTGTGCAGCCAGCGCATCGACCACATATTGCACTTGCACTGTCCCGGCCTTCTCGAAGGTCAAGGTTCCGTTCACCTTGGTGCCCTGCTTCAGGGGCTGGCTGAGGCCGATGAACATCACGTGATAGGAGCCAGGCTTCAGGGTGACAGAGCCGGACGCGGGAATCTCCACGCCGCCCGTGACCGGGCGCATGATCATGACGCCATCCTTCATGGCCATCTCGTGGATTTCCACCTTCTGCACCCCGTCGAGGGTGCCTCCCACCAGGTGATCGGCGGAATGGCCGGCATTCTTCAGTGTCATGTAGCCGGCGGCCACATTGGCACCGTCGGGCGTTGCGCGGGTCCAGGGATGGTCGATCTCGATCGGGCCGACCTTGAACTCATGGGCCAGCAGCGCCTGGGCGGAAAAGGTGACCACAAAGGCGGCAAAGGCGAAGGCGGCCACCACTTCTTCCACATAAAGCCGCCGGAGGAGGCGGGCGAGCGGGGCGGGCAGGCGGGAATAGGGCGCGGTCTGGCGCGCGCGAGCGACAAAGTTCATGGCAAGGCTCCTTGGCCACCCGGACGCCAAAGAGGCGCCAGCGGCGGCACATCCGTCGGAAGGGAATGACTGCGAAAGAGGCGGTCAGGCCTTGGACGGAGGCGCGCGGGCCTGGGCAGGCGAGGCGCCGATGCCTGCACCGAGCCGCAGCGCGCGGCCCTGCGGCTCGGCCGTGTGCCACGCCAGCGAGGGGAGTAGTGCCGCAAGTGCGGGCGGGGGCGCCACTGTCGGCCCGAACATGGGGCAGCCGAGAACGCAGCAATCGGCGGAAGGGGGTCCTGGCGAAAGCGGGTCACCCGAATCAGCTCCCGCTGCCGCCTGGCACAGGATGCCGGCCGATTCGAGCGTGAGGGCAGGCGTCGCCAGCCCCACCATGAGCATCTGCAGGACAAGCAGATAGGATGCCGCCAGGGCGGTCCATGCTCTCCAGGCTGGATGCGTCGTTCTCAAGAGGGACAATCCCGCGCACCATGCGCGTGGCGAGTATGACACCGAAAAGCCGTGGGTCGTAAAGGGTGCATCCGATGCGGCACGGTGCCTCGCGCAGTGCGGATGGGCAAAGTGTCCGCCGCCGCTGTCGCGAAAGTTTTGCACAGGGTCGGAAAACTCCGAGAGGGGGCCGGCTTGACTTGAAACCTGGGGGGCCTTATCGAAGCGCCACACCGACGCGGCGCCGCAAACGCACCGTCGCTTCGGGGGTGTAGCTCAGTTGGTTAGAGCGCCGGCCTGTCACGCCGGAGGTCGCGGGTTCGAGCCCCGTCACTCCCGCCATTTATCTTCTCCGAAAATATACAGAAGCCGAATAGCGCAGCAAAGCCATCTTTGCTGTCTCTGTTTGCGGGCGCGTGGCATTCGGCATTGCTGCGGTGCATCCCTGCCTCTAGGGTCAAACTTCAGCCTTTTCATATTCGAACTGCCGATTGCGAATGAACAAGAGTGCGGTGCCCTCCCGGGCCGAACTTTGCCAAACCCTCGCCCACCTTGCCAACGACAGCGCCGACGACATTGTGAGTCGCTTCTATGCCCGCTTCCTGGATGAGTTCCAGGCGCAGGTGTTTCTCAGTTCCGAGATGGTGGAAGAGCGGCTGAAGCATTCGCTTCGCCATTGGATCGTTACCCTTTTCTCGGAACCGGAACTGGACGAGGCGGCGCAGCGCCAGATCGGCGAAGTACATGCGCGCATCCGCATCCCGCCCTCGCTGGTGGTGCAAGGGGCCAATCTCATCAAGATCGAGCTTTTGGCGCGCCTCGAGACGTTGCCCATGGCCCTGCCGCATCTGGTGGCGCTCATCCGGGTCATGAATGCGCGGGTGGATGCCGCCGTCGCCATCATGACCGACGCCTATATGGCGCGCTCTGTGCAGCGGGCGCAGATGGACGAGGCCTACCGCCTGTTTGAGCTCGGGCAGGACATCACGCTGGAACATGAGCGCCAGCGGGCCGAATTGATGGAATGGAGCCAGGGGCTTCTGTTCTCCCTTCTGGAGCCGGGCATGCGCGCCCCCTTGCGCCGCATCTCGGCGTCACCTTTCGGCCTGTGGGTGGTGCATCGCGCAGGCCTGCTGTTCGACGGGCGCAAGGGCCTGGACGATCTGGTGGCAGGCTTACGGAAGATTGACCTCCAGATGCTCACGCGCATCGAGGCAGCCAAGGCGTTGGGCGGGCCCGATCTCCAGCCCCTGGTGACGCAGCTCCAGCGCACCGTGGAGGAGTTGAAGTTCCTCCTCAACGAGATGTTCCAGTCCATCGCCGCCGTCGAATCAGGGCGGGACCCGCTGACCCGCGCGCTCAACCGGCGCTTCATGCCGACCATCCTGAGCCGCGAGATCTCGATTGCCGCAAAGTCGGGGCGGCCCTTCTCGGTGCTGATGCTGGACGTGGACTGCTTCAAGGCCATCAATGACCGTCACGGCCATGGCGTTGGCGACGTGGTGTTGCGGCACGTGGCCGAGCACGTGCTCTATTGCGTGCGGGCCAGCGACTTCGTGTTCCGCTATGGCGGTGAGGAGTTTCTTATCGCCTTGGTTGAGACAGGCGCGGAAGAGGCGCTGGCCGCCGCGGAGCGCATCCGCACCACCTTGGAAGGTGCGCCCCTGCGCCTGCCCGATCAGAGCGAGACCCGCGTGACGGTTTCCATCGGCATTGCCGTCTATGGCGGCCATCCAGACTATGCCCTGCTCGTGGATGGCGCCGATCGCGCGCTCTATGCGGCCAAGACGGCGGGCCGGAACAGATCCGTCCTCGCCGCCTGAAGGCTCTGGTGCTCAGCGCTTGTCGTGCGAGTGGATTTCCAGCGCCTCCAGGAAGCGCGAGACCATATTGTAGGCGCCGATGGTCGCGGTCAGCTCCACCATTTCCCGATCGTCGAAATGGGCGCGGACCGCGGCGAAAACGTCCTGTGGCACCTGGATCTGGCGGGTCATGGCGTCCACATAGGCAAGTACCGCCCGTTCCTTGCCCGAGAAGAGCGCGCTGTCCCGCCAGTTCGCGAGGGCGTCGAGCTGCGCCTGCGGCACGCCTTCCTTCAGCGCGATGGGCACATGCTGGTCGGCCTCGTAGGGCGCGTTGTTGAGGCTCGCGATGCGGATGATGATCATCTCGCGCAGCCCGCCCGGCAGCACGCCCTTCTGGCGGATGGCGGTGAGCAGGTTCAGCCAGCCTTCCGCCACCGGCGCGCTGTGAATGAGCATCTGGTAGAGGTGAAGCAGGTTGCCGCGCTCGGCGACAATGCGGTCCACCAGCGGCTTGACGTCCGGAGCATCCGGATTGCCGTAGGGAATACGGGCCATGGGAGCGTTTCCTTGGGTTGGCCGGCCTGGCACGGGGGCGGCGGGTGCCCTTCTCGTGGCGACCGACGGGGGAGGGGAGAAAGAGGCCCAAGCCTCATCGGCTGAGCGGGCCATCCCTGGCGCGTCTCTAGCGGGCAAGCCGCCGGAAGGAAAGGCCGGTGCCGTTCTCAGACGCCCAGCAGGTTCCGTCGGACGGTAAGCAGATGGGCGGCGATGGCGGCTTCGGCCGCCGCCACGTCCCGGGCGCGCAAGGCAGCAACCATCACCCCGTGCTCCACCGAATAGAGCGCGCGGCGGTCCGCCGTGATGGTGCGGCGCTTAAGGTCGCCCCATTCGGTGCGGTCGCGGGCGCCAGTGATGGCCCCATAGATGTCGATGATGAGGGGATTGCGGGTGGCCTGGGCAATCGCCTCGTGAAGCGCCGCATCCCAATGCTCGAATGCCTCGAAATCCTCGGCGAGGTCGGCGGCGCGATTGCACTGGTCGATCTTCTCCAGGTCTGCGCTGGTGGCATTGGTGACGACCAATGCGGCGAGGCGGGGCTCCACCACGAGGCGCGCCGCCATGATGTCCGCAGGGCTGGCATCCCGCCCTGTCTGCGGTGGCGTGGCGATGACCGGCGCCTTTTGTGCTTCCGCCACATAGGTGCCGCTGCCGACGATCCGCACCACTTGGCCGCGCGCCTCCAGCACCGACAGGCCGTCGCGCACCGCGCTGCGCGGCACGCCCAGCTTTTCGGAGAGCGCCCGCTCGGTGGGCAGTTTGGCGCCGGGGCTGAAGTCCCCGCCGGCGATGGCGGCGGACAGGAAGTCATGCACACGCGCTGATTGCTTGGTGACGGCCGGCGCGCTCATCCGAGAATGGTCAACCAATATCGCACCCTTCGCGGAAATGGTTGGATCAAATTTGCCCTGTACAACAGGTCTCGGGTTCTTATAGTCAACCAATCCATCAATGTCCATAAATTGGTTGACCAAAGAAGCCCAATCATGAAACTGGCGACGTTTGAATTTCAGGGACGCACCCAGGTGGGCGTCGTGGATGCGCAGGCCGGCACCGTCCGCCCCGTCAAGGCGGGCGGCATGCTGGAGCTGATCGCAGGCTGGGACGGGCACCAGGATGCGCTCGCCGCCGCCGGCGAATCCCTCGCTTTGTCGCAGGTCCACCTGCTCGCCCCCATTCCGCGACCGAGCCGGAACATCATCTGCGTCGGCAAGAATTACCGCGAGCATGCCAAGGAGTTCGCCCAGTCCGGTTTCGAGGCCGGTGCGGTGGCGGGCGCCGAGATCGATCCCTATCCCGCCGTCTTCAGTAAGCCGCCGGCGACCGTGGTGGGTCCGGGCGCGACGGTGGAAACCCATCCGGGCGTCACCGACGCCATCGATTACGAGGTCGAGCTGGCGCTCATCATCGGCAAGGGCGGGCGCAACATCGCCAAAGAGAACGCCTTCGACCACATCTTCGGCTACACCATCGTCAACGATGTGACCGCCCGCGACCGGCAGAAGAATCACAAGCAGTGGTATCTGGGCAAGGCGCTGGACACCTTCTGCCCCATGGGCCCCTGGATCACCACTGCGGACGAGGTGGATGCCACCAATCTGCAAGTGCAGTCCTGGGTGAATGGGGAATTGCGGCAGGATGCCAACACGTCGGACCTTATCTTCGACATCCCCACTCTGATCGCGTTCATTTCCGGCGGCTCCACGCTGGAGCCCGGCGACATCATAGCCACGGGCACACCCCAGGGCGTCGGGATCGGCTTCAAGCCGCCGAAATTCCTGAAATCCGGGGATGTGGTGCGCTGCGCTATCACCGGCCTCGGCACGCTGGAAAATCCGTTCCACTGATGACGTGCGGCGCGGTGGCACGACTGTCGCGCCGCAAGGTTCAATGCTCCGTTTAGGACCACTTTCCTTATCAAGAACAATCGGCCGCAACCGGCCGTGATCCCTCAGGGAGGTCTCCCATGCTGAAACGCCTCGCACACGGCTTTGCCGTCCTGTCCGCGCTCGCCCTGGCCACGCCTGCGCTGGCCCAGAATGCGGCCTCGTCCTATCCCTCGCGCGCGGTGAAGATCATCGTGCCCTTCGGGCCGGGCGGCCCGGCCGACCTTTATGCCCGTCTCGTCGGCCAGCGCCTCCAGGAGGTGTTCAACCAGCCATTCGTGGTGGAAAATCGCCCCGGCGCCGGCTCGGTGATCGGCACGGCGGAAGCCGCCAAGGCACCGGCGGATGGCTACACGCTGCTGATGATGTCCAACACCCAGACCGCCAACGAATCTCTTCTGCGCAAGAAGCCCTATGAGCTGATGCGCGATTTCGTGGGCGTGTCGCCGGTCAATTATTCCGACCTTGTGATCGTGGTGAACCCGCAGGTGGAGGCCCGCACACTCAAGGACTTCATCGCCTACGCCAAAGCCAATCCGGGCAAGATCACCTATGCCTCTTCGGGCCAGGGCACGCCCTATCACATGGCCACCGAGCTGTTCCGCGCCATGAGCGGCACGGACATGCTTCACATCGCCCACAAGAACAGCGGCGATGCCCGCAACAACGTCATCGGCGGACACGTGCAGATGATGATGGACGCCGTGACCACCATGGCGCCCATGGTTCAGGCGGGGAAGGTGGTCGCCCTCGCCACCACCGGCCCCACCCGCTCCACCGTTCTGCCCAACGTGCCCACCGCCGAGGAAGCCGGCCTGCCCGGCTACCAGGCCTCCATCTGGCTCGGCTTCATGGCGCCCGCCGGCACGCCGCGTGAGATCGTGGACAAGCTGAATGCCGAGATCGTCAAATATCTCAGCAATCCCGATCTGAAGGTCGACTGGGGCAAGTCCGGCGCCGTGCCCATGATCATGACGCCCACCCAGTTCGACGATTATCTGAAGGCCGATATCGCCAAGTGGCGGGGCGTGGTCGAGAAGTTCAACATCACGGCTGACTGACCCAGATGGTCTCCCTTGTCCTGCATGTGAATGGCGCGGATCGGCCCGTGGAGGCCGATCCGCAGACCAGTCTTCTCGGTGTGCTGCGCGGGGCGCTCGCCCTGTCCGGCCCGCGCTTCGGCTGCGGCGAGGGGGAATGCGGC